>NZ_KI912582.1:0-337280 GCF_000519125.1 Desulfocurvus vexinensis DSM 17965
GAAGGAGCAGCGACCATGTACTTCGACGCCGAATATGAGTGTATGTCGCGCCAGGCGCTGGAGCAGGTGCAGCTTGAGCGCTTGCAGTCCACGCTCTCCCCCACCCCCTTCCCTGAAAAGGCGCTCTCGGGGGGGGCGGCCCGGGACAGCGTAATCTCCCCGGTCCGCATCAACCTTCCCAACCCCTCGCCCCTCCCCGGTCCGGGAATGCTGCGGCGGTCCCCCGCCGCAGCATTCCCGGACCGGCGTGCGGGGTCAAGGGGCCGTTGGCCCCTTGCGGGGGTCCAGGGGGCGGCGCCCCCTGGCGGGGTCTGGGGCAGCGCCCCAGCTACTCGGCGTCCAGGTCGCGGCCCAGGTAGGCGCGTTGCACGTCGCGGTTTTCCAGCAGTTCCTCGCTGGGGCCCTGGAGGATGATGCGTCCGGTTTCGAGCACGTAGCCCCGGTCGGCCACGCGCAGGGCCATGCGCGCGTTCTGTTCGACGACCAGCACGGTCAGCCCGAAGCGGTCGCGCAGTTCGCGGATATGGCGGAATATTTCGCGGCTGACCTGGGGCGCCAGGCCCATGCTGGGCTCGTCGAGCAGCAGCATCCGGGGCCGGGCCATGAGGGCGCGGCCGATGGCCAGCATCTGCTGTTCGCCGCCGGACAGGGTGCCTGCGGCCTGGGTGCGCCGGGAGTGCAGCACGGGGAACATGGTGTAGACGGCGTCCAGGTCCTGGGCGATGGCTGCGCGCTGCCTGCGGCCCCAGCGGTGGTAGGCGCCCAGTTGCAGGTTGTCTTCCACGCGCATGGGTTTGAAGACCTTGCGGCCTTCGGGCACGTGGGACAGGCCCAGGCGGACGATGGCGTCGGGGGCTGCGCGGGTGATGTCGCGCCCGTCCAGGACGATTTCGCCGCCGCTTGGGCGGTGCAGCCCGGAGATGGTGGTCAGGGTGCTGGTCTTGCCGGCGCCGTTGCCGCCGATGAGGGCGACGATTTCGCCGGGGCGCACGTGCAGGGAGGCGCGTTTGACGGCGTGGATCCTGCCGTGGTGGATGTCGATGTTGCGCAGGGTCAGCACGGTGGCCTCTAGAGCTCGTCGTCGCCCAGGTAGGCGCGCACGACTTCGGGGTTCTTCTGGATCTGCTGGGGCGTGCCCAGGGCGAGGTTGCAGCCGTGGTTGAGGACCATGATCTCGTCGGAGATGGTCATGACCAGGTCCATGTCGTGCTCGACCAGGACGACGGTGACGCCGAGGTCGTCGCGGATGCGGCGGATGAGGGCGCCCAGGGCGCGGGTTTCGGCCATGTTCAGCCCGGCGGCGGGCTCGTCGAGCAGCAGCAGGGTGGGGTTGGCGGCCACGGCGCGGGCCAGTTCCAGGGCGCGCTGCTGGCCGAAGGCCAGCTCGGCGGCTTGGGCGCTGGCCAGGTTTTCCAGGCCGACGAAGGCCAGGCGGTCCAGGGCATGGTCGTGGCAGCGGCGTTCCTCGCGGCGGTAGCGCGGGGTGCGCAGCAGGGCGTCCAGGGCCGAATAGCGCACATGGCGGTGGCAGCCGGTCATGACGTTCTCGGCCACGGTCATGTTGGAGAAGACTTCGAGGTTCTGGAAGGTGCGCACGATGCCTGCGCGGGCGCGGCGGAAGGCGGGCTGGGCGGTGATGTCGCGCCCGGCCAGGGCCACGGCGCCCGAGGCCATGCGCACCATGCCGGTGACGGCGCCAAGCAGGGTGGTCTTGCCCGCGCCGTTGGGGCCGATGATGCTGGTGATGGTGCCCTGGCGCACGGCGAAGTCCACCTCGGCCAGGGCCGTGACCCCGCCGAAGCGCACGGTGACGCCCTGGCAGCGCAGCAGCGGCTCAGCGGACATGGGGCCTCCGGGCGATGAGCAGGCGCGCCAGGCGCGCGGCGGCCCCGGCCAGGCCCTGGGGCACGAAGATGACGCACAGGACAAGGATGGCGCCGTAGAGCAGGGTTTCCACGTCTTCGAAGGCGCGCAGGAACTCGGGCAGCGCGGTGAGGAACACCGCCCCGGCCACGGCGCCCCACACGCTGGCCATGCCGCCCAGCACGACCATGACGATGAGCGTCACCGAGAAGTGGAAGCCGAAGGACGACGGGGCCACGAAGCCGAGGTAGTGGGCGTAGAGCACCCCGGCCACCCCCGCGTAGGCTGCGGAGAGCACGAAGATGAAGCGCTTGGCGCCGGTGATGTCGATGCCGGAGACCTCGGCGGCGCGCTCGCTGGTGTGGATGGCGCGCATGGCGCGGCCCACGCGCGAGTCGATGAGGTTCAGGGCGGCCCAGGCCAGCAGGGTCAGCACCGCGCCGGTGAGGTAGTAGTATTCGAGGTCGGACTCGAAGGCGTGGCCGAAGAGCGTCAGGCGCGGGATGCCCACGAAGCCGCTGGGCCCGCCGGTGAGTTCGATGGCCTCGTTGAAGACGATGTAGACGATGAGCCCGAAGCCCAGGGTGGCCATGGCCAGGGAGTGCCCCGAGAGCTTGAGGGTCGGGATGGAGATGGCGTAGGCCACGGCGGCGGTCAGCGCCACGCCGGCGGCGCAGCCCGCGCCCACGGGCCAGCCGCAGGTGGCGGTGAGCACGGCGGTGGTGTAGGCGGCCAGGCCGTAGAAGGCGCCGTGGCCCAGGCTGATCTGCCCTGCGTAGCCCAGCAGCAGGTTCAGGCCGATGACGACCATGGCGTTCAGGAAGGCCAGGATCAGGGTGGACAGGTAGTAGTCGTTGGTCAGCAGCAGCGGCATGGCCGCGACACCGGCGGCGAAGGCCGCCAGCGCGGCAAGGTTCCTGGCGCCATGGCCCATGGTTCAGACCCTGTGGGCGCTCTGGGCGCCGAAAAGCCCTGTGGGCCGTGCGAACAGCAGCACCAGCAGGATGACGAAGGTGATGGCGTCCTTGTAGGCCGAGGACACGAGCCCCGCGCCGAAGGCTTCGAGCACGCCGAGGATGAGCCCCCCGGCGGCGGCGCCGAAGGGGTTGCCCAGCCCGCCCAGGATGCAGGCCGCGAAGCCCTTGAGCCCGAGCAGGATGCCCACGTCGTAGCTGGTCATGGTCAGCGGGGCGAGGATGGCCCCGCCCACGGCGCCCACCAGGGCCGCGAGCATGAACGAGGCCAGGACCATGCGCCGCACGTTGACGCCCACCAGGGCGGCGGCCCCGGGGTCGTAGGAGCAGGCCAGCATGGCCTTGCCGTGGATGGTGGCGGTGAAGAAGGCGCGCAGCGCCGCCAGCATGGCCAGGGTCACGGCCAGCACCCACAGGCTCTGGGGCAGCATGGCCGCCCCGGCGAAGAGGATGGGCTGCATGCCCGAGAAGTGGGGCAGGGCGTGGGTGTCCTTGTCCCACAGCAGCATGACCAGCCCGCGGATGAGGATGGACACGCCGATGGTCACGATGACGAGCTGGATGGTGCTGGCGCCCTTGGCGGGGCGGATGGCCAGGCGTTCGACCAGCCCCCCCGCCAGGGTCGTCAGCACCACGGCCCCGAGCACGGCGGGCACCAGGGGCAGCCCGAGCACCTGGCCCAGGGCCACGGCGAGCATGCCGCCCAGCATCACGAACTCGCCCTGGGCGAAGTTGATGATGCCGGTGGTGTTGAAGATGATGGTGAACCCCAGCGCCGTCAGGCCGTAGGTGCTGCCCACGGTCAGCCCGGAGATGAGGTATTGCAGCAGGCTCGCCGTGTCCATGGGGCTACCGCAGCACCTTCCAGCCGCCGTTCTCGATGGCGACCATGACGAAGGAGGTGGGGTCCAGGCCGTTGTGGTCCTCGGGGCTGAAGTTGAACACGCCGGTGGCGCCCACGAAGCCGGTGGTGGCCTCCAGGGCGTCGCGGATGGCCTGGGGCTCGGCGGAGCCCGAGGTCTCGATGGCGGCCTTGATCAGCGCCAGGGCGTCGTAGGCGTAGCCGCCGAAGGTCGAGGGCGCGACGGAGAAGCGGGCCGTGTAGTCGGCCACATAGGCGGTGAGCACGTCCTTCTGGGCGTTGCCGTCCTCGATCTGGTCCACGGCGATCATGCGCCCGGCGGGCAGCAGCAGGCCTTCGGCGGCCTCGCCAGCCAGCTCGATGAACTTGCCCGAGGCCACGCCGTGGCTCATGTACAGCGGGGTGTCCATGCCGAGCTGCACGCGGTTGCGGGCGATGACGGCGGGCCCGGGGTTGGTGCCCCAGCAGACGATGGCGTCGGGGGCCAGGCCCTTGATCTTGGTCAGCTGCGGGGTCATGTCCGTGTCCTTGGGGCCGTAGATCTCGTCGGCCACCAGGGTGAAGCCCTCGGCGGGCAGCATCTCGGCCAGCACGGCGCGCCCGGCCTGGCCGAAGCCGTCGGACACGGTGAGGATGGCGACCTTGGAGAGCCCGGCCTGGCGCAGGTGCTCCAGGATGCGGGCCACGGCCTGGCGGTCGGACTGCGGGGTCTTGAAGACCCAGGGGTTCACGGGCTGCACGATCTTCTCGGCGGCGGCGCAGGAGACCAGGGGCACCTTGGCGGCGGGGAATTTGTTCATCACGGCCAGGGTGTTGCCCGAGACCGTGGGGCCGATGACGGCGACGACGCGGTCTTTTTTCAGCAGCTTGTCCACGGCGAGCACGCACTTGTTCACGTCGGTCTCGTCGTCGTAGATGACCAGCTCCAGCGGCCTGCCGAGGATGCCCCCGGCGGCGTTGATCTGGTCTTGCAGGAGCAGCAGGGTGTTCTTTTCGGGCTCGCCCAGGAAGGAGGCCGGGCCGGTGACGGAGAGCACGGCGCCGAGCTTGATGGGCTCTGCGGCGCGGGCCGGGGCCAGGGTGGACAGCAGCAGGCACAGGGCCGCCAGTACGGCGAAAAGGCGCATGGTCTTCATGCGGGTTCTCCCTTGCGGATTCAGAGGATGGACGGAAAGGGAACCGGGACGGCGGGCCTTGGGGCGCGCGCGTCCTTGCCAAAAAGCCGGGGGCCTAGCGGCTAAACTGGAAGATGCCGCCCGTGCCCGTCACGCCCCGGAATAGTCGCTGGACCATGGGGCGGGCGGTGGCGGCGGGGAAGGCGGTGGCGGCGGCGCCCGGGCGGGCGCCGCAGGGGACGGGGGCACGCCGGACCGCGCGGGGCCTGGCCAGGGCCAGGGCGTTTGCTGCGGTGCGGGTCATGCGCGTCCTCCTGGGAGAGCGGGTCGTGGTTGCGGGCCGCCCGGCCGGGCCGGAGCGTTTCCCGCGGCGGCTTGCGTGCCGCCGGGTTCCTCGTTTGTTGTCGAAACCGGGGCCGTTGTCAAGGCCAATAGATTATTGGCGCGGCGCCCCCGGGGGCGGGTGGCGGGTGGCGCGGTGCCCTGCTGCGGTCCCCGGGGGCGGGGCGTGCCGGCCCCTACTGCCCCTTGCCCGGCCCGCCCGGGGCGCACATGGCGCGGTACGCCGCGATGAGGCCGTTGGTGGAGGCGTCGTGGGCGGCGGGGTCGGGCTTGGCGGAGAGTTCGGGCAGGATGGCCTTGGCCAGCTGCTTGCCCAGCTCCACGCCCCACTGGTCGAAGGAGTTGATGTTCCAGACCACGCCCTGCACGAAGATCTTGTGCTCGTAGAGCGCGATGAGCGTGCCCAGGGTGGCGGGGGTCAGGCGCTCGTAGAGCAGGCTGTTGGACGGGCGGTTGCCCGCGAAGGCCTTGTGCGGCAGCAGGCGGGCGATCTCGGCGTCGGCGTGGCCCTCGGCGCGCAGGGCGGCCTCGGTTTCCTCCAGGTTGCGCCCGCGCATGAGGGCCTCGGTCTGGGCCAGGAAGTTGGAGACCAGCACCCGGTGGTGGTCGCCCACCGGGTTCAGCGGGTTGGCCGCGCACAAAAAGTCGCAGGGCACGAGCTTGGTGCCCTGGTGCAGCAGCTGGTAGAAGGCGTGCTGGCCGTTGGTGCCGGGCTCGCCCCAGACCACGGGGCCCGTGCCGTAGTCCACCAGGGTGCCGTCCAGGGTCGCGCTCTTGCCGTTGGACTCCATGTCGCCCTGCTGGAAGTAGGCCGGGAAGCGGTCCAGGTACTGGTCGTAGGGCAGGATGGCGTGGGTGCCGCAGCCGAAGAAGTTGTTGTACCACACCCCGAGCATGGCCAGGACCACGGGGATGTTCTGCTCCAGCGGCGCGCTGCGGAAGTGCTCGTCGGCCAGGAAGGCGCCTTCCAGCAGTTCCTCGAAGCGGGCCATGCCCACGGTGAGGGCGATGGACAGCCCGATGGCCGACCACAGGGAGTAGCGCCCGCCCACCCAGTCCCAGAACTCGAACATGTTGGCCGGGTCGATGCCGAACTCCGCCACGGCCCGGGCGTTGGTGGACAGGGCCACGAAGTGCCGGGCCACGTCCTTTTTCGCCGCGCCGGACTCCAGGAACCAGCGCTTGGCCGTGGCGGCGTTCATCATCGTCTCCTGGGTGGTGAAGGTCTTGGAGGCGACGATGAACAGGGTGGTTTCGGGGTTCAGGCGGCGCAGGGTCTCGTGGATGTGGGTGCCGTCCACGTTGGAGACGAAATGCGGCGCGGGGCCGTCGGCGTAGTGGGCCAGGGCGCGGCAGACCATGGTCGGCCCCAGGTCCGACCCGCCGATGCCGATGTTGACCACGTCGGTGATGCGCCGCCCGGTGTGGCCCAGCCAGGCGCCGCCGCGCACGGCCTTGGCGAAGGCGCCCATGCGCCCCAGCACGGCGCGCACCCCGGGCATCACGTCCTGCCCGTCCACGAGCACGGGGCGGGCGGAGCGGTTGCGCAGGGCGGTGTGCAGCACGGCGCGGCCCTCGGTGACGTTGATGGGCTGCCCGGCGAACATGGCCTCGCGTCGCTCGGGCACCTGGGCCTGGCGGGCCAGGTCCATGAGCAGGGCCATGGTCCGCTCGGTGATGCGGTTCTTGGAATAGTCGAGCAGCACGGGGCCCAGGCGCAGGGAGAAGCGCGCGAAGCGCTCCGGGTCCTTGGCGAACAGCTCGCGCATGTGCAGCGAGGACATTTCGCGGTAGTGCTCTTCGAGCGCCTTCCAGGCCGGAGACAGGGCGATGCTGGTCATGCGGGTTCCCTCGCGCGGCGCGGCTGGGGTTTGCGATGCTCGGTCAGCATGGGGGAAAAGCGCGGGCAAGTCAACGCGCCGGGGCGGCGGGGAACCGGGGGCGGGCAGGCGGGGAGGCGGCGGGCCGGCGCGGCGCGGCCGGGCGCAGGGGCAGCCCCCCGCGTCCGGCCGCATGCGTCAGTACATCAGCCCCGGCAGGAACAGCACGATCTGCGGGAACAGGAACATGAGCACGATGCCTGCCACGATGGCCAGCAGGAAGGGGATGGTGCCCTTGAAGATGGCCTCCAGGGTCATGCCCGGAACGAGCTTCTGGGACATGCCGAAGACCACATAGACGTTGATGCCCACCGGCGGGGTGATGACGCCCATCTGCGTCACCAGCACGATGATCACGCCGAACCAGATGGGGTCGTAGCCCAGGTGCTGCACCACGGGGAAGAAGATGGGGATGGTCAGCATGATCAGCGCCAGGGCGTCCATGAAGCAGCCGCCCACGAAGTAGATGGCGATGATCACGGCCATGACGCCGAAGGCGGGCAGGTCGAAGCCCGCCACCCATTCGGCCACGTTGAAGGGGATGCGCGTCACGGCCAGGAACTTGCCGAAGACCGTGGCCCCGGCCACCAGGAACAGCACCATGCACGAGGTGCGCAGGGTCTCCTCCAGGGAGGCAACGAAGGCCCGCCAGGGCAGCCTGCGCCGGGCCACGGCCAGCACCAGCACGCCCAGCACGCCGATGGATGCGGCCTCGGTGGGCGTGAACCAGCCGAAGAACATGCCGCCGATGACCAGGGCGAACACCAGCAGCGTATCCACCAGCCCGCCCAGGGAGCGCAGCTTTTCGGCGCGGCTGAAGCCCTCGCCCGCCGGGCCCAGGCTCGGGCGCAGGGCGCACTGGATGGCCACGGCGACGATGAACAGCGCCGTGAGCAGCAGCGCGGGCAGGATGCCCGAGACGAACAGCGCGCCGATGGACTGCTCGGTGAGCACGCCGTAGACGATGAGCACCACGCTGGGCGGCATGATCATGCCCAGGCCGCCGCCCGAGGCCACGCTGCCCGCCGCCAGGGAGTTGGCGTAGCCGTAGCGCTTCATCTCGGGGATGGCCACGGTGGCCATGGTCGCCGCCGTGGCGGGCGAGGAGCCGCATACCGCCCCGAAGGCCGAGCAGGCCGCCACGGTGGCCATGGCCAGCCCGCCGCGCACGTGCCCCAGGAAATGGTAGGCCGTGTCGTACAGCCGCCGCGAAATGCCGCTGTTGAAGGCCAGCTGGCCCATGAGGATGAACAGCGGGATGGTGGACAGACTGTAGGAGGAAAACGCCTCGAAGAAGCTGCGCGAGAGCAGGTTCAGCCCGCCCTTCCACGAGGTGAGCAGCGAAAAGCCGATGAAGCCCGTGAGGGTCATCACATAGGCCACGGGCATGCGGGTCATGAACAGCGCGATCATCACCGCGATGCCCAGGATTCCGGCCAGGGTCGGGTCCATCATCTGCCGTCCTTGGTGGTCAGGTGGCGCAGCACATCGCGCGCCAGGAACAGGGTGAACACGGCGAACCCGAAGGCCAGGGCCAGGACCACCAGGTGCGTCGGCAGGCCCAGGTTCATGGATATCAGCCCCGAGGCGCGCATGGTCAGGGCGTAGTCCACCATGCGCCAGGCCACCACGCCGAACAGGGCCATGGCCGTGGCGTTGGTCAGCAGGGCCACGGTGGCCCGGGCGCGGCGCGGCAGGCGGCGCACCAGGATTTCCACCCCGATGTGCACGCCCTGGGCGTGGGCATAGGGCAGGCACAGGGCCACGGCCAGGGTGGCCAGGATGGTGGTCAGCTCCTCGGAGCCGAACAGGGGCGTGTTGAACAGCCCGCGCCCGGCCACGTCGGCGCCGGTGAGCAGCGCCATGCCCATGAGGCAGGCGCAGGCCAGGGCGCGCATGACGGCTTCGAGGCGGTCCAGAAGGCGGGAGAGTGCGTGCATGGTTGTGCGTTCCGCTCGGGCAAAAGGGGAGCGGAGGCGGGCCGGGCTGGTCCGCCTCCGCTTGCGGTCGGTTGCGCCCGGGCTAGTTGCCCTGGGCCTTGAGAGCGGCCTGGGTGTACTCCAGGATCGCCTTGCCGTCCAGGCCCTTGGCGCTGACTTCCTGGACGTACTCGTCCAGGATGGGCGCGCAGATGGCGCTCCAGCGCGCGGCCTCGTCGGCGGCCAGGGGCACCACCTGCCCGCCCTTGGACAGGAAGAACTCCATGCCCTCGGCGTCGCTCTCGTCCCAGGCCTGGCCGTGGCGCACGGCCCACTCGGCGTTGAGCTCGCGGATGGCGGCCTGGGCCTCGGGGGGGATGGCCGCCCAGCGGGCCTTGTTCATAACAACATAGAAGGCGGTGGTGTAGGCCACGGCGTGGGATTCGGTCATGAAGTTGACCACCTCGCCCATTTTCCAGCCCTTGTTGGTCTCCACCGGGTGCAGCCCGCCGTTGACCACACCCTTCTGGATGGCCTGGTAGGAGTCGGGCATGGACATGGCCACCGGCGTGGCGCCCAGGGCCTGCACGACCTTGGCCGAGTTGCCCGTGGCGCGCAGCTTCAGGCCCTTCATGTCCTCCAGGGTGCGCACGGGCTTCTTGGCGGTGTGCAGCAGGCCCGGGCCGTGGGCGTGGAAGTACATGACCTCCACATCGTCGAACTCGGCGGGGCGGAACTTCTCGAACACGGCGTTGGCCACGGCGGTGGCCGCCGGGCCGCTGGCGTAGCCCAGGGGCAGGTCCACGGCGGAGATGACCGGGAAGCGCCCGCGCGTGTAGCCCGGGGCGCTCATGCCCACGTCGGAGAGCCCTTCCACCACGCCGTCGTAGATTTCCGGGGCCTTGGTCAGGGTGCCGCCGGGAAAGTAGTCCACGCGCACGGCGCCGCCGGTGCGCTTCTCCACCTCGGCGCACCACTGCTCGGCCAGCTGCGACTGGACGTGGGTGGGCGGGAAGAAGTTGGAGTAGGTCAGGGTCACTGTGCCTGCGGCGGCGGGCAGGGCCGCCAGGGCCAGGGCCAGCGTCAGCAGGGCGGCCAGGGCTTTGGTCATGGGGTTTCTCCGGGGTTGGTGTCGGGCCCGGGGCCGGGGGCCGGGGGCCTGGGGGTTGCGTAGTGGCGGATGAGCACCAGCGCGGCCTCGCGCACGTCGCGCGTGTCCAGGGTGCCGGTGCCCAGGGCGCGGTGGATCAGCAGGCCCTCGAACAGCGCGGTGTTCAGCGCGCCGAGCTTCTCGGGCGGGAAGTCCGTGGCCACATGGCCGCGCACCAGCTCGGCGAAAAGGCTGTTGGACAGCCGGTAGGCCCCGTTGTTGAGCTGAGCGCACAGGGCCTTGTCGCGCGAGACGTGCATGGTGAATTCCAGGAAGATGCGCGACCAGTCGCGGTCGTCGATGATCGACTCCAGGAAGTCCCAGATCACGTGCATGGCCTGGTCCAGGCTGCGGGCCTGGCCGATGCGCGCGTCGCGCTCGGCGCGGTAGGCCGCCAGCCGGGCCTGCACCACGTCCAGGAACATCTCGTCCTTGCTCTGCCAGTGGCGGTAGAAGCTGCCTTTGGCGTAGCCCGCGTGGCGGGTGATGTCGGCCACGGAGGTGGCGTCGTACCCCTGCGCGCCGATGAGCTGGGTGGCCGAGGCCATGAGCTCCTGGCGCGTCTGGAGCGATTTTTCCTGCTGTTTCCTGGCCATGTCCTGCCTGCCCTGTCGTGCGACCTGCGGTCAAAAAGTGACCGATGGTCACAACGGGATTATCGATTATCGCGCGGGACGGGCGGTGTCAAGGGAAAGCGGAGGGCCGGGAGCGGGAAACCAGGCGTGGGAATGCGGCGCGGCAAGAGGGCGGAGCCCGGCGCCGGGAAGGCGCGCGAGCCCGCGCGGCGGCGGGCGGCGCCAGTGCCGCAGCCAGCGCCGGGGGGGGGCGGCCCCGGCACAGGCCGCTGCCTGTTCGCGCCCCGCGCGGGCCTTGACGCCCGGGCGGGGGAGAACGCAGACTGCGGAGGCGGCTGGCGGCGGTGCCTCCGCCAGGCCCGTGCCCCCGTACTCCCGCGCCCCCGCGCCTCCGCGCCCGGGCGCCCCTGGCGCGGGGCTTGCATCCCCGCAGGGGGCGCGTCGGCTTTCCGGCGCGCCAGCATCCAGCCAGCAAGCAGCGAGGACGGCATGCACATCAAAAAACGCGTTCTGGTCACCGGCGGGTCCGGGTTCCTGGGGTCGTTCCTGTGCGAGCGCCTGCTCGCCGACGGCTGCGACGTGCTCTGCGTGGACAACTTCTTCACCGGCTCCAAGCGCAACATCAAGCACCTGCTGGACAACCCCTACTTCGAGCTCAAGCGCCACGACGTGACCTTCCCGCTCTATATCGAGGTGGACGAGATCTACAACCTGGCCTGCCCGGCCTCGCCCATCCACTACCAGCACGACCCCGTGCAGACCACCAAGACCTCCATCCACGGCGCCATCAACATGCTCGGCCTGGCCAAGCGCCTGCGGGCCAAGATCTTCCAGGCCTCCACCAGCGAGGTCTACGGCGACCCCGAAGTCCACCCCCAGCCCGAAGGCTACTGGGGCCGCGTCAACCCCATCGGCGAACGCTCCTGCTACGACGAGGGCAAACGCTGCGCCGAGACCCTGTTTTTCGACTACCACCGCCAGCACAGGCTGCGCATCAAGGTCGCGCGCATCTTCAACACCTACGGCCCGCGCATGCACCCCAACGACGGGCGCGTGGTCTCCAACTTCGTGGTCCAGGCCCTGCGCGGCCGCCCGCTGACCATCTACGGCGACGGCTCCCAGACGCGCTCCTTCTGCTACGTGGACGACATGATCGAAGGCTTCGTCCGGCTCATGAACAACACCCCCGACGACTTCACCGGGCCCATGAACCTGGGCAACCCCGGCGAGTTCACCATCCTCGAGCTGGCCGAACTGGTGCGCGAAATGGTCGGCGGCGGCTCGGACATCGAGTTCCGCCCCCTGCCCGGCGACGACCCCCGCCAGCGCAAGCCCGACATCACCCTGGCCCGCAGCGCCGCAGGCTGGGAGCCCAAGGTGCCCCTGCGCGAAGGCCTGGCCAGGACCGTGGACTACTTCGACACCCTGCTGCGCGACATGGACAGCCTGTAGCCGCAGCCCCCGCGCCCCGCGCGCTCCGGCGTCTTTCACGGGCCGCGTCCCACCCGGGGCGCGGCCCGCGCCTATGCCTGGACACCTGCCCCGGGTGTGCTACAACCACAGCTGAAGCAGCAGAACCCAGACACCCGGAGGGCGCCATGCGCACCAAGATCATCGCCACACTCGGTCCGGCCTCCATGGACAAGGAGATCATGCGCGGCATGGTCGGCCATGGGGTCCGCATCCTGCGCCTCAACTTCTCCCACGCCGACGCCGAATACTTCCGGCCCGTGGTCGCCGCCATCCGCGAGCTGGAGGCCGAGGAGAACATACCCCTCACCGTCATGGCCGACCTGTGCGGCCCCAAGACGCGCATCGGCCAGGTGGACGGCTCGCCGCTCACCGTGGAAAAAGGCCAAGTCGTCTGCCTCGGCCTGCCCGACGAGCGCCAGGGCGCAGAAACCGACAAGGTCTTCATCAGCCTCGACGTGCCCGCCCTGATGCACGACATCGCCGTGGACGACCCCGTCTACCTCTCCGACGGCATGCTCCAGTTCCGCGTGACCCGCGTGCTCAAGGCCGACCGGCTCTGCGAGATGCAGGCCCAAAACGGCGGCATCCTGACCTCCAACAAGGGCATCGCCTTCCCCGACAAGATTCACCCCATGCCCGCCCTCACCGACAAGGACCGCAAGGACCTGCGCGAGGCCCTGGCCATCGGCGTGGACGCCGTGGCCCTCTCCTTCGTGCAGACCCGCGAGGACGTCGAAGAGGCCAAGGAACTCATCCGCGCCCAGGGCCACTGGGTGCCCGTGGTCGCCAAGCTCGAACGCAAGCGCGCCCTGGACAACATCGAGTCCATCGTCGAGGCCGCCGACGTGGTCATGGTCGCGCGCGGCGACTTGGGCGTCGAATGCTCGCTCATGACCCTGCCCGTCATCCAGAAACGTATCATCCGCGCCTGCCGCCACGCCCAGAAGGCCGTCATCGTCGCCACCCAGATGATGCTCTCCATGGTCAAGAACCCCGTGCCCACCCGCGCCGAGGCCGCCGACGTCGCCAACGCCGTCCTCGACGGCTCCGACTGCGTCATGCTCTCCGAGGAAACCGCCATCGGCTCCTACCCCGTGGAGACCTGCCGCTTCATCGAAGGCATCGCCGCCAGCTCCGAAGCCTACTACCTGGAACGCCTGGGCGAACCCTACCGCCCCAGCAAGAAGCAGGATATCGTCAAGTACATGGCCTACTCCGCCTGCCTCATCGCCGAGCACGACGGCAGCCGCGCCCTGGTCGCCCACTCCTCCAGCGGCACCACCGCCCGCCAGCTCTCCAGCCGCAGGCCCGCCCAGGCCATCTACGGCCTGACCACCGACCCGCGCGTCATCCGCTGGCTCAATTTCTTCTGGAGCGTCAACCCCCGGCTGGTCACCACGGACATCGAGGACCACACCCGCCGGGCCATGGAATTCGTCAAGGCCTGCCCCGACTTCGCCCCCGGCGACAGCGTGGTCATCACCTCGGGCCGCCCCGAACCCCCGGGACAGACCAGCACCCAGACCAACACCATCCGCCTCTTCCGCAAATAGGCGCCACTCCCTCGGCCCATGCAGCATCGGCCCGGCCCGGAACACCCCCGGGCCGGGCCGTGCCGTTCGCGCGCCCGGGCCTGGCTGCCGCATTGCTGCCCGCGCGGCTGCCGGGGGCGTCGTTCGGGGGCTGCCGGGGGGCTGCCGGGGCGCCGCCCCGGACCCCGTCGGGGCGCTGCCCCGAACCCCGCCAGGGCGCTGCCCCGAACCCCGCCAGGGCGCTGCCCTGGACCCGCCAAGGGGCAAGGCCCCTTGGATCCCGCTCGCCCGCCCCAGGCGCTGCGGCGAAGCGCCGCAGCGCCTGGGGCGGGGATGTGGGGCGGGCCGGGGCGCGTTTTTCGGCCCGGGCCGGGCGTGAATCGCTGCGGGTGCAATCCTGGCGCGCGGCGCGGGCGCCGGGGCGTCACCCGGCCGTCGCCGCGCTGTAAAAAAAGGTGCAAAACAGGGCCGTTGGGGCTGGCCTTTTGCGGACGGTTCCGCTATGGCCTCAAGAGCCCCGGCGGGGTTTGCCGGCGCGAAAAATGCAGGTGCAAAAGTTGCTTAGGCAACTATTTTTGTGGCCGCGACAGTTGCTGTCGCAATCGTATTTCACATCGAGCAAGTGGGGTGTTTGTATGCGTAACGTGCTGCGGGTGGCTGGCCTGGCCTGTCTGGCCGTGCTGATGACGGCGGGTGGCGCCCTGGCCTCGGGCTTCGCCTTGTATGAATGGGACGCGCGAGGCATCGCCATGGGCGGGGCGGTCATGGCTTCGCCCCGGGACGCCTCGACCATCGCCGCCAACCCGGCGGGCATGACCGACGTGGAGGGCATGTCCCTGGTGGCCGGCGTCACCGGCATCAACCCGATGGCCAAGATCAATTTCGACGGCGCCTACAACGACGCCTCGGGCAAGTCCAACGTCTGGCTGCCGCCGCATACCTACTTCAGCGCCCAGCTCAACGACAAATGGTGGCTCGGCCTGGGCGCCTTCAGCCGCTTCGGCCTGGGCACCGAGTACGACGAGCAGTGGACCGGACGCTACAACGTCACCGAGGCCTCCATCCAGTCCCTGTCCGTCAACCCCAACCTCGCCTACAAACTGAACGACAAATGGTCCTTCGCCGTGGGTGGCGAGGTCATGTGGCTGGAGTTCCTGCAACGCAAGACCGTGGACCACGGCCTGGGCGTCGGCGGCCCCTGGGGCGTCAAGAACAACCCCAACACCACCAACACCGACACCGACGCCAAGCTGCTGGGCGACAGCATCGGCCTGGGCCTGACCCTGTCGGCCTACCACAAGCCCCTGGACTGGCTGAGCCTGGCCCTGACCTACCGCAGCCAGATCAAGCACACCGTCGAGGGTGACGCCACCTTCACCCGCCAGGGCACCCTGGCTCCGCCCGTGGCCGGCGCCTTCGGCACCGACTCCGAGGCCGAGGGCGACCTCATCCTGCCCGACAGCGTCAGCTTCGGCGTGGCCGTCAAGCCCATGGACAAGCTGACCCTGGAGGGCGACGTGGTCTGGACCCGCTGGAGCACCTACCAGGAGCTGCGCATCAAGTACAAGAACCGGCTTGTGCCCGGCGTGGCCTCCTCGAACCAGAGCACCTCCGTCAAGGACTGGCGCGACACCTTCCGCTACCAGATCGGCGCCGAATACGCCCTGTACGACTGGCTCGACCTGCGCGCGGGCTTCGTCTACGACCAGGAGGCCATCGCCCCCGACCACGCGGACTACATGATCCCCACCAACGACCGCATGCTCTATTCCGGCGGCCTGGGCTTCCACTGGGACCAGTGGACCCTGGACCTCGCCTACACCTACCTGGAAAGCAAGAACCGCGACTACGCCGCGCGGCAGAACGAGGGCGTCTTCGACTCCAAGGCCGTGGACCTGGAGACGCACATCGTCGGTGTCACCGTGGGCTACAAGTTCTAGCGCCGGGCACGGCGCGCAAAAAGGCCGGGATGGGCGACCATCCCGGCCTTTTCGCGTTCTGTGTCTGGTTTGGCCCGGCCCGGCGTGGCCCGGCGTGGCCCGGCTTGGCCTACGCGCCGGTGCCTGTTGCCCGGCGGATGGCCCCGTAAAGGTCCTGGACCTGGAAGGGCTTGTGCAGCACCGTCACCGGCAGGCCCGTCAGGTCCGGCTCGTGCCCGGGCGTGTGCCGGAAGCCGCGCAGCATGAGCACCGGCGTGCTCCCCGCCCGGGCCACCACGCGCTCCAGGTCGCGCGCCGGGGCGTCCCAGCAGACCAGGCCCAGGCGGTAGCCCGCGAAATGGTCGCCGCCGTTGAGCGCGCGCGGATGCACGGCCTCGGGCCGCAGCCCGGCCCCGGCCAGCACTTCGGCCAGCACCTCGCGCATGGGCGAGGGCGGGCAGACCAGCAGGGCCCGGTCCTGCCGCGGGCCACCGGGCGCGCCCGCAGCGGGGGCGGCGGGGGCGCTGGCCTCGGCCAGGGCCGCCAGGGCCGCGCGCATCCCGGGCAGGGTTTCGTCGCCCTGGGCGCTTGGCGCCGGGGGCAGGTCCAGGCTGCCGGGCCGCCGGGGGGGCAGGGGCGGCACCGGGGCCGGGGCGCGCCCGGGGCCTGCGGCGGGCGCCTGCCCGGGCGCCAGCACGGCGCGCAGGGCCGCCAGCTCGGCGCGCATGGCGGCCATGAGCCGGGCGCGGTCGGCCTGCCCGGCGGGCCCGTGCAGGCGCTCCAGGCGGTCCAGCCCGCGGCCCAGGCGGGCCAGCCCTTCCTGCAATCGCTCCTGGTCCTGCCGGGCGGGGGCGGCGGTGGCCAGCTCGCGCTGGAAGCGCTCGGTGGTCCGCGCGATGCCCGCCAGGGCGCCGCGCTCCTGCTTCAGGCGCATGACCGAGCCGTCCAGGAAGCGCTGGGGGCTCACGTCGCGCCGCCGCCCGGGCGTGTCGGCCTCGTCCAGGGTCTGGGCCAGGGCGGCCAGGTCGCGGGCCGCGCCGGAGCGCGGCGCGGCCTCGGCCACAGGCTTGCGCAGGCTGGCCGCAAGGCCCACGGCCTCGTCCTCCAGCACGCAGCCAAGGTAGCGGCAGTTGAGCCCCAGGTGCTTGCCCGCCGTGGCGCGCAGCTTCTCGAACACCAGCCGCCCCTGCTGGCGCCCGCGCGCGCGGTTCACGCAGATGAACGGGCTCCACCACAGCCCCGAGCGCGTGAGCACCTTGATCAGCGCATAGGCGTCGGTGATGGCCGTGGCATCGGGCGTGGCCACCACGACGAGGTCGCGCGCCGACAGGCACAGCGAGACCACCTGGGCGCTGATGCCCGGCGAATTGTCCACGATGAGGTAGTCGTAGCCGTCCAGCGCGGCGAACTGGGCCGCCAGGCGCATGCGCTCGGCGCGGGTCAGCTCGGCCAGCCGGGGCACCCCCGAGGCGCCGGACACCAGGTCCACCCCCGGGGCCACGGGCACGATGGCCTCGGCCATGGGCACGCCGCCGAAAAGCACGTCTTCCAGGGTTTTGTCCGGGCTCACGCCGAGCACGATGTCCACGTTGGCCAGCCCCAGGTCGGCGTCGAGCAGGCAGACGCGGTTGCCGCGCGCGGCCAGGGCGAAGGCCAGGCCCGTGGCCAGGCTGGTCTTGCCCACGCCGCCCTTGCCGCTGGCCACGCAGATCACCCGCGTGGGCGGCTGGCCCGGGGCCAGGGGGACGATTCTCACGACGCCTCCCCGCCCGGATCACGCCCCAGGGCGGCGGCGATGTCGTCCAGCAGGGCGTCGATCTGGAAGGGCTTGCGCACGCAGCGGAACACGCCCAGGCGCAGGGCCTTGTCGATTTCCTCGGGCCCGGCCATGCCCGTGAGCACGATGACCGGGGTGGCGCCGATGCGCTCGCGGGCGCGCTCCAGCAGCGAGAGCCCGTCGCGCAGGGGCATGCGGATGTCCACCAGCAGCAGGCTGAAGCGCTCGCGCTCCAGCAGCACCAGGCCCTGCTCGCCGTCCTCGGCGGTGCGCACGGCGTAGCCCCGGGCTTCCAGGGATTCGCGCAGGATGTCGCGGATATGCCGCTCGTCGTCCACCACCAGGATGGTGTCGCGCTCGGGGCGGCCCTGGGCCGCGGCGCGGGCCGCCTGCGGGGCCGGGCAGGACAGGGGCAGCAGCACCGTGACCTGCGTGCCGCTGCCGGGCACGCTGCGGAAGCGGATGTCGCCGCCGTGGGCCTGCACGATGCCGTAGGACGTGGACAGCCCCAGGCCTGTGCCCCGGCCCTGCTCCTTGGTGGTGAAGAAGGGGTCGAAGATCTTGTCCAGATTTTCTACAGGGATGCCGACGCCGTTGTCGGAGATTGTGAGGAAGGCGTGGGCGCCCTGGACCCCGGTGGCCACGGTGATGCGCCCGCGCTCCCGGGGCTGGGCCCGGTCGGCCACGGCGTGCTCGGCGTTGATGAGCAGGTTGAGCGCCACCTGTTCGAGCTGGCCGCCGTCGGCGGTCACGGGGGGCAGGTCCGGCGCCAGTTCGGTCACGAGGTCGATTTCCTGTTTGCCCAGGCCGCCGGCCACCAGGGCCATGGCCCGCTCGGCCACGCCGTTCAGGGCCAGGGGTTCCATGTGCGGCGGCGCAGGCCGGGCGAAATCCATGAGGTTGGTCAGGATGGTGGTGATGCGCTCGATCTGGGCCATCATCTGCCGGAAGTCCGCGCGGGTCTTCTCGTCGGGCGCGCGCAGCTCCAGGAGCTGGGCCCGGGCGTAGATGATGGCCAGGGGGTTGTTGATCTCGTGGGCGGCCCCGGCGGCCAGCTGGCCCACGGCGGCCAGGCGCTCGGCCTGGAGCAGCTTGTGGTTCATGCGCCGCAGCCGCCCCAGGGCCGAGGACAGGCGCTCGGCGCGCTCCTCCAGCCGCTCGTGCAGTTCCAGGCGGTTCAGGGCCGCGCTGGCCAGGTCCGCGAGCTGGATGAACCCGGCGCGCTCCTCGGCGGGCAGGCGCACGGAGCGCGCATCGCCCGGGGCGAAGGCCACCTCGCCCAGGAAGCCGCCCTCGGCCAGCAGCGGCAGGATCAGCCAGGGCGGCGCGCAGAGCATATGCGAGGCCTCGTCGGGCATCTCGGCGGGGATGCGCGTGAGGTATCCGGTCAGCACCGGGCGCAGCTCCTGCGGCGGGGCGTCCGGTCCGTGGCCGAACACGGGGGCCAGGTTCTTGTCCAGCCCGCAGCGGAAGGGCCGCGCGGCGCCCTCGTCCCAGGCCAGGCCGTTCAGGGTTCCGGCCCCGGAGTCCACGTGGTAGGCGAAGCCGCGCGGAGCGCCCAGGCGCGCGGGGAACACCCGCGCCAGGGTGTCGAGCACGGCCCCGGGGGCCTGGGCCCGGGCCATCTCCTGCCCGGCGGCGGTCACGGCGGTGAGCACCCGGTTGGCCCGGCGCAGGCGGCGGCGCTGGTCGTCCAGGTCGGCGTTGATGCCCGCCAGGCGCGCGTTGGCCCGTTGCAGGGCCTCGAAATAGAAGCCCGCCGCGTCGCCGTCCAGGTCGAAGGCGGCGGCGCGCTGGGCGTAGGCCTCGCCGATGCGCGCCTTGACCTGCTCCAGGGCCGCGCCCGGGATGCCCAGCAGCCCGGCCAGGGCCTCGGGGTCCGCCCCGGCGGCCACGGGCGCGTCGCACATCACCTCGTGGGCCAGCAGGTCGGCCAGGCCGACCAGGGCGGGCAGCCGCCCCTCGCGGCCCAGCCCGGCCAGGGCCTCGGGCGACTGGTGGTGCAGCCAGGCCACGTCCACCAGGGCGCGCGGCATGTCCCACTGCACCAGCAGCCACTTGCCCACCAGGGTGTGCTCGGGGCCCGGGGCCTCCAGGGCCAGCAGGGGCGCCTCGCCCGCGCGGCAGCGCCGCACCAGGGGCTCGTAGTGCGCGGGCCGGGCCGCCAGCAGGACCATCTGCCCGCAGTCGTGGACCAGCCCGGCGGTGAAGGCCGCGCCCTTGGCCTCGGGCATGGCCGTTTCGGCCAGCATCTGGGCCGTGACGGCGCAGGTCAGGGAGTGTTTCCACAGGTGGGTCAGCAGCGGGTCGCCGCCGCGCGCGTGCCCGGCGAAGAGGCTGTCGCGGATGAGCACCGAGAGCAGGGCGTTGCGCAGGGTCTCGAAGCCCAGGGTGCGCACGGCCTGGTCCAGGCTTTCGACCTTGCCCCGGTAGCCGTAGGCCAGGGTGTTGGCCATGCGCAGCACCTTCAGGGCCAGGGAGGCGTCGGTCTCGATGAGCCGGGCGGCGTCGTTGAAGTCCGCGTCCTGCCCGGCGACCATGGACAGGACCTTGCCCGCCACGGCGGGCGGCGCGGGCAGCTGCTCGATGTGCCGGACGATCTCTCTGGCTTCGGGCTGGGCCCCGGCGTCGGGTTCGGTGTGCATCGCGCGTCCTTTGGGTGGCGGCGGGTCTGCCGTCTCGGGTCTGCATACGTCACTTGCGGGCAAAAGGCAAAGCCCGCGCCCGGCGTGGCGGCCCGCAAATGGCGGGCCGCCGCCCGGCTGGACAAGAATCGATGACGTGGATTACACAAGCCGCACGGCAGCTTCCGCCGCCGTGCGGCCTTTGCCCCGCCGGGGCCGTGTGCACGCTTTGCAGGCATGGACGCCGGGAACCCGATGCACGACAAGACGATCCTGCTCGTTGACGACGAAGCCGCGCTGCTCGAAGTCAACCGCGAGGCCCTGCTGGGGCTGGGCTGCGCGGTCAAGACGGCGGGCAACGGCGCGCAGGCCCTGGAGATCCTCGACCAGGGCGGGGTGGATCTGGTGGTGACCGACCTGCGCATGCCCCGCCTGGGCGGGCGCGAGATGCTCGAAGAGATGCGCGCCCGGGGCTGCGACGCCGAGGTCATCTTCCTCACCGGCTACGGCTCGGTGGAAAGCGCGGTGCGCTGCATCCAGCTCGGGGCTGCCGACTACCTGCTCAAGCCCTTCGGCATCCGCGAACTTCAGGACAAGGTGGCCAAGGTGCTGCGCGAGCGCGAGCTGCGCCAGGCCGAGCAGCGCCGTGGTCCCCAGGGCGATGCCCCCGACCCCCGGGGCCTGGACCTGGTCCTGGATTTCAGCCAGGCCCTGCGCCGCCAGCGCGACGTGCGCTCGGTGGTCAAGGAGTTCCTGGTCCAGCTGCGCGAGACCTTCCACCCCGACGCCATGAGCCTGTTCTTCACCGAGGGCGCGCGCGCCGATCTGGGCCGCGACGTACACTGGGGCCCGTTGCTGCGCGACAACCGCCGCGTGCGCGACTGGTTCTGCGCCGTGGCCGCCCGGCTCATGGAGCGGCGTGGCCCCAGGCTCTTCGAGTCCCTGGCCGTGCGCAGCGGCGGCGGCAAGACCGCCGTGTCGGCCATGTTCGCCCCCATCATCGACGGCCAGCGGCTGCTGGGCATGGTGCTGGTGTTGCGCGAGCACGAGGTCGGGCCCTACTCCCTGCCCTCGCTCCAGCTGTTGTCCGTGTTCGCCGCCCACGCGGCCTCGGCCCTGGACAGCGTGGCCGTGCAGTGCCGCCTGCAGGACATGAACCTGGAGATCATCACCTCGCACGTGCGCTCGGTGGAAGCCAAGGACGTGTACACCAAGGGCCACTCCGAGCGCGTGGGCGCCTATGCGGCCATGCTCGGGCGCGAGGTGGGCCTGGGCCCGGCGGACCTGGAGCTGCTCTCCTTCGCCGGGGTGCTGCACGACGTGGGCAAGATCGGCGTGCCCGACCGCATCCTCAACAAGCGCGGCCCGCTCACCGCAGCCGAGTTCGAGGTCATGCGCCAGCACCCGGTGCTGGGGCGCGATATCCTGGCCGACCTGCGCTCCCTGCAGGGCGTGTTGCCCATCGTCTACCACCACCACGAGTGGGTCAACGGCCAGGGCTACCCCGACGGCCTGGCCGGGGAGGCCATTCCCTTCCTGGCGCGCATCGTCAGCGTGGTGGACGGCTACGAAGCCATGACCTCCGACCGCGCCTACCAGGACGCGCGCAGCCCCAAGGAAGCCCTGGACATCCTGCGCCGTGGCGCGGGCCTGCAGTGGGACGAACGCCTGGTGGAGGCCTGGTGCCGCATCGTGGCCACCCGCGACCTGGCGCGCGTCGCCGCCCAGACGGCCCTGTCCGTGACCCTGCCCCTGGCCTGAGCGGGCAGCGCGGCAGGGCGCCCGACGCACGAGGGCCGGGAGGCGTGATGCCTCCCGGCCCTCGCGTCGTCTGACGGGCGCGGGCCCCGCGCCGGGGGTCACTGCGACGAGGGCTCGAAGCGCTGCATGGCCTCGGCCAACTCCTGGCTCAGGGAGGCCAGGGCGCCCACGGCGTTGATGGCCTCGGGGTCGGCGGCGAGCCTGCGCGAAACCCAGGCCGCAATGTCGAGCACCTCGCCTTCGGAAATGCTCAGTCCGCTGGCGGGGATGCTGCCGCGCAGCAGCTCGCGGCGCAGGGCCTCGCGCTCGGTGATCCCGGCCTTGATCTCCAGGGAGATGGCGTCCAGCTCCTGCTCGGGCGCGCCCGTGGCCTCGCGGTCGGCGTAGCGGGCGTAGGCCGCGTTGACCCGGCGCGCGACCTGGAAGTAGCGGTCCATGAGCTGCACCAGCTCCGGGCGGCTGGCGTAGGTCTGGAAGGTCCGGCCGATGTCGCGCGTGCGCGCGGCGTAGAGGTCGAACATCTCGCGCACCTGGGCCGGGGTCAGGGGCCGCTCGGCGAACCCGCCGGAGGTGGCGAACTGGCGGGTCTGCCCCGCTCCGGCCCGGGCCATGGCGCGCAGCAGGTCCTCGGCCAGCAGGTCGTAGGCCAGGCGCAGCACGATGGGCGACATCAGGTGGTCCAGGGCCTGCCTGCGGCCCGCCTGGGGGTTGGCGTGGTCCACGTCCAGCCCGTGCAGTTCCACGCCGTAGCGCATGTTGACCTTGCGGAAGGTGGCCGTGGTCAGGCCCGAGGAGCCGAGGTTCTCGCTGCTGCCTCCGGGCTGGTAGGCGGCGGCCAGGTAGGCGGCGAGGTCCTCGATGAAGTCCAGGGTCAGCACCTTGTCCGTGCGCGGGGCGGCGGCCTGCATGGTCACCGAGGGCGTGGGCTCGGGCCCGGGGTCCGGCGGCACGGGCGCGGCGGCCTCGGGCTGCGCGGGCAGGGGCGCGGGGGCCGAGGGCGGCAGGCTGGGCTCGGGCCGGGCCGAGTGCTCCTCCAGCTGTTCCTTGGCGGGGAGCTGTATCTCCATGCCGTTGTTCTTCATGTAGAAATAGCCAGCAACGGCTGCGGCGGCCAGCACCAGCAGCACGGCCAGGGCCTTGCCCGCGCCGCCTCCGGGCGCGCTCTTGGGGGGGGTGTCGTAGTCGCTCACAGGGTCCTCCGGGCCGGGGCGCAGGCCCCGGGCAGGTGTCGTGCAGGGGGGGTCATGTTTCGTCGTCCGGCCTGCCGGCCCGCCGGGCGAACTCGCGGCGCAGGCGGGCCAGCACCGTGTCGTAGCCCTGCGGGGCGTGGGGCAGGGTGCAGCCGGTGCAGTCCTTCACGCCGCCGCGAAAGGCCGGGGTGCCGTCGCAGTCCTCAAGCCAGTAGAGCGGGCAGAAGCAGAACAGGCAGTTGAACTGCGTCTCGTCGTCCACCTCGTGGCAGGGGAAATAGGCGCAGGCCGTGTTGCGGAAGAAGCGGTGGCTGTTTTCAGGCATCGCCGCTCCCGGCGCCCGGGGCGCTGTCTGCTGCGTCCGCGCCCTGTTGCGCTGCGTCGGCGCAGGCGTCCGGCCCGGCGCAGCGGCGGGCGAACTGGGCCAGGGTCATGTTGTGCGGGCTGGTCTTGGCCGAGGCCACCAGCCCGGCGAACACCGGGTCCAGCGCTGCCAGCCGGGGCCCCAGGGCCCGGGGCCCGGCGCCCTGGCGGTAGCGCGACAGGGCCAGCATCACGTCCACCATGCGCACCGAGTCCGGCGGGCGCGCCAGGGTGTAGGCGCCCTCGGGGTGCGCCCCGGCCACGCGCAGCACGATGCCCGCCCGGGCCAGCATGTGCATCACATCGCCCACCAGGCGCACCGGGGCGTCGAGCTGGCGGGCCAGCTCTTCGTTGCCCGGGCGCGGGCCGCCCTGCATGAAGGCGCGGGTGAGCAGGGCCAGGGCCAGGGCGGCCAGCTTCTGGCGGTCGTCGTGGCTGTAGGCGTCCAGGGTCGCCTCGCGCTGGTAGGTGCCGCTGTTCTGCACGGCGAAGCTGATCTGCGCGCCCAGCAGCACGATGGCCCAGCTCACGAACAGCCAGATGAGCAGCAGCGGCACCTGGGCGAAGCTGCCGTAGATGGCGTTGTAGTTGCGAAACGAGGCCTGGTAGGTGATGTAGCCCCACTGCACCGCCTGCCACAGGCTGCCCGCCAGCACCGCCCCCGCAGCCGCCGCGCCGAAGCGCACCCGGGTGTTGGGGATGAAGGTGTAGACGAAGAGCAGGGCCAGCCAGGTGCTGATGTAGGGCAGGGCCTTGAGCAGCCCCAGCCAGGCCGTGTGCAGCACCGAGACGTCCAGCAGCGTGCGGACCACGGTGGAGCTTTCCAGCGAGGCCGTGGCGCTGATGGCGATGAGGATGAGCAGCGGGCAGACCAGGATCACCGTCAGGTAGTCCGAGAACTTGCGCCACAGGGTGCGCTGGGACTTGAGGCCCCAGATGCTGTTCAGGGATTTCTCGATGCTGCCCAGCAGCGAGACCACGGTGACGAAGAGCAGGCCCACGCCCACGGCGCCCAGGGTGCCGACGTTGGTGTTGTTGATGTAGCCGACGATGGCGGCCACGGTCTCCTCGCGCCCGGCGGTGACCTGCATGAGCAGGTTGTGGATGAAGTCGGAATTCTGGATGCCGAAGCCCTTGGAGATGGAAAAGGCCACGGCCAGCAGCGGCACCAGGGACAGGGCCGTGGTGAAGGCCAGGGCCGAGGCCCACAGCAGGCATTGGTCGGCCACGAAGCCGTGCCCGACCATGGCCGCCCAGCGCGCGGCGCGCAGGGCCAGGGCCCGGGCGGCGGCCCGGCGGCCCGGCGCGCCGGGCGGCGCTTGGTGTGGCGGCGTCGGCTTCATGGCGCGCTCCTTGCCGGGCTCAGGCCAGGCCCGTCTCGGCGGCCACCGTGGCCATGGCCGGGATGGCCAGCAGGAAGAAGTCGTCCAGGGTCAGGCCCAGGCGCTCGCATTCGCGGATGCGCTCGCGGCTGACGGCGGCGGCGAAGGCTTTGTCCTTCATCTTCTTTTTTAGGCTCTTGGGCTCCATGCCCTGCATGCGCGTGGGCCGCACCAGGGCGGCGGCGCTGATGAGCCCGGTGGCGCTTTCGGCGGCGCGCAGGGCGAAGTCGAAGGGGCTGGCCGCGGCCACGCCGGTGCATTCCTCGTTGTGGGCGACGATGGCGCGCAGGGCGTCGTCGGGCATCCGCCCGGTGAGCAGGGCGGCGGCCTCCAGGCCGTGGCGGGCGGGAGTGTCGCGGGTGGCGGGGTAGTCCAGGTCGTGCAGCAGGCCGGTGACGCCCCACAGTTCGGGGTCGTGACCCAGGCGCAGGGCCAGGGCGCGCATGATGGCCTCGGTCTGCACGGCGTGGTGAACCAGGTGCGGTTCGGGGCCTTGGGCTTTGACCAGCGCCAGCGCCTCGTCGCGGGTGAGCATCCGGAGTGTCCTCCCTGCTGGGGGTTGCGGGTTGCGGCCAGTATAAGCATCGCCGGGAAAAGGGCAAATGCTTTGCGTTCCGGGGCCCTGGCGGCGGGGCACGCTTCTTGCTCATCCCCCTGCGGCGCGGGCGTCCCTGTCGGGAACCCGACGCCGCAACCGCAGCCGGATACGGAACGAGCGATGGCCGTGAACCCCCTGCATTTCACCCAGCCCGTGGCGGGCATCAGCGAAACACTGGACCGTTCGGGCGCCGGATTTGGCGGCGCCGGATTGCCCGGGGCCGGTGCCCAGGCCCTGCCTGGCGCGGCCCTGCGTTTTGCCGGGGCCCTGCGCCAGGCCCTGGAGAGCGGCGGGCCCGAGGCCCTGGACCAGATGGCCCAGGCGGGCATGGGCGCGCAGTTCATGACGCTCATGGAGGGCGGCGAGGGCGCCGGGCAGGCCCAGGGCCTTTCGGACATGCACGCGCTGCTCGACGCCCTGGAGGGCACGGGCCAGGGCGACGGCGCGGGCTTTGCGGGGCTTTCCGGCGGCACCGTTCCCGGCGGCAAAGGGGTGCAGGCCCTGATCCGCGCCCTGAGCGCGGGCGGGCTGTCGCCCGTGGCCGGAACCCAGGACGCGGCGGCGGCCCCCGGCCCCTGGGGCGCCCAGGGCCCGGAGCGCGCCGACGGTCTGCGCCGGGTGGGCGCCAGCCAGGGCCCGGCGGGCGGGCTGGCCCCCGGCGCCCGCGTGGGTGCGCCCGCCGCGCAGCCTGCGGCGGCATCCGAGGCCCCGGCCCGCGAGGCCGAAGCCGCGGGCGCGGCCCGTACCGCCAGGGCCCACCGGGCCTACGGCAAGGCCGCCGCGCCGGGCGCCTCGGGGGTGGACATCCTCGGGCTGCTCTCGGCCCGCTTCGAGTCGGGCGGCGACATCGGGGCCGTGGGCTACGACCGCGTGGGCGGCACCTCCTACGGCAGCTACCAGATTTCCTCGCGCGCCGGGACGTTCACGCGCTTCCTCGAATTCCTGGACAGCGCCGCGCCGGACATCGCCGGGCGCCTGCGCAAGGCCGGGCCCGCCAACACGGGCAGCACCCGGGGCGCCATGCCCGAGACCTGGAAGGCCGTGGCCCGCGAGGAGCCCGAGCGCTTCTCCCGCCTCCAGCACGAATTCATCAGCCAGACCCATTACCTGCCCGCCCTGCGCAAGATCACCGACCTGACGGGGGTGGACCTCTCCGGGCGCCACCAGGCCATCGCCCAGGTGCTGTGGAGCACCGCCGTGCAGCACGGGGCCAGCGGCTCGGCGCGCATCTTCTCCGCCGCCCTGGATGCCCTGGGCGGCATGGCCCAGGGGCCGGACTTCGAGCGCGGGCTGATCCGCGAGGTCTACGCCCGGCGCGCGGGCCGCTTCGGCTCGTCGGACGCCCGGGTCCAGGGCGCGGTGCAAAGCCGCTTCGCCCGCGAGATGGGCGCGGCCCTGTCCATGCTCGACGGCGCGGCCACCCTGGACCACAACGCCTGACCCCCGCCGGACGGCGGGACGGCCTCGCGGGCCGCGCCGGAACCTCCGGCGCGGCCCGCGCGCGTTGTGGGCCCCGGGGCTCAGGCCGCCGGGGGCTCGGGGTGCAGGGGCAGGCGGATGCGGAAGCGGGTGCCCTGGCCGGGCTCGCTGCGGACCTCAATGGTCCCGCCGTGGTTCTCGGTGATGATGAAGTAGGACACGGACAGCCCGAGCCCGGTGCCCACGCCCGGGGGCTTGGTGGTGAAGAAGGGCTCGAAGATGCGCCTGCGCGTGGCCTCGGGGATGCCCGGGCCGTTGTCGCCCAGCTCGATCACGGCATGGCCGCCCTCGCGGCGCAGGCCCAGGGTCAGGGTCGGGGCCTTGGCGCCCATGTCGGCGGCGGCCATGGCCTGGGCCGCGTTGCGCAGCAGGTTGAGCAGCACCTGTTCGATCTCGGACCCCACGCAGGGCACGGGCGGCACGTCGCTGGCGTAGTCGCGCACGATGACCACCTTGCGGAAATCGTAGCTCTTGGTCAGGTCGTATTCGTTGCCCGCCAGTTCGACGCTGCGGTCCAGGACGCGGGACAGATCCACAGGCCGCCTGCTGCCCGCCGAGCCGCGCGAGAATTCGAGCATGCTGCGGATGATCTCCGCCGCGCGCTGCCCGGCCTCGCGGATGGATTCGAGAATCTTGTCCACCTTGCGCAGCCGCAGGTAGGCCGCCAGGGCCGCCGGGGGGCACTGCGCCTCGGCCAGGGCCGCGCGGTTGACCTCCAGATCCGGGTCCAGGCGGCGCTGGAGGTTCTGGGCTCCGGTGAGCACCCCGGCCAGGGGGTTGTTCATCTCGTGGGCCATGCCCGCCGCCAGCCCGCCCACGGACATCATCTTTTCCGTCTGGACCATGACCTCTTCCATGCGCACGCGCGCGGTCACGTCGTCCAGACGGATCACGGCGCCCACGGCCCCGGCCTGGAGCAGGGGGAAGACGAGGATGTCCTCCTGGCGGGCCTGCCCGTCCTGGTGGAATATCTGCTTGTCCAGCCGCCGGGGGCGGCCTTCGTCCATGGCGCTGCGGATGTCGCCCAGGCGGTGGCGCAACCGGGGCAGGGCCTGGTCCACGGGCTGGCCGACCACCTGGGCGGCGGGAACGCCGGTGGTTTCGGCGGCGGTGCGGTTCCAGTGCGTGACCCGGCACTGGTGGTCCACGCCGATGACGATGGAAGGCATGGAGTCGAGGATGGCCCCGAAGGCGTCGTGGGCCCGGTGCAGTTCCTGCTCGGCGCGCACGCGCTCGGCCACCTCGGCGCTCAGGCGTGCGTTGGCCGCGTGCAGGGACCCGGCGCGTTCCTCCAGCTCCCCGGCGGCGCGGCGCAGGCTGCGGGCCATGTCGGCGAAGCTGCGCTCCAGCTCGCCCAGCTCGTCGGCGCGCCCCGAGGGCGGCGGCACCTGCTCCCAGTCGCCCGCGCCGATGGCCCGGGCCGCCCCCGACAGGCGCAGCACCGGATCGACCACCGAGCGCGACAGGCGCACGAAGACCAGCCAGCCCAGCAGCGAGACGGCCAGGAAGATGGTTCCGGCCTCCAGCAGGAAGGCGTTGCGCGTGCGGTACATCTCCCCGGTGCTCACCGAGACCAGCAGCAGCCAGTCCCAGTCGGGCAGGGTCTGGAAGTGGCCCACGCGGTGCTGGTCGTGCAGCACGCACTCCTGGAAGCCCCGGCCCTGGGCGAGCATTTTTTCCAGGCAGCGCGGGGCCAGGGGGGGCGCCCCGGGCGGGCCGTCGTGCAGCACGGGCCGCCCGTCCAGGGTCAGCACCGTCAGCTGCCCGAAGCGCGTGGGGGCCTCGGCGCGGAATTCGGCGAGCAGGTCGGCCTTGGCGCGCTCGATGTATTCCCGCACTCCGGACAGGCCCGTGGCCACGAGCACCTCGCGGGCCTGGGCCACCTGCCGGACGTAGGCGGCCAGTTCCGAGTCCAGGAGGTTGTGGTTCAGGTCCTGGGTCAGGCGCTCGATGGTCAGCACCGCCGCTGCGGTGGTGGCCAGGGCGATGGCCGCCACCAGGGCCAGCCCGGCCAGACGGACGCGCAGGCGCAGGGTCACGGGCTTTCCTGGCCGACGATGGTCGCCGTGCGCAGCAGCGACAGCGGCAGCACCAGCCCGGCGGTCCGGGCCAGGGTCAGGTTGACCAGGAGGTCCACCTGGCGGTTCTCCACCAGGGGGATGTCCGCCGGGCGCTCGCCGTCGAGCAGGCGCAGCGCCGTGGCGGCCATCCACTGGCCCTGCTCCTCGGGGCGCTTGGAGAAAGTGAACACGCTGTAGGGCGCGAGGTAGGCGTCGAAGCTGCCCGTGGGCACGGCGGTGTGCGCGGCCAGGAAGGTCCGGGCCTGGGCGTCGTCCCAGTCCGTGATGCCGCCGTTGCCGCCCAGGAGGATCATGTCCGCCTGCTCCTGGGCGCGCAGGAAGGCCGGGCCGAAGTCCTCGAAATGGCGCACGAGGAAGGGTGTCCAGCCCTGCGCCAGGCCCCGGGCCTTGTAGATGTCCAGGCTGCTGCGCTCGCTTTCGGTGTCCGCCGCGATGAAGGCTACCCGGGGGCCCTTGGCCAGGGGGCGCATCAGGTCCAGGGCCTCGCGCAGCAGGCTGACCTCGAGCATGCCCGTGACGTTGGGCCCGGGGTAGCCGTAGTGTGTGGCGTCCCAGTTCACGCCGCAGAAGACCACGGGCATGTCCCCGCCCAGCAGGAAAGGCACCACGAAGTGGCGTTGGGCGTTGTCGTCCGAGGCCATGACCACATGGGGCCGGAAGGCTTCCAGCTCCGCCCGGGCGCGCTCTCCGGCCCGGCGGGCGAACTCGGGGGAGTCGTTGCTCTTGGTGTCCATATGCACGACGCGCAGGTCCACGCCGGTGCCGTCCAGCACGCTTTCGACCCCGCGCACGATGCCGTCGGTCCAGGCGTAGCCCGTGGTGTAGGAGTCCACCCACAGGATGCGCTTGCCCGCGTAAGGCTCGTCGCGGGCCGGGGCCGGGGCGGCGGCCAGCAGGGTGGTGGCCAGCAGGGCCAGAGCCCCCAGGGTGCAGCGCACCGTGGCCACGGCTCCCGAGGGCGCGCGGCGGCGGGTGGTGTCGGACATGCGTGTCTCCCTTCCGGAGCGCAGCAGACTCCGGGACTTGATACTTTAACTCAGGACCAGGGGCCAGGGCAAGGAGAACCGGGGGAAAGGCGGCCGCGCTGACCCCGCCCCGCCCGCCGGACCGGGCACGGCGGGGGTTCATTTCCGGGGCCGGGTCATGTACAACCGGGCCTGGCCCACGCCAAGCACAACCGACCGGAGGACGGATGGACACCACCCATGGATTTTCGCTGCTGCGCGAGCAGGAGATCGCCGAGGCGGGCTGCACGGCCCGCCTGTACTGCCACGACAGGACCGGGGCCCAGCTCGTGTCCGTGGCCTGCCCCGACGAGAACAAGGTCTTCGGCGTGACCCTGCGCACCCCGCCCGCCGATTCCACGGGGGTGGCCCACATCCTGGAACACTCGGTGCTGTGCGGCTCGCGCCGCTACCCGGTGAAGGAGCCCTTCGTGGAACTGCTCAAGGGCTCGCTGCACACCTTCCTCAACGCCTTCACCTACCCGGACAAGACCTGCTACCCCGTGGCCAGCACCAATCTGGCCGATTTCCGCAACCTGGTGGACGTGTACCTGGACGCGGTGTTCCATCCGCTGATCAGCGAGGACATCTTCCGCCAGGAGGGCTGGCACTACGAGCTGGACGCCCCCGAAGGGCCGCTATCGCGCAAGGGCGTGGTCTACAACGAGATGAAGGGCGCGTATTCCTCACCCGACGGCGTGCTGCACGAGGCCTGCCAGCAGGCCCTGTTCCCCGACACGCCTTACGGCCTGGACTCGGGCGGCGACCCCGAGGCCATCCCCGGGCTGACCTACGAGGCGTTCAAGGCCTTCCACACGACCTACTACCACCCGGCCAACGCCCGCTTCTGGTTCTACGGCGACGACCCCGAGGCCGAGCGGCTGGAGCGCCTGGGCGCCTTCCTGGAGGAGTTCGGGCCCCTGGAGGTGGACTCGCGCATCCCCGCGCAGGCGCCGCTGCCCGCCCCGCGCCGGGTGGAGAAGCCCTTCGACGCTGGGGACGAGCCCAACGGCATGGTCACCCTGAACTGGCTGCTGCCCGAGGTCACGGACCGGCCCCTGGCCCTGGCCCTGGAAGTGCTCGAAGAGCTGCTCATCGGCCTGCCGTCCTCGCCGCTGCGCCGCGCGCTCATGGAATCCGGCCTGGGCGAGGATCTGGCAGGCACGGGCCTGGAAAACGAGCTGCGCCAGATGTTCTTCTCCACGGGCCTGCGGGGCGTGGACTTGCACGACGAGGACGCCGTGCAGGCGCTGGTGCTGGACACTCTGGAGCGCCTGGCCGCCGGGGGGCCGAGCCGCGAGATGGTCGAGGCCGCGCTGAACACCGTGGAATTCGACCTGCGCGAGAACAATACCGGGCGCTTCCCGCGCGGGCTGTCCATGATGCTGGCCAGCCTGACCAGCTGGCTCTACGACGCCGACCCCTTCGAGCCCCTGGCCTTCGAGACGCCGCTGGCGGCCCTCAAGGCGCGGCTGGACGCGGGCGAGCCCGTGTTCCAGGAGCTGATCCGCACCCATCTGCTGGACAACCCGCACCGGGTGACGGTGGTGCTGCGGCCCGACCCCGGCCTGGGCGCGGCCCGCGAGGCCCGCGAGGCCGCCGGGCTGGAGGCGGCTCTGGCCGGGATGGACGAGGCCGCCCGGGCCGGGGTCATGGCCCAGGCCCGCGAGCTGGCCCGGCTCCAGGAGGCCCCGGACAGCCCCGAGGCCCTGGCGACCATCCCGCGCCTGGATCTGGCGGACATCCCCCGCGAGGAGAGGCCCATTCCCACGCGCGCCGGGGCCACGGCGGCGGCCATGACCCGGCTGCACGACATCCCGGCCCGGGGCATCATCTACCTCGACGCCGGGCTGGACCTGGCCTGCGTGCCCCAGCACCTGCTGCCCCTGGTGCCGCTGTTCGGCCGCGCGCTGTTCGAGATGGGCACCGCGCGCGAGGACTTCGCGGAACTGTCCATGCGCATCGCGCGCAAGACCGGCGGCATGGGCCCCGAGGTTTTCACCTCCACGGCCCTGGACGCCGCCGCGCCCGTGGCCCGGCTGTTCCTGCACGGCAAGGCCACGGCGGCCAACGCCCCGGAAATGCTCGCCATCCTGCGCGACGTGCTGCTCACCGCGCGGTTCGACGACCGCGAGCGCTTCCGGCTCATGGTCGGCGAGGAGAAGGCGCGCATGGAGCAGTCCCTGGTGCCCTCGGGGCACATGGTGGTGCTCTCGCGGCTGCGGGCCCGGGCCAGCCTGGCGGGCTGGGCCGCCGAGCGCATGGGCGGGCTGGAGGCCCTGGAGGCCGTGCGGGCCCTGGCCCGCGAGGTGGACACGGACTGGCCCGGGGTGCTGGCCCGGCTGGAGGAGCTGCGCGGGGTTCTGGTGCGCGCGGGCAACCTGGTGCTCAACGCCACGGGCAGCGCGGCGGACCTGGCGGCCTTCGAGGGTCCGCTGGCGGAGTTCGCCGCCGCCCTGCCCGCCGGGGCGGCCCCGGCGGCGGCCTGGGCCCCGGCGCCCCTGCCCCCGCGCGAGGGGCTGACCATCCCGGCCCGCGTGAACTACGTGGGCAAGATCGTGCGCCTGGGCGAGGCGGGCTGGCGCTTCCACGGCGCGCAACTGGCGGCGGTGAAGTACGCGCGCATGGGCTACCTGTGGGAGAAGGTCCGCGTGCGCGGCGGGGCCTACGGCGCCTTCTGCGTGCTGGACCGCTTCGCGGGCACCCTGGCGTTTGCCTCCTACCGCGACCCGGCCCTGGCGGGCACCCTGGCGGCCTTCGACGGCGCCGGGGCGTTCTTCCGGGGGCTGGACCTGTCCGCCGACGAGCTGGCCAAGGCCGTCATCGGCGCCGTGGGCGACATGGACACCTACCTGCTGCCCGACGCCCAGGGCCTGACCGCGCTGCTGCGCGAGCTGACCGGCGACACCCCCGCGCGGCGCCAGGCCATGCGCGAGGAGCTGCTGGGCGCCACCCAGGCCGACTTCCGGGCCTTCGGTGAGTGCCTGGAAGGGCTCATGGCGGGGGGCGAGGTGGTGGTGCTGGGCGCGGCGGAGGCCATCGGGGCCTCGGGCCTGGACTTCAGCGTGACCCGGGTGCTCTAGGCTCCCGCTCTCCCTGCGGAAAACGCAACGGCAAAAGGCCCGTGCGCACTCCGGTGCGCGCGGGCCTTTCCCTTCCGCCGCGCGGCCTCAGCCCTGCTGCTGGGACTGGAGCAGGGTCAGCTCGGCCTGCTTGGAGGCCAGTTCGGCCTGCTTGGCCTCGAGCTGCTCCTTGGCCTCGGGGTCCTTGGCGGCCTTGGCCTGCAACTCCTGGATCTCCTGCTCAAGCTCCTCGATTTCTTCTTCCAGCTCGTCGATCTGGTCGCTGCTGTCGGAGGAGCCCGAGCCCTGGGCGCCGCCGCCCCCGCCCGCTCCGGCCACGGCAGCCCCGCCGCCGGAGGCCGGGCCCTGGCCGGTGGTCTGGCCCTGGGCCTGCCCGCCGGATTCCACGGCCCGGGTCTGGGCCAGGGCGCGGGCCTCGGCGGAGATTTCCACGCTGTCTCCCGTGGCCGTCGTGGTGCCCGCCTGTTCCCTGTTTCCTGCGGCCAGCCGCTCGGCGTACTGCTGCCGGACCTGTTCCAACTGTTCCGGGGTCAGGGCGTAGCCCTGATCCGTGGTCCCGATGCCGTCCACCATGGTGATATCCTCCTGTTGAGGTCCCCCGATGGCATATTCTTCCCATCGGCCGAAACGCGGAGGACTTGAGTGCAAATTTCGTGCGTCAGCCCGCCGCGCCCTCCAGGAGCACGGCGCGCACGGGGCTGGCCTCCACCCCGGGCAGGTGCAGGGGCAGGCAGACCAGCAGGTGGCGGCCCGGGGGCGCCGCGGCCAGGGCCAGCCATTCCATGACCAGCACCCCGGCGCGCATCAGGGTTTCGTGGGCGGGCACGGGGCCGCCGTAGGGGTCCACCGAGGGCGCGTCGATGCCCACCAGGGAGGCCCCGGCGTCCACGCAGGCCCGGGCGGCCTCGGGGGAGAGGGCCGTGAAGTCCGTGCGCATGGCGCCCGAGGCGTCGGCGAGCCCGCGCGCGGAGTTGTCCGTGCGCACCAGCAGCGCCTCGCCGGGGCGCAGGCCGCTGCGGCGCACGGCCTCGGCCCCCGCCAGGGGCCCGGGCCCGGCGTCCACCACCACGGCGGGCAGGATGAAGCGCTCCAGGCCGAAGGCGTCGAGCAGCGGCGCGCTGGGCAGGATATGCCCGGGGGCGTCGATGTGCGTGCCCGCGTGGGCGCTCATGGTCAGCACCGAGGTGTGCCAGCCCGAGGTGGCGAAGGTGTGCGCGGGGCGCACTTCCAGGGGCGGATCGCCGGGCCAGGCCGGGGCCTGGGTGCCGATGGCCAGGGAGATGTCGATGATGCGCGCGGCGGTGAACACAGGGCCCTCCGGGGGTTCGCCTTGACAGAACGGCGCGGGACTGAATACATGCCAAAAAAGTCACGTCAGCGAGAGAGATGTCATGAAGGAGCCGCAGGCGGTTTTCACCGAGTTCCTGACCAGGAAGAATCTCAAGATGACGCCGCAGCGCCGGCTCATCCTGGACGTGTTCCTGGCCGAGGACGGCCATCTCGCGTCCGAGGATCTCTACAACAGGGTCAAGGCCCAGGACAAGTCCATCGGGCAGGCCACGGTCTACCGGACCCTCAAGCTGCTCTCCGAGTCCGGCCTGGCCAAGGAGGTCCACTTCGGCGACGGCGTGACGCGCTACGAAAAGAAGTACGGCAGCGCCCACCACGACCACATCCTGTGCGAGCGCTGCGGCGCGACCCTGGAGGTCGTGGACGAGCATATCGAGCGCCTCCAGGAGGAGCTGGCCAAGGCCCACGGCTTCGTGCTCACCGGGCACAAGATGTACCTCTACGGCATCTGCGCCAAATGCCGGGGCAAGGTGGACTGACCCGTCCGGCACCCCCGCCCGGCAAAACAACGGCGCCCCCGCAAGGGGGCGCCGTTGTTTTTGCGGGCCGCCCCGCGCGCGGGGGCGGCGGGCTCAGGCGCCTTCGGGGCAGGTCTTGGCGGAGTCGGGCAGCACGCGGGGCAGGCGGATGGTGAAGGTCGAGCCCTGGCCGGGTGCGGAGTCCACGCTGATGGACCCGCCGTGCTGGCGGATGGTCTTGTCGGAGACGAACAGGCCCAGGCCCGTGCCCTTGCAGCCCTTGGACGAGAAGAACAGCGTGAACATGCGCTCGCGGGTTTCGCGGTCGATGCCCGTGCCGTTGTCGGCCACGGTGAAGGTCAGGGCGCTCTCGTCGGCGCGCACGCCGAAGGTCACGGCGTGGGCGGGCTTGGCCGTGTCGTCCACGCAGGCGTCCACGGCGTTTTCCAGCAGGTTGACCAGGGCGGCGCTGAGCATGGTCGCATCGGCCTCGAAGTGGCCCAGGTCGCCGGGGGGCAGGCTGCGCACGAAGGCCACCCCGCCCCTCTGGGCCTTGGGCTCCACCAGCCGGGCCACGCTCTCGAAGAAGGCGCCCAGGTCCGTTGCGGCCCAGTTCAGCTCGCGGTGCTTGGCGTAGTGCAGCATCTGCAGGACCATGGCGCGGATGCGGCTGACCATGTCCTTGACCGTGCCCCAGCCGGACTGCACGCGCGCGGGGTCGTCGTTCTTGAAGCCGGACTCCACGCGGTAGACCCCGCCGTCCAGGGCCGTGAGCATGCCCTTGATGCCGTGGGACATGGAGCCGATCATCAGGCCCAGGGAGGCCAGGTGGTCCTGGAGCTCGCGCAGCTGGGTGATGTCCGTGGCCATTTCCATGACCTCGGTCACGGCGCCGGAGGCGTCGCGGATGGGCGCGGTCCACAGCAGCACGTTGTAGGGCTTGCCCGTGCGCGAGGTGACCACGGTCTCCCACTGGTGGCTCTGGCCGGTCTCGAAGGTCCGGGCCACGGGGCATTTGTCGCAGGGCTCGTCGCGGTGGGCGTAGACGGCGTGGCAGCGCACGCCCTCGCCCGGGGCGCCGAAATGCTCCTTGAACAGGCGGTTGGCGGCGGTGATGCGGAACTGGCGGTCCTGCACGGAGATGAAGCAGGGCGCCTCGTCGAAGAGCAGCTGGTACTTGGCCTGGGTGCTGCGCAGCTCCTCCTGCAGGCGGCTGATGGCCGTCAGGTCGGCGGTGATTTCCAGCACCAGCTCCACCTCGCCGTCGCTGCCGCGGATGGGCGCGGTGTGCACCAGCACGGGGATGCGCTCGCCCTGGGCCGTGCGCACGGTCATCTCCATGCGCTGGGCCGCGCCGGAGCGGAAGGTGCGCCCCACGGGGCAGTCGCGCGGCTCCGCGTCCGCGTAGACCTCCCAGCTGCCGCGCCCGGCCATTTCGCCCAGGCGCGCGCGGTAGAGCGCGTTGGCGGAGACGACTTCCATGTACTGGTTGTGGATGGAAATGAAGCAGGGCAGGTCGGAGAGGGTGGCCGCGCTGTCCTCGATGTCCCCGGCGATGTCGCGGATGGCGCCCGACAGGCTTTCCACCACCTGGCCCACGGCGGCCTGGCGCTCGAGCTGGACGATGCGCTGGCTTTTCTCCTCCACCAGGCGTTCCAGGTTCTCGGTGTGGCGGCGCAGCTCGGCGCGCATGGCGATCTTCTCGCTCACGCGGGCCAGGGCCATTTCCAGGACTTCGTTGTTGATGGGCTTGGTCACGAAATCGGCGGCCTGGAACTTGAGGCTCTTGATGGCCAGGTCCATGTCCGCGTGGCCGGAGATCATGATCACTTCGGTGTCGGGGCTCTGCTCCTTGATGCGGCGCAGGAGCGCGATGCCGTCCATGCCGGGCATCTTGATGTCCGTGAGCACGATGGGCGGGCGGTGGGCGGCGAAGACCTCCAGAGCCTGGCGCCCGTCGGCGGCGGTGAGCACCTCGTAGCCCAGGTCGGCCAGGGAGATGCCCAGGAAGGTGCGGATGCCGTCCTCGTCGTCAACCAGAAGCAGCGTGGTGCCCATGATGCCCGCCCGGGTCGGAGCCGGGGGGCGGCGGGCCCGGGGGCCCGCCGCGCCCGGCGTTGCTAGCCGATGGTGTCCTTGACGATGCCCAGCACCTGGGCGGGATCGAAGGGCTTGTTGATGGTAGCCACGGCCTTCTTGATGGCCAGGTGGATGCCCGACAGGCCGCTGATGACGATGACCGGGGTGTCCTTGAAGGCGGGCATCTGGGTCATCTTGCGGTAGAAGCGCGGGCCCCATTCCTTGGGCATTTCCAGGTCCAGGGTCACCAGGTCGGGGGCCTCGGCCTCCAGCAGCTTCAGGGCCTGGTCGCCGTCGAAGGCCGAGCAGGTGTCGTAGCCGTTGTCCTTGAAGAGCGTGACGAGGTAGTCAACGATGTCGCGGTCGTCGTCCACGACCATGATCTTCTTGGCCATTGCTGTTCCTCCCGTGTGTGCCGGATGATCCGGCGCGGCCCGGCCCGGGGGCGGGCCCGTTGTGCGCGGCGTATATGGGTTGCGCTAGCGGCCCAGGACGGAGCCGACGATGCCCAGCAGTTCCTCGGGATCGAAGGGCTTGGTCAGGGCGGCCACGGCCTTGGGGATGGCGTACTTGTTGCCAGCCAGGCCGCTGACCACGACCACCGGAATCCTTTTGAGTTCCGGGTCCTGGGAGAGCTTGCGGTAGAAGCGCGGGCCCCACTCCTCGGGCATCTCGATGTCCAGGGTGATGAGGTCGGGGCGCTCGGCCTTCACCACGTCCAGAGCCTTGGCGCCATCGGAGGCGGAGCAGGTCTGGTAGCCGTTGTCGGTGAAGATGTCGGTCAGGTAGGTGACGATGTTCGGATCGTCGTCCACGATCATGATCTTGGCCATGTCGGGTTTTCCTCCATGGGGGGTATGGCCCTGCGGCCCGCGCCAGGGGCGGGCCGCAGGGCTCCTGCTGTTTCGCGTGGGGCTATATCTTGTCCGGGTGGTTCACGCTCACCACCGGGCAGTTGGCGCGCAGGATGACCTGCTCCATGGTGCTGCCGATGCGCGCGGCCTCGAGGTCGGGGTCGCTGGCATGGTGGGCCAGCACGATGAGGTCGGCCAGGCGCTCGCGCGCGAACTTGACGATTTCCACGTAGGGCGTGCCTTCCCAGACCTCGACCTGCCACTTCTTGAAGCCTTCGGGCATGCGCGCGCCGTAGGTGGCGTACATGCGCTTTCTGGCCTCGATGAGCCGGGCCTCGATCTCGTCCTGGTCCATGTCGCGGCCCATGCCGCCCTTTTCGATGTCCAGGGTGTGGAAGAGGTGCAGCTCGGCGTCCAGCTCCTGGGCGACCTTGGAGGCGAAGGCAAAGGCCGACTCGGCGGGCTTGGAGAAGTCCGTGGCGAAGACGATGCTGCCGATGCCGCCCCAGTAGGAGGCGTGGGGCCGGTGGACCGAGAGCACGGGGCAGCGGGCGGCCTTGGCCACGCGCTGCAGGGTGCTGCCGGCCATGCCCCGGCGGTAGAACTTGCCTTCCTCGCCCTTGGTGCTGGCGCCCATGATGATCAGGTCCGCCCCGCTGGAGCGGGCCTGGCGCAGGATCTCGCGGTGCGGGTAGCCGGTGACGATGGACACGGTGCAGGCCGCGGCGCAGCCCGCGAGCTGCCGCTCGTAGTAGCTCTTGAGTTCGTCGCCGATGCAGGAGAGGTAGTTCTCGTCAACGCTGACCTCCTCCCCGGTGCGCACGTCCTTGACCACCTGGCTGTAGGCCCTGGTGGGCACGCCGGTGACGTGCAGCAGTTCCAGGGCCGCCTGGTAGCGGCCCGCCAGGTCGAAGGCGACCCGGGCGGCGTCGTCGCTGGCGGGAGAGCCCGACGTGGCGAACAGTATCTTCTTGAACATATCCCACCTCACACGTTGGGGTGAGGGCCGGGGCGCTGCCCCGGCCCGGACCGTCGTTTCCCTCGGGCCCCTATTCTTCCTCTTCCGCAGGCCGCAGATGCTCGGGGATCACGACCATCTTGAGGAGCAGCGGCTTGAGGAAGGTCCAGCGGATGCCGATCTCGAACTCTTCCTCCAGGTCGCGGATGGCGTCCCAGCAGTTGTGGCAGGGGGCGATGACCAGCTTGCAGCCCGTGGCCAGGATCTGGTCGCGCTTGGTCTTGAGGGCCTTGTTGCGCTGGGCGCGGTAGCGCCCCACGCCGTTGAACCCGCCGCCGCCGCCGCAACAGTAGTTGTAGTCCTTGTTGGGCGCCATTTCCACGAAGTATCCGGGCTCCACGATGTAGCTGATGATCTCGCGGGTGATCTCGGACAGGCCGTAGTTGCGCACGTAGTTGCAGGAGTCCTGCAGGGTCACGGGCTCCTTGATGCGCTTGGCGGGGTCGATCTTGAGCTTGCCGGTGCGCAGGGCCTCGGCCACCCATTCCACGTAGTGGATGTAGGGCGCCGGGGGCTTGCCGTCGGGCCGCCCGCACCAGTAGGGCCCCTCGATGACCGAGGCGCGGTGGGCGTGGCCGCATTCGGTGCCCACCACCCGCTTGGGCTTCAGGCGCTCGATGGCGTCGTAGACGTTTTGGACCTGCATCTTGCAGGCCTCCCAGTCGCCAGCGAACATGCACAGGGCGGTTTGCTCCCAGCCGCTGCTGGGCACGGTCCAGTTCTCCCCGGCGATGTGGAAGAGGATGGCGGCCTCGGCCACGTCCTCGGGGTAGTGCTTGGGCTCGCGGGCGTTGCAGGTGTACATGATATCGGCGTTTTCCACGTCCACGGGGATGGTCAGGCCGGGGTATTCCTCTTCGTTCTCCTCGGCCATCCACTCGCAGGTTTCGACCCAATCCTCTTCGGTCACGTCCATCTGCGCGCGGTAGACGCGGTGCATGCCCGAGCCGATCTTGAGCTCCCACGGCACGAAGCCCTGGGAGTAGAGCAGGCCGCGCGTGTAGGAGATCATCTGGCCCATGTCGATGCCGTGCGGGCAGTACTGGGCGCAGCGCGAGCAGCAGGTGCAGCGCGACCAGCAGACTTCCATGGCGTGCAGCATGAACTTGGTGTCCACGTTGCCGTTCTTGCGGACGATCTCGCCCAGGGTGGTCTGCACCTTGTAGGACGGCACCTGCTCGGGGTTGCGGTCGTTGACGCGGTACAGGAAGCAGCTGTCGGCGCACAGGCCGCAGCGGGCGCAGATGTCCAGCCAGGTGCGCAGGCGCGACTTGCAGGTGGCGTCCAGGCGCTTCTTGAGCGCCTCGGTATCGACCTCAAGCTCTTCCATTTCCTTGTAGTAGTTCGTCCCCCTGGTGTCGGAGAGCAGATGCAGGATGTCCTCCTCCGTCTGCAGGGGGCGTCTGAAGCAGTATTTCCCTTCAGGCATGGTATCTCCTTGCCCCGTGGGCATGGATGGCGTTGCTTACCAGACGATGCCCCGGCCACGCTCGCCGCCGCGCTTGATGCCGAAGTCCATTCCCAGCTGGGCCCGGGAGCAGAAGTACAGCACCATGTGCGAGAGCTTGGTGAACGGGATGGCCAGGAGCATCAGGTGGCCGGTGACGAGGTGGGCCAGCAGCCAGCCCTCGGCGCCCGGCAGGTCCATGCGGCAGGCCAGCCCGGTGACGAAGGGCGCCATGGTGATGGCCAGCAGCAGGTAGTCGTAGCCCGTGGTGATGATGCGCACCTCGGGCAGGGCCAGGCGGCGGATGACGAGCCCCGCGCCGGCCACGAGCATGGCGATGGTCAACCCGTCGGCCAGCCCGGCGGGCATGGACGGCCAGGCAATGCCCAGGCGCTGTTTGGCCACCACGGCGTGGGCCTCCAGGAACAGGGGCACGAAGACGATGCCGATGTGGAACGCGAAGAACAGGATGGTCATGCCGGGCTTTTCGCGCCAGCTCCGGCTGCCGAAGGGCACCAGCCAATAGAAGACGGACTTCAGGGCGTGTCTGGCGCCCAGGGCGAAGTGGGGTCGGTAGGCCACTCGGTCGAGCTGCCAGGACAGGCCGCGCACGTATCGCACGACGCGCCAGATGCAGCCGACGATGAAGACCGTGAACGTCACCCACAGCATGGGTCCGGTCAGGAATTCATACATATTGAGACTCCTTCGATGATGGCGGGTTGGGGTCGCACCGGGCTAGTACATGCGCTGCTTTTCGTCGCGCGCGGTGAGGAAGCGCCAGAAGCCCAGCGCGGCCACCAGGCCCAGGCCCATGAGCGTGTACGTCCAGCCCTTGGAGTAGATCATGAAGTCAAGCAGGGTGTGGAATGCGTGTTCCATGACGGTCTCTCCTTAGTGCTCGCCCTTGTACTGGGGGTGCTCGTAGAACACGGGCATGCGGGTCACGATGAAGCGGTAGGCGATGAGGCCCACGGTGACCACGAACACCGACACGCCGATCTCCATGATGGAGGGGAAGTAGCGCTCGGCGGAGGGCAGCTGCCAGTTGAAGGCCACCAGGCTCACGTTGAAGCGGTTGAGCACGATGCCAAGCACCGTCCACACCGCCGTGGCCTTGATGAGCCCGATGTTCCGGTCGCGGTAGCCGATGGCGTAGGCCAGGCAGGGCAGGGCCACGAAGCCCACCAGCTCCACCAGGAACCACACGCCCCAGCCCGTGCCCAGGTAGGCCCACTTGTCCTCCAGGGCCAGGCCCAGCACCTTGATGGCCAGGTAGCCGAACATGATCCAGGAGCAGGCCTTGGCGAAGCCCAGGGCCACGCCGTCGGCTTCCTGCTTGTGGGCGGTGTCCATCAGGTGATGGAAGTTCCTGTGGGCCAGGGAGCTCTCGAAGAGCACCATGGACATGCCCGCGAACATGGAGCTGATGAAGAAGTACAGCGGCAGGTAGGTCGAGTACCACAGCGGGTGCAGCTTGTTGGGGGCGATGAGGAACAGCGCGCCCAGCGAGCTCTGGTGCATGGTGGAGAGCACAACGCCCATGATGGTCAGGGCGATGGTCCAGCCGTGGATGATGTTGCGCAGCTTCTTCAGGCCCAGCCATTCGAAGGCCATGGGGGTGAACTCGATGGCCAGCACCGAGAGGTAGATGAACACGCAAAGGCCCACTTCGAACAGCAGGGACGAGGTGCCCTGGGAGACGAAGACGGGGTAGGGCAGGCGCCAGGGGCGGCCCACGTCGTAGTGCAGGGCGAAGACCACCAGCGCGTAGCCCAGAAACGCCGTGAGGATGGCCGGGCGCACGGCGCTGTGGAAGCGCTTGATCCCGAACAGGTAGCAGGCGGCGGTGGTGGTGTAGCCTCCGGCTGCCAGGGCGACGCCGCACAGCAGGTCGAAGGAGATCCAGATGCCCCAGGGGTTGTTGTGGTCGAGGTTGGTCACTGCGCCCAGCCCGCCGGTGAAGCGCAGCCAGGTCAGCACCAGGCCGATGATGACGATGATGCCGGACACGATGGTGAACGGCGTCAGCGCGGAGCGGCCCGCAGCGTTGGTTTCGGCGTTCATCAGGACTGCGCCTCCTCTTCGGAATCCGTGCCCTTGGCCTGCATGGCCTGCTCCACGGCGTTCTTGACTTCGACCTCGATGCGCCGCCTGTTGGCGACCTCGGCCTTTTCCAGCTCGGCGGCCAGCTTGGCCTCGGCCTGCTCGGCGGCCTTCTTGAGGGCGGCGGCCACGGCGGCCTCCTTCTCCTGCTTCTCCTGCTTCTCGCGCTTCTTGGAGATGGCGTAGACGCCGGTGAGCAGGATGGGCCACAGGCCGGTGACCACAGGCACGGCGGCCAGGGCCCCGGAGGTCAGCTCGGGGGCGCTGGTGGTGCCCAGGTCGCCGGGCAGGCCCAGCTCCGTGAAGGGCACCCCGGAGATGTACAGCCAGTTGGTGCCGCCCATCTCGCGCTCGCCGTAGATGTGGTCCACGTAGCGGTCGGGGAAGTTGCGGATGCGCTGGCGCGCCACGTCGAGGAGCTCCTTGCGGGTGCCGAAGGTCAGGGCGCCCTTGGGGCAGATCTCGACGCAGCCGGGCAGCTTGCCCTCCAGGATGCGCGGGTGGCACATGGTGCACTTCATCACGCGCGGGGACAGGGCCTCGTCGTACTCGTAGGCCGGGACGCTCCAGGCGCAGGCGATCATGCAGTAGCGGCACCCCACGCACAGGGTCGGGTCGTAGACCACGGCGCCCTCGGGGGTCTTGATGAAGGCCTTGACGAAGCAGGCCGAGGCGCAGGCGGGCTCCTGGCAGTGGTTGCACTGCTGCTTGCGGAAGGCCACGCCGGGGCGCGAGGTCTGGTACTGGTTGACGACGGTGTAGTCCTTCTCGGTGGTGCGGCGCTTGGCCTCGAGCACGGTCAGGTCGTCGAAGGGCTTCTCGGGCCGGGGCAGCTCGTTGACCACGTTGCAGGCCTCCTCGCACTTGCGGCACCCGATGCAGAGCGTGGCGTCGAACAGGACGCCTTTGGCTCCGGGGTGTCCCTCGAAGTGGTGGTTGCCCGCAGCGTGCGCCGCCTGGCCCGTGGCGGCCACAACGGAGGTTGCGCCGAGCAGGCCGAGAAACGTTCTGCGATTAATGGACATATGCGATTCCTCTGGGTTGGCTGCGGTTCCCTACTTCTTCCGTTCCTTGTGGCAGTCGGCGCAGGCGGTGGCCGCGGGCTTTTCGAGGCCCATGGACTGGTGGCAGCCGATGCACTGCTGGTGGAACGCGGTCATCAGACCGGGCCTGGCGTCGGTTCCGGTGCCGGGGGTGGCGGCGTGGCAGCTCGCGCAGCGCGGCGGGGTGGCCGAGGCCGGGCTGTTGTGGTGGCAGCCCTGGCAGAAGGTGCCCTGCTCGCGGTGGAACCGTGCGGCCATGGGGCTGTCCCCGATGAGCTTGAGCATGGTCTGCGCGATCTTGCGGTGCGGGAACTCGGCGGGCTCGTACTTGTCGGCCAGGTCGCCGATGGCCACGGTCTCGGGAATCTCGTCCAGATTGTAGGTGCCCACGGGCTTACGGGCCGAGATGGCGGCCTGGGCCAGGGCGGTCTTGTCCTGGTCGGTCAGGGCCGTGGCGGCCTCGGGGCTTGCGGGCTCCAGGGCCTTGTCGTGGCACGAGGCGCAGCTGGCCTGGCTCGCGCGGGCGGAGGGCATGAGGTTGTGGCACCCGGCGCACTCGGGCGCGGTGGTGCGCTGGGCGTGGCAGCCCACGCAGCTTTCCTGGGCCGAGACCTTGTGCATGGCCTGCTCCAGGGTCACGAAGCCGCCCTTCTCGTTGCCCGCGCGGGTGTGGCACTCGGCGGAGCAGGAGGCGATCTTTTCGTGGTGGCAGCTGCGGCAGTCCTTGACGTAGCCCTCGTGGGACTTGTGGTCGAAGGCCACGGGGCTCATCAGGCCCTTGACGGGCCGGGCGCCTTTTTCGGGCGCGGCGGGCAGGCCCATGAGCACGGCGTCGGCCTGGCCGCGCTCCAGGCGGGGCACGTCGGGCACGACCTTCACGGCGGCCTGGGCCTGGGCGGTGTGGCAACCCTGGCAGGTCGCGGGGCCGGAGTCGGCGCCCTTGGCGGCAACCTGCACGTGGCAGGACACGCAGGCCAGGTGCGCGGCGTCGCGCAGGGCGCGCACATCGCCATCGGGCCCGGCGACGGCCAGGGGGCCGTGGCAGGCGGCGCAGGAATCTTCCTTGTTCTTGGCGTAGACCAGCTTCTTGGTGGCCTGGTCATATTCGTGGTGGCAGGCCGCGCAGGTGCGGTCCTCGGCGTCGCGGGCCACGGACTTGGAGTCCAGGTGGCGGAAGTGCAGCGACTTGTCCATGCCGATGGGCGTCCAGGCCGAGGTGTCGGCCGGGGCGGTGGAGTGGCAGCTGCGGCAGGCCACATCCGTGGGGCCCGTGGGCTGGCCCTGGGCGGCCAGGTCCTTGTGGCAGCCGATGCAGTTGTCGTGGTAGACGGCCTTGACGGTGGCGGCATCGGTGTCCGCAAGGCGCTTGAATTTGAGCACCAACCGGTCCTTGTCGGACTCGTGGCAGGTGGTGCAGTCGGTCTTGCCGAGCTTGGCAAGGGCCTCGGTGTGCTGGTCGTGCCGGAAAGCGACCGGCGCTTCCTCGAGCGCTCCGAACGCCGCAAGCGAGTCGATCATCAGGATGTCGGCCCGCCCGTCGCCGCCGCTGGGGGGTGTCGGCACCACGCCCACGGCCTCGATGGCGTATGCGGAAAGCGCTGCGAGAACGGCGACGACCCCGGCCCATCGCGCCAGGAATCTTCCCTTCTTCATGCTGTCCCTCGTTCCTTTGGCTGAAATGAATGTCCACGGCCAATGCAACGCATCGCATCCGCAGTTCGCATCCTCCGGCCATCCAGGCGGCCCCGGGCGCCCATGCGCCCCGGGTCGTCTTCCCACCAGCCGACGGTGAGCGGTCTGTGGCTGCTCCCTTTCCGGTTCTGGCGTACGAGGCGGTATCCCGGCATCCTGAATTGCCCCTCAGGGGTGCCGAAATAATGCGGAAATCCGGTAAGTTACGCCATTCCAGGAAAAAGTCTCCCTGGAGAGTATAGAATGGGAATATACCCGTCAAGTAGGGAATTTGCGATTGGATGACGAAATGTGAAAAAAAGAATTATTGAGGATGGTTGGAAAAAATCCGCCCCCCGGCGTGCCGGGGGGCGGATGCTGATTGTGCGCTCAAACCGGGCCGGAGCAGGGGCCTGCGGCGTCCTTGAAGCGGCAGCCCGGCCTGGGGCAGGCGCGGGCTTCGGCCACCAGTTCGGAGAAGGAGATGGAGTCCAGCTTCTCGAACATGGCCTGGCTGGCCTCGTGCCAGACGCGCAGGGTGACGCAGCGCTCGTCGCTGGTCACGGCTGCGCCCGGGCCGAGGAATTCCTCGAGCTGGGCCTGGCCTTCCAGCGCCCGCACGATGTCGCCCACGGATATTTCCGCCAGCGGGCGGGTGATCAGGTGTCCGCCCCGGGGGCCGCGCTTGCTCTTGATGAACTTGGCGTCCTTGAGGGTCCGGATGAGTTTTTCAAGGTATTTGACGGAGATGCCCTGGCGCCGCGAGATGTCGCCAATGCGTACCGGACCGTCATCGCCGTGCAGGGCGATGTCCAGGAACATCTTGGCGCCATAGCGGCTTTTGGTGGTCAAACGCATGGAGGTGTCCCTGATTGGACGGCACACGGAGGCGTTTTGCGCGCCAGGGGCGGGCGCGCAAGGGTGGGGGGATGGAACGCCGTGCCGCGTTATAAAACTCTACGGCGTAGGTATGGAATAATTTCCCGCACGTCAAGTGCGGAGAATCCATCCGGTGCAGGTCTGGAATTTCCCGGGCGTGGCGGGGCAGTCGGAGCGCAGGTGGAGATATGGCGGAGAGCAGTCGAAGCGCGGGGGCGGAGAGCAGGGCGGCCCTGGAATGTGCCAGCCCCCCCCCCCGGCGTGCGGAGTCCCGGGGGGCGGCGCCCCGGCAGCGCCTGTTTGCTAGGGGTGGCGGAAGGTGGCGGCCATGTCCCGGGCGGTGCGGCACTCGGAATCGGGCACGTCGGGGAACAGGTCGGGCAGCAGGCCGAGCATGTTGTTCTGGCGCAGCTCCTGGACCAGCTCGGCGAAGGTGATGGTTTCCAGCTTCTCGAACATGGCGTTGGCCGCGGCCTTCCAGACGCGCCGGGTCAGGCACATGGGCTCGTTGACGCAGCAGTGGCTGTCGGAGGAGCATTCCACGAGCATGGTGTCGCCTTCGAGGATGCGCACCAGGGCGCCCACGGTGATCTGCTCCAGGGGCTTGGCGGGCAGGTGCCCGCCCTTGGGCCCGCGCTTGGACTCGATGAAACCGCCGTCCTTGAGCAGGCGCACGAGCTTTTCCAGATACTTGAGCGACAGGCCCTGGCGTTCGGCCACGTCCTGGATGCGCACAGGGCCGTCGTCGGCGTGCAGGGCGATGTCGAGCATCATGCGAGTGCCATACCGGCTGCGGGTGGAAATCCGCATCGCGTACAATCCGTCCAGGTGTGGGTTTGGGGCAGGTGGCAGCCGCGACGAACGCCGCAACTTTCTCTTCTTCCGGCGCAACCATACGCAGGGGAACGCTTTTCCGTCAAGGGGGGGGCGCCATGGCGTACGGGCCCGCTCCAGGGGCGCACCCCTCTTGGCTTTGGGCGCGCGAGCCGCGACCGCCGCGTGCCCGGGCGCCGGGATTCGGGCTCTGCGCGCCTGAAGAAGGGCGTCCGCAGCCGCCGCTCGCCCGGGGCGCGCGGCCTGCTGCGGGCCCCGGCCCGCCCCCGGGTGCCCGGTGGCGGTCAGCCCTGCTCTGCGGGCTCCTCGGGCGCCGGGGGGAACTCCACGCGGAAGCACGCCCCGCCCCCGGGCACGGACCCGGCGTGGATGGTGCCGCCGTAGTCCTTGACGATGCCGTAGCTGATGGACAGCCCCAGGCCGGTGCCCTTGCCCACCTCCTTGGTGGTGAAGAAGGGCTCGAAGATCTTCTCGGCAACGGCCGGGGGGATGCCCGCGCCGGTGTCCTCGATCTCCATGACCACGCGCCCGTCGCGCACCAGGGTGCGCAGGCGGACCTCGTCGGGAGCTGCGGCCTGGGCGTCGTCTTCGCCGTCCCCGGGCAGGGGGGCGTCCTCGCCAGCCGTGGCGCGTTTTTCCTCGATGGCGTCGCGGGCGTTGATGAGCAGGTTGATGACCACCTGCTCCAGGCGGTTGGGCTCGGCCAGCACGGGGGGCAGGCTCTCGGCCAGCTCCCAGCGCGGGGCGATGCCGCGCACCTTGAACTGCTGGTCGAAGATGTCGAAGGCCTTGCGCAGCACGGCGTCCAGGTGCACGCGCTCGAGCCGCAGGCCGGGCTTGCGCCCGAACTCGCGCATGTGCTCGATGATGCGCGCCGCGCGCTCCACGTTCTGGTCGATGCCCTCGGCCATGAGTATGAAGGTCTTCTCGTCCACGGGCTCCTTCCTGCCCAGCTTGCGCATGAAGAAGCCGGAGATGGTGCGGATGACCGACAGGGGCTGGTTCAGCTCGTGGGCCACGCCGGTGCTCATCTCGCCCAGGGTGGCCATCTTGCTGGCCTGGATGAGCTGCTGCTCGGTTTCCAGGCGGTGGGTGATGTCGCGCGAGATGGCCAGCAGCACGGGCCGCTCGGCGTATTCCGAGGCCGCCAGGCTCAGGTCCACATAGATGGGCTGGCCGCCGCTGGTCTTGTGGCGCACCTGGTTCATGGCGCCCTCGCTGCGGATGCGCGCGGCGTGCTCCGCCGGGTCGCCGCCCGCGAACAGCGCCAGGAACCAGGTGCCCAGCAGCTGTTCGCGGGTGTAGCCGTACACGGGCAGCACGGCGTCGTTGCAGTCCAGGATGTCCAGGGTCTGGCGGTCGAGCACGAAGACCGGGTTGGGGATCTGGTTGAAGATGGCGTGGTACTTTTGCTCGGAGCGTTCGAGCTTCTCCTCCAGCAGCTTGCGCTGGGTGATGTCCAGGCACATTTCCATGGCCGCCACGACCTCGCCGCGCTCGTTGCGGATGGGCTTGGTGTGCACCAGCCAGTAGGCCCGGGAGCCGTCCTTGTTGAGCCCGGCCTCTTCGCTGAAGTGCGGCCTGCCGGTGCGGAAGGTCTTCTCCACCGGGCAGTTCTCGCAGCGCTCGTCGCGGCCCTTGTAGGCGTGGTAGCAGTAGTCGCCGTCCTGGGGCGCGAAGCGCTCGGCGAACTCGCGGTTGTATTGCAGCAGGCGGTAGTTGCGGTCCTGCACGGTGATCAGGCAGGGCACGGCCTCGAACAGGCCCTGGTATTCGTCGCGCTGGCGGTTCAGTTCGGCCTGCTTGGCGGTGATGTCGCGGCCCATGCGGTTGATGGCCGCCACGAGCTGGCCCATCTCGTCGGCTTCGTCCAGGTCGTCCATGGGGATCTGCTCGCCGCGCGCGATGCGCCGCGTGCCCTGGATGAGCGCCAGCACGGGCTCCTTCACGAAGCGCAGCACGAAGAGCAGGATGATGTAGGTGGTGAACAGGAAGACCAGGGCCGCCAGGGCGATGGAGTTGCGCTGGTAGCCCGCCAGGCTGGCGTCGGCCTCGCGCAGGGAGATGACCATGTCCAGGGCGCCGAGCACGGTCTTGTCCGGCGGGTGGAAGTGGCAGGGCGGGCCGGAGCAGGAGGGCTCGTTGTGGATGGGCGTGAGGATGCCCAGCATGCGCGAGCCCGAGGGCGCGGTGAACACGCGGGTGCGCTGGTCCAGCGGCACGCTGGTGCGCGGCGGGTCCTCGCGGTGGCACACATCGCAGGCTTCGGCCTTGATGTTGGTGGTCTGGCCGACCTCGCTGTAGAGGCTGGAGAACTGGATGGTGCCGTGCTTGTCGTAGATGCGCACGGCCTCCACGTCGCTCTGGCGCCCGACGTTGCGGATGATCTGGCGCAGGTCGTCGCGCGAGTTGTGGAGCATGGCGTAGTGCGAGGCCAGGCGGATGGTGTTGGACAGCCTGTCCGCGCCGGTGACCATGTGGGCCATGGTCGTCTGCTGGTGGTGGTGCATGTTGAACCACGTCCAGCCCGCCACCCCCGCGAGCAGGGTCAGGCTGACCGAGGCGAAGATCTTGGTCAGCAGGCTGTGGCGCAGCCCGGCGGTGCGTCCGGTCATGGGGGGTCCTCCCGCGCCTGTGCGCGTCAGCCGATTCCATACCCCAGGGGTGGGTTTCTGGCAACAGGCGAAGCCGGGCGAAGCCGGGCGAAGCCGGGCGGGAGGGGGAGCGGGGTGAGGGGGCTGGGGTGAGGTGGCGCGGGCGCCCGGGGGCTAGCCCAGGCCCAGGGCGCGCCCGCCCTGGAAGACGGCCACGGCCAGGGCGTAGGCCAGGGCGGTGTTGAAAACCACGGCGAAGGCGGCCCATTTCCACGAGCCCGACTCGGAGCGGATGGCCACCACGGTGACGAAGCAGGGCGCGTAGAGCATGATGAAGACGATGAGCGCCACGGCGTGCAGGCGGGACCATTGCGGGGCGTCCCGCAGGCGGTCGGCCAGGGGCTTGGCGTCCTCGGGGTCGGTTTCGCCCAGGGAGTAGGCCGTGCCCAGGGTGGAGACGATGACTTCCTTGGCCGCGAACCCGCCCACCAGGGCGATGTTGGTGCGCCAGTCGAAGCCCGCCGGGGCGGTGACGGCCTCCAGGGCCGCGCCGAGGCGCCCGGCCAGGGAGTGGCGCAGGGCGGCTTCGCGCTGGATGTTGTCCGCCAGGGCTAGGCGCTCGGCCAGGGTCTGGCGGGTTGCCTCGTCCTGGGCGGGGTCGGCGGCTGCGGCCTGGATGGCCTCGCGCTCGGCGGCGTACATGGCCGCGCGCTCTGCGGGCAGTTGCGGGAAGGTCATGGCCGCCCACAAGAGGATGGAGATGGCCAGGATCACCGTGCCGGCCTTCTTGATGTACTGCCAGGTGCGCTCCCAGGTGTGGATGAGCATGCCGCGCAGGGTGGGCAGGCGGTAGGGCGGCAGCTCCATGACGAAGGGCGTGCTCGGGCCCTTGATGACCGTGGAGCGCAGCAGCCGCGCCACCAGCAGGGCGGCGGCCCAGGCGCCCAGGGTGATCAGGAACAGGGCCGTGGCCTCGGCTCCGGGAAAGAACACGCCCGTGAGCAGCAGGAAGATGGGCAGCTTGGCCCCGCAGGTCATGAACGGGGCGGTGAGCAGGGTGGCGAGCTTTTCGCGCGGGCTGCGCAGGGTGCGCGCGGCCATGACCCCGGGCACGGCGCAGCCCCCGGCGATGCCCCCCGAGACGATGAACGGCATCACCGAGCAGCCGTGCAGCCCGAAGATGCGGAACACGCGGTCGAGCATGTAGGCGATGCGCGCCATGTAGCCCGAGTCTTCCAGGAAGGCGATGAACAGGAACATGAGCATGATCAGCGGCACGAAGCCCATGACCCCGCCCACGCCGTCGATGACCCCCGAGACGAGCAGCGACTTGAACAGCCCGTCGGGCAGGGCGGCGTCGGCGGCCTGGGCCAGCAGGCCGAACAGGGTCTCGACCCAGCCCATGGGCACCTCGCCCAGGGCGAAGGTCGCCCAGTAGACGGCCAGCAGCACCCCGAGCATGCCCAGGGGCCCGGCCACGCGGTGGGTCAGCACGCGGTCGAGCATGTCCGACACGTCCACGCGCGAGGGCTCGTCGGGGCGGGTCAGCACGCCCTGGCGCAGCACCGAGGTGATGAACCCGTAGCGGTAGTCGGCGATGATGGCTTCGGGGGAGGTGCGCAGGGTGCGCTGGCAGTGGTCGGCCACGCGCCCGGCCATGGCCTCCAGCTCGGCGGCCAGGGGCCCGGCGGCGCGTCCGGCGGCCAGCACCTGCTCGTCGGACTCCAGGTATTTCAGGGCCAGCCAGCGGGCGGGGTAGCGCCCGGCGAGCAGGCCGTCGGCCTGGATGCGCGCGGTCATCTGCGCCAGCACGGGGTCGAGGTCCGGTCCGTAGGAGATGGCCAGGGGCTCGCGCACGCCGCCGGTGGCCCGGGCGTGCCCGGCGGCGGCCCGCAGCAGGCGGCCCACGCCCTCGCCGGTGCGCGCCACGGTTTCGACCACCGGGCAGCCCAGCAGGCCGCCCAGGCGCTCGGCGTCCACGGTCAGGCCCTGCTTGCGGGCCTCGTCCATCATGTTCAGGGCCAGGGTCAGGGGCAGGCCCATTTCCAGAATCTGCACGGCCAGGTAGAGGTTGCGCTCCAGGGCCGAGGCGTTGAGCACGCCGACCACCACCCCGGGGCGCTCGTCCACCAGGGCGTCGCGCGCCACCAGCTCTTCCTGGGTGTAGGCCGTGAGGGAGTAGGTGCCGGGCAGGTCGAGCACGTGGAAGTCGATGCCGTCCACGCGGGCGAAGCCTTCCTTCTTCTCCACGGTGATGCCCGGGTAGTTGCCCACGTGCTGGCGCGCGCCGGTGATGGCGTTGAACAGGGTGGTCTTGCCCGCGTTGGGGTTGCCCGCCAGGGCGATCTTGACGCGCTGCATCAGGGCAGGGGCTCCACGAGCACGAAGTCGGCCTCGTTGTTGCGCAGGGAGAGGGTGAAGCCCTGCATGCGCAGGGCTACGGGGTCCTTGAGGGGCGCGCGGCCCACGATCTCCACCTGCGCGCCGGGCACCAGGCCCATGTCGCGGATGCGGCGGCCCAGCTCGCCCTGGGCGGAAACGGTATGGATGACGGCGCGCTGGCCGACCTGAAGTTCGCGCAGCCGCAGGGGCTGGGGCATGGGGTGGCTCCTTGGGTCCGGCCCGGGTGCGTCGCGCGGGCCCGCGCAGGGGCGGCGATGGGCCGGAACTCAGGGGCGATAATGGTTTTCAACAGGCCTGTCAAGGGCTGGCGGGCCGCTGAGCGGGCTGCGCGGGGCGGGCTGCGAAGGTGGGAGCTTTGGGGCCGGGGCTGCGGGCCGGGGCGTGGGGAGGCGGGCGTCAGGCTCAGGCCCGGGAGTCCTCGCCCAGGGGCAGGACGGTGACGGCGGCGGCCAGGTCGTCGCCGAGCACGATGTCGGCGTCGCGCACGCGCAGGCAGCAGGCCCCGCAGTGGGAGGCGCTGACCTCGGCGGTGGTCCCGGGGGTCAGCCCCAGGGCCAGCAGGCGGCAACGGTCCTTGGGGCAGCAGGAAAAGCTCTGGATGCGCACCCGGCTGCCCCGGGGCGCGTCGCGCAGGGTCTGCCCGTCCCAACCGTGCCTGTGCTTGCAATGTTCTCGCATGGCGCCACGATAGTGATACTGAGAATGAATGTCAAGGGCGCTTGTCGTCAGCGGCTGCCCCGGGAGGGGGCGGTACGGGCATGGGCTCCCCGGCAAAGGCGCGCAGGCGGCGCCTGCGCTCTGTGGCCTGCGCCGCGCGGGTACGGTGATGCCTTGCGCGGCCCAGGCTCCGGGGGCTTGGCTCCCGCGCGGGCGCGGCGGCGCCAAAAAACCTTGTGTCAACGAGACCAATCAACCGGCTCCCGCGTGGGCGCGGCGGTGGCCGTGTCCACGACGTAATCGGCGACGTCCATCGCCCCGGCCCCCGCGTGGGCACGGCGGCAGGTTCCCCCTGGCAGCGGGGCGTTTTTCGCGACTCTTGTGAAAATAGGGGCATTGTCCGACAAACTTGTCTGTATAGTGGAAAAGCTGGTACAAAGTGTCACGGTTTTGTGTCCTCATTTCCACATCCCGGGGGCGGCGGCTTGCAACCCGCCGATATTATTGAAATCAGAGGGTATATCCATGAGTATCCGTTTGAAGGTGGCCCTGCCCGTGGCGGCCACGGTGCTGATTCTGGGCGGGTTGGGGCTGTGGCTGCTGGTCAGCAATCTGCGCGAGCTGGAGTCCCGCTCCGTGGAGACCATCGTGGCCAACAAAGCCGCCGAGATCGACTCGGCCATCCAGGCCGGGACGGACCGCGCCACGGAACTGGCCGCCCTGTTCACGCGCATGCCCGCCGTGGTCCAGGCCCTGGAGCTGGCCGCCCAGGGCGACATGCGCGACGAGCGCGACCCCATGGCCCAGCAGGCCCGCGAGATGCTGCGCCGCGAAATGGCCCCTGTGCTCGAAGGCTACGAGCAGATCCTGGGCACCAAATTCCAGCTCCACGTCCACCTGCCCACCACCCGCAGCCTGGCCCGGCTGTGGCGCAAGCAGCAGGTCAGCCGCGATGGGAAATGGATGGACGTGTCCGACGACCTGTCGTCCTTCCGCCAGACGGTGCTCGACGTGAACGCCTCGGGCCGCGCCCTGGGCGGCATCGAGCTGGGCAGCGGCGGGTTCGCCATCCGCGGCATCCTGCCCGTGCGCTCCGCAGCAGGCAAGCACCTGGGCTCGCTGGAAACCCTGGTCGAGTTCGGGCCCATCCTGGCCGCAGCCTCCAAGCGGGAGGGCGAGGCCCTGGTGCTCTACATGAACGCCGACCAGCTGCACATCTCCACCCGCCTCAAGGACGACCCGGCCAAGCACCCCGTGCTCGACGGGCGCTTCGTCCTCGTGTCGGGCACCAAGGACCAGGCCGTGGAGAAGCTCGTCAGCGCCGACTTCCTGGAAGCGGGCAAGGCCGGGCAGCACGTGGTGCGCCACGGCGACCTGGCCCTGGCGGCCTTCCCGGTCAAGGACTACAAGGGCGAGCAGATGGGCATCCTGGTCTACGCCCTGGACACCGCGGCCACCGAAGCCATCATCTGGCGCACGGGCACGACCATCGGGGCGATCTTCCTGGCCATCCTGGTCCTGCCGGTGCTGGTGACCTGGGTCTTCCTGACCCGGGGCGTGCTGCGCCCGGTGCAGGCCATCATGGGCAAGATCCGCGACATCGCCGACGACCGTGCCAACCTCTCCGAGACCCTGGACGAGAGCGCGCGCGACGAGATGGGCGCCCTGGCGGCGCAGTTCAACAGGCTGCTGCACAAGCTCGACGGCATCCTGTGCCAGACCCAGATGTACGGCTACATGATCAACGCCGTGCCCGACCCCATCTTCGCCGTGGACGACGACATGAACTTCATCGTGGCCAACGCGGCCACGGCACGCCTGGGCAAGAGCACCGTGGAGGCCCTGCGCGGCACGCCCTGCCGCAACGTGTTCAACACCTCCCTGTGCGGCACGGCGGACTGCCCCATCGAGCAGTGCAGGCGCACGGGCCAGCCCTACGCGGGCAATGTCATCTCCGCCGACCTGGGCGGGCGCACGGTGTACATCCAGCCGACCTCGGACGTGCTGCGCGACTGCCACGGCAAGGTCATCGGGCGCATGGAGATCGCCCGCGACGTGACCCCGCTGGTGGAAAAGGAAGCGGCCCTGCAAGCCAACCTGGAGCAGATCCGCAGCGTGAACGAGCGCGTGGCCGGGGCCGCCGCGTCCATCGCCGAGGCCTCGGGCGAGCTGTCGGGGCAGGTGGCCGAGGTCACCGACGGCGCCGAGCAGCAGAAGGCCCGCGCCGGGGAAACGGCCCAGGCCATGGAGCAGATGAACGAGACGGTGATGGACGTGGCCCGGGGCGCCAGCGAAGCCGCCGAGCAGGCCGACGGCTCGCGCCGCCGCGCCCAGGAGGGCTCGGAGGTGGTGGCCAAGGCCGTGGCGGCCATCGCCGAGGTCCGCGAGCGCTCGGCCAGCCTGAAGGCCAACATGGACGCCCTGGGCGAGAAGGCCGAGGGCATCGGCCAGGTGCTCAACGTCATCTCCGACATCGCCGACCAGACGAACCTCTTGGCGCTCAACGCGGCCATCGAGGCCGCGCGCGCGGGCGACGCGGGCCGGGGCTTCGCCGTGGTGGCCGACGAGGTGCGCAAGCTGGCCGAGAAGACCATGACCGCCACCCAGGAGGTGGCCCAGGCCATCGGGGCCATCCAGTCCGGCGCGCGCGAGAACATCGCCGCCGTGGACCAGTCGGACAGGGCCGTGGCCCACGCCACGGAGATGGTCAACGCCTCGGGCGGCGCCCTGCGCGAGATCAGCGACCTGGTCACCGCCACGGCGGACCGCATCCGCGCCATCGCCACGGCGGCCGAGGAGCAGTCGGCCACCAGCGACGCCATCAACCGCGCCGTGGACGAGGTCAACGCCGTGGCTCAGGAGACGGCCCAGGGCATGATGCGCGCGCGCGACAACGTGGAGCGGCTGGCCGAGCTGGCCGAATCGCTGCGCGCCCTGTCCAGCGAGGTGCACGTCTAGGTCGGGCACAGCCCGGCATAAGGCGAGGGCCCCTTCCGGCGTTGCCGGAAGGGGCCCTTTCGTTGCCGCGCGCCGGGGGCGGGGTCAGCGCCGGGTGATGGAGCCCATGAGCTCCTCCACGTCCATGTAGTAGTCCTGGACGTTGGGCAGGTTCTCCAGGGCGTCGGTGTACTCCACCTCCACGGCGCCCGAGGCGCTGGCGGTGATGGTCGTGCAGCGGAAGACCGGCATCCCGCCCAACTCGGGCGCCATGCAGCGGTAGACGTGGCGGATGACCCGGCCCTGGGCGTCGTAGTCCAGGCTGGCGCTGGAATAGCCGGGGATGTTCTCCTCCACGAGGGCGTCGTAGGCCTCGGGCCCGGCGAAGAGCAGCTCCGCCGCCTCCCGGGGGTAGAGGAACACGCGCACCGTGGGCAGCATCCCGGTGTGGGCCGAGCGCTCGCTGTGGATGTAGAAGTGCTTGATCAGCGGGCTGGCCCCGGCCCGCAGGGGCACCTCGAACCAGCCCCGGGGCAGGGTCATGGCCACGCCGTCCACCTCGCAGGTTTCGCGGTGGGCGGGGTCGGCGGCCAGGCGGGCCTTGTAGGCCTCGAAGGCCGGGCCCGCCTCGGGGCCGAAGCGGTTCTGGGCGCAGGCGGCCAGGGTCAGGGTCAGGGCCAGGAGAAGGGGAAGCAGGCGTGCGGACGGCATGGCGACCTCACAAAGGGTGCGCAAAGAGTGCGAAAGGGTGCGAAAGGGTGCGAAAGGGGCGCGGGTGCTGCTCGGGCGCGGCAGGGCGCGGGGCTCAGCCCTGGCCGACAGGGACCACGGCGCCCACGGCGGCGGCCAGCCCGTCCACGTCCGCCGGGCCGAGCAGGAAGATGCGCTGGGGCGTCTCCAGGCACAGCACCCGGTCGCCGCGCGCCACCACCACGGCCTCGCGGCCCGCAGCCGTGCGGAAGACCCCGCTGCGGTAGCCGAAAAAGGCCATGCTGCCTTCGCTTTGCATGGCCGCGAACTCGGCCTCGTCCGCCAGGGAGCAGACAAAGGCGCGGCTCACGGCGGCCAGGGGCTGCGACGCCTTGAAGAACGGCGGCGCGTCCACCAGCAGGGCGTCGCCCTCGACCATGATGCGCGTGTTGGCCGGGTTGGCCACGATCATGAACCAGTACAGGACGATGATGGGCACGGCCACGGCCAGGACGCAGATGCCCGTCCACACGAAGCCGGAGCCGAAGCTCCACACGGCGGCCCCGGCGGAGAAGGCCGCGAAGGCCAGCAGCATGAGGATCACCTTGCGCGCCATGGGAACGGGAAAAATCGCGGCCATGCGGACTCCGGGGCGGGCCCAGGGATTGTGCGTTGTGCGGATCGGGCGGTGCGCAGCCTAGCAGGGCCGGGGGGCGAAGACAACCCCGGCGCGCGCCGGGCGGGGGCCGCTCACGGGCGCTCGTCCCCGTCGCTCACGGCCTGGAGCCCGTCCAGGTCCAGCAGGTCGATGTGCTTGCCGCGCACGCGGATCAGCTCGGCCTCGCTCAGGCGCTTGAGCACGCGCGAGAGGGTCTCCTGGGCCGTGCCCAGCAGCCCGGCCAGGTGGCCCTTGGAGATGTCCAGGGTGACTTCCGTGGCCCCGCCGGTGCGGTCCGAAAGGTCCAGCAGGTAGGCCGCCACGCGCTGGGGCGTCTCCTTGAGGGTCAGGTTCTCCAGCTTGACGGTGAAGCGGCGCAGCTTGCGCGACAGGGCGGCCAGCATGTTCATGGCCAGGGTGCTGTCGCGCTCCAGCAGCCGGCGCAGCCCGTCGCGCGGGATGAACAGCACCCGCGAGTCCACGGTCGTTTCCGCGTTGGCCGGGAAGCGCCCGCCCTCGAACACGGGCACCTCGCCGAAGGGCTCGCCGGGGCCGTAGATGTGGATGATCTGCTCGCGGCCCTCCAGGGAGAGCTTGAAGATCTTGACCTGCCCGGTCATGGCCGCGTAGAGGCCCCTGGCTTCGCTGCCCTCCAGGAAGATGGTCCGGCCCTTGGGGTAGTCGGCGGGCACGCAGATGGAGGCCACGGCCTTGATCTGCTCGGGCTCCAGCCCCTGGAAGAGGTCCATGCGCGTCGTGAGGAAGGGGATGAGTTCCATGGGCGGGGTCTTAGCATCCCCGGCGCCGGGGGGCAACGCCCGGGGCCGCGCCTGCGCGGCTTGACCCAGGTCAAGGCGCGCCGGTGGCGCGGGGCCTAGAGTGGGCTCATGGTCGGCGGCGAGGCCGGGCGCAGGCGCCCGGGCACGCTGGCCCAAGGAGAACGCAATGCACAAGGAATTCCGGAAGATCATCGAGATAGACGAGGCGCTGTGCAACGGCTGCGGCCAGTGCGTGCCCTCGTGCGCCGAGGGGGCCCTGGCCATCGTGGACGGCAAGGCCCGCGTGGTGCGCGACAGCTTCTGCGACGGCCTGGGCGCCTGCCTGGGCGAGTGCCCCACCGGGGCCCTGCGCATCGTGGAGCGCGAGGCCGAGGCCTTCGACGAGGAGGCCGCCCTGGCCCACGTGGCCGCGCAGGGCCACGGCCATGCCCCTGCCGGGGGCTGCCCGGGGGCGGCCATGGCCCAGCACGGGCCCCGGGCCGGAGGCTGCCCGGGCCGGGCGGCCATGACCTTGACCCCGGCGGCCCCCGCGGCCCGGACCCAGGCCCCGGACGCCGACGACGCCCCGCCCAGCCTGCTGGGGCACTGGCCGGTGCAGATCCGCCTGGTGCAGCCCGATGCGCCCTTCCTGCGCGGGGCCGAGCTGGTCATCGCGGCGGACTGCGCGGCGGTGGCCCACCCCGACTTCCACCGCCGCTTCGTGGGCGGCAACGTGGTGCTCATGGGCTGCCCCAAGTTCGACGCCGAGGCGGATTACCCCGGGCGCCTTGCGGCGCTCTTCGCCCGCTCGGGGGTGCGCGGCGTGACCGTGGTGCGCATGGAGGTGCCCTGCTGCGCGGGCCTGCCGGCCATGGTCCGCCAGGGGCTGGCGGCCTCGGGCCGCACGGACCTGCCCCTGCGCGAGGTCGTCGTGGGCCGCGACGGGACCATCCTGCCCGAGGCGCCCGCCCCCGGGCTGGCGCGGCTGGTGGCGCCCCAGGTCTGATCCCGGGCCCGGCTCCGCGCGGGAATCCCCGTCCGGCCCTGCCGGGCGGGGATTTTTCGTGCCCGGCGCCCGGGGGCGGGGCCAGCCCGGTGAGGCTTGCGAAACCGGGCGGTTGCGGTATACTGTGCGGCCATCCGCCGGCCCGCGCCGCGCGGGGTCCAGCAGCGCAGGAGAAGCGACGTGTCCCACAAGCTCAACGTGTCCAAGAGGGAAGGCGACGCCCTGGGCATCACCATGGGCACCGTGGTGCTCATCGAGCCCCAGGGCCTGGGCGACCGCTTCAAGACCGAGTTCCTGGGCATGGCCAAGGGCCAGTTCATCATCGTGCGCCTGCCGCGCATCCCCGGGGTCGGCGATCACCTCTACGTGGAAAAGCGCATCACCGTGCGCTACATGTTCCAGGGCAACGTGTACGGCTTCGAGTCCGAGGTGCTCTGGCTCCAGTCCGCGCCCTTCCGGCTGCTCTTCTTGCGCTACCCCGTGACCGTTGAGATCCTCAATCTGCGCAAGTGCCAGCGCGTGGACTGCTACCTGCCGGTGCGCGTTGGCGTGGGCGAGGAGGACGGGCAGTATGCCGAATACCAGGGCATGATGCTCAACCTGTCCTGCGGGGGCTGCCAGGTGGTGGTGGACGCCCCGCAGGCCGCCATGCCGTCCCTGGCGGTGGATTCGCCCCTGACCCTGGACTTCCGGATGATCGGCACCGACCGCCCCGTGCGCCTGGCCGGGCGGGCCAAGAACATCACCATGAACAAGAGCCGCATGGTCCTTGGCGTGATGTTCGACGCGGTGTCCGACGGCGTGCGCGAGGGCATCGAGAGCTACGTAAGCAGCGTGGCCGAGTTCCTCACGGCCTGAGTCGTCCGGCCCCCCTCTGGCGCCCGCGTTGCCCCGCCTTGCGGGGGGCGGCGGGCGGCTGTCTTCCTGTTGCCCCCCATCACCCGCTTCCTGATGCTGCGCGCGGACTTTTGCGCGTGCGGCCCGCCAGGGGCTGCGCCTGCCCCGCCCTGTGAACGGAGGGTGGAGTCGGGGCGTCCCGGAGGCTGTGGGCGGCGAAAATCGCCTGCCGACTCCGGCCCGGGGCTGCCTCTGGGGCACCGGGCCGGGGGCAGGGGTGGCCCCGCAGCCCGCGCCGCTGCTGCCACGGCGCGGGCCCCCTCGCGATCTCCTGCGTTTCAGGACCCTTGGGACATTGTGCACACCGCAACCTGGGCCCGCCGGGACGCAGGGGCCGGATGGCCCCGGGCGGCAAGGCCTGCCCCGGGCCGGGGCCGGAGGGGGGCCAGCTCTCAACACTCCGGCCATCTGGTCGCCAAAATCGACATTGAACGCCAGTGAGCAGGAATTTCGGGCGGTTGTTCGCGTTTGCCGCCGCCATGATGCTCCGTTCACGAAATTTCAGCTGTCGCTGGAAAAATTTTCTCCACACCCCCCTGCCGGGGGCAAGGTCTGGCGGGGCTTTTCCCGGGCAGGCCGTGTGGAGGGATTGGTGGAAAATTCGGGCGTTGTCCACACGGCCCGGGAAGGGGGCGGAATAGCGGAAGAAACCCCACCGGCAGGATTTTCGGGCCCCCCTTTACCTGTCGAGGAAATTCGACTATATTATCTAGAAATTGTTTAATTCACTGATTTAATTGCACAATTTGATCAGAGCGCGCAGGCCGTTGCCTGGCGCCGCCCGATGCGGCCTTGCCGCGCGGGAAGGTGCCGGACGGGGCGGGGACCGCAGGTCCCTCCCCGGGCAGGGGTGGGCGCGCGCGGACGTTTCCGTCCGGCGGCCCCACGGCTGCCGGAACCGGAAGCGGGCAGGAGCCCCATGCATCCCTTCGGCCACATCGCCTGGACCCATGTACGCGGTATCGAACGCCTGAGCCTGTGCGACTGGCCGGGCCGGGCCACGGCGGTGCTGTTCACCGGCGGCTGCAACCTGCGCTGCCCCACCTGCCACAACGCGGGCCTGGCCTGGAGCCCCGAGCGGCTGCCCGCCCTGGACCGGGGCGAGGTGCTGGGCCTGCTGTCGCGGCGGGCCAAATGGCTGGACGGCGTCACCGTCACCGGCGGCGAGCCGACCACGGTGCCGGGGCTGGAGGGGCTGCTGGCCGACCTGGGCTCCCTGGGCCTGCCCGTGAAGCTCGACACCAACGGCATGCGTCCGGCCGTGGTGCGCGCGCTGCTGGCGGGCGGGCTGGTGCAGTCCTTCGCCGTGGACGTGAAGGGCCCGTACGGCAAATACCCGGCGCTCACGGGCGGCGGGGTGGACGCAGCCACGGCCCGGGTGAACATGGAGGCCATCTTTCGCATGGCCGCCCAGGTTCCCGGGGCCTTCTATTTCCGGACCACCAGGGTCCCGATGCTTCAGGATGAGGATATGGACACCATCCGCGGGCTGCTGCCCGCGGGCTTCACGCTGGTGGAGCAAAAGTACGTCGCTCCGGGGAGGAGAACCGATGCCCAAACAGATTCTCAAACGCGACAGCTGCCTGGAGACCTGGTCCCTGGACCGCATTGCCCAGGCCATATTCAAGGCCCTCAAGGCCAGCGGCATCAAGGATCCCATTCTCTCCAAGCGGTTGGCGCGTAAGGTCGAGCAGAAGCTGGCCGGGCTGGACGTGCCCGAGCAGGAGCACGTCCAGGACCTCGTGGAACAGGTGCTCATGGAGTCGCGGCTCTACAACGTGGCCCGCAAGTACATCATCTACCGCGAGAAGCGCCGCGAGCTGCGCGAGCAGACCGCCGCCTACCTGGACATCAAGGACACCATCGACAACTACCTGTCCAAGGCCGACTGGCGCGTGGCGGAAAACGCCAACATGACCCACTCCTTCCAGGGGCTCATGCTGCACCTCTCCGGCACGGTCCAGGCGCGCTACGCCCTGGAGAAGTATCCCGAGGAAGTCCGCCTGGCCCACGAGCACGGCTACTTCCACCTGCACGACCTGTCCTTCGGGCTGGCCGGGTATTGCGCGGGCTGGAGCCTGCGCGACCTGCTGCTGGAGGGCTTCAACCTCGAAGGCCGCTCCTGCGCCGGGCCCGCCCGCCATTTCGACACCGCCCTGGGCCAGATGAACAACTTTCTCGGCACGTTGCAGAACGAATGGGCCGGGGCCCAGGCCTTCAACAACGTGGACACGTATCTGGCGCCGTTTATCCGCCACGACGGGCTCACGTACACCGAAGTGCGCCAGGCCATGCAGAAGTTCGTGTTCAACCTGAACACCACCTCGCGCTGGGGCGGGCAGAGCCCGTTCACCAACCTGACCTTCGACCTCGCCCCGCCCAAGCATATTGCCAACGAGGCCGTGATCATCGGCGGCAAGCTCCAGGATTCGACCTACGGCGAGTACGCCCCCGAGATGGCCATGATCAACAAGGCCTTCATCGAGGTCATGCTCCGGGGCGACGCCGACGGGCGCATCTTCTCCTTCCCCATCCCGACCTACAACGTCACCGACGACTTCCCGTGGGACAGCGAGATCGGCGAGTTGCTGCTCCAGCTGACGGCCAAGTACGGGGTGCCCTACTTCCAGAACTTCATCAACTCGGACATCAGCCCCGAGGACGTGCGCTCCATGTGCTGCCGGCTGAAGATGGACCTGCGCGAGCTGCGCAAGAAGACCGGCGGCCTGTTCGGCGCGGGCGACCTCACGGGGTCCATCGGCGTGGTCACGCTGAACCTGCCCAAGCTGGCCTACCTCGCCCAGGGCGAGGAGGACTTCCTGGACCTGGTGACCGAATACGCCGAGCTGGCGCGCGATTCCCTGGAATTCAAGCGCAAGATGATCAACGACAACCTGGAGCGGGGCATGTTCCCCTGGTCGGCCCGCTACCTGAAGAACGGCTTTGCCGGGCACTTTGCGACCATCGGGCTGGTGGGCGGCCACGAGGCCTGCCTGAACCTCTTGGGCAAGGGCATCGAGACCCCGGCGGGCACGCGCTTCATGCAGCGCACCCTGCGCCACCTCTCGGACCTGACCTCGCGCTTCCAGGAGCAGACGGGCAACCTCTACAACCTGGAGGCCACCCCCGCCGAGGGCACCAGCTACCGCCTGGCACGCATCGACAAGAAGCTCTACGAGGAGATCCACGCCTCGGGCAACGGCACGCCGTACTACACCAACTCCACGGCCCTGCCCGTGGGCTACTCCGACGACGTGCTCTTCGCCCTGGAGCACCAGAACGCGCTTCAGCCGCTGTATACCGGCGGCACGGTGTTCCATACCTTCCTGGGCGAGGCCGTGAGCGACACCCAGGCCCTGAAGAGCTTCATCGTCAAGGCCTTCACCAACACCAAGATTCCCTTCTTGTCCATCACGCCGACCTTCTCGGTCTGCAAGGAGCACGGCTACATCCAGGGCGAGCACTTCCAGTGCCCGACCTGCGGCCAGGACAGCGAAGTCTACACGCGCATCGTGGGCTACTACCGCCCCGTGAGCCGCTGGAACGACGGCAAGAAGGCCGAATACGCCGACCGCATGGTGTTCGAGGACGTTTGCGCCCGCTAACGGCGCCCGGTTTGCCTTCCTCCTCCTCCCGAAAGGCCCCCCGCGACGCGCGTCGCGGGGGGCCTTTCCCGTTGGGGGGGCGGGGGCCTCGTCAGGTGGTCCGTTTTTTCTTGGTCTTGCGGGGTATGAACAGGAGTGATTTTTTAATCTCGATTTCATGAAGGAGGGAAATGTCGTTCAATTTCTCCAGCATGGCCATCGTGCTTACTTTCTCTGGGGCCCAGATATAGTATAGGTTTTCTTCATACTGGATGACTACGGTATCGAAGAATAAGGACGGCGTGCCTCTGCGTGAGATAGCGGAGTAGGTGGTCTTTATTATGATAGCGAATAATATCAATGTAGTAAATAGCGGCACAAAAATGAAGAAGCCAAGGATAAATCCAAGCCGTCCAAGCCATGAAATATATGTCATCTTGTTGCGTAATGGGTTGCACAAGAGATTTATGCGCTGAATATCGGCGCATTAAATGTGGGCGGTGCAAGTGCCGTCTGAGTAAAATTCGATGGTGTCATTGTTTATTGAAACAGAAGAATTCATGCTATTATTGAATTTATAGAGTGCATAAATTGACCATGGAACACAAATCAAAAGACCAAAAATAGCAGCATATGTGTTTTCTTTATTGTAGCCAACAGCCAACGAGACGCCGAAAAGTATTGCAAAAGCGATCGAGACAATACTCGATGCCAAAAGCTGCAGACTTTCTATTCTGTTTTCAATTATAACTTCATCATTATTCATATTGAAAAATCCCTGTCTCGTGAGCGCTGACGATATGTGCGCGTGGATTGTACAGAGATGATACGTGCAGAGGCCGTATTCACCTGACACTGCCGCCCTTGGCGAGGGTGGTTCCCTGACAGCCCTCGCACGTTTCCTGCCTGGTTTTTCCGCAAGGCGCCGCTGTCCCTTCCCTCTGCACAGCGGGCAATGCCCTGTTGTTCGGCCCCTTGCGAGCCTTCGGGCGGGGCGCTCCCGGCCAAGGCGCTACCGCTTCTTTAGTATTGTCTTCCAGTTGGCGGCAAGTGAAAATGCGTATGGGGCCACGAGGAAGTGGCCAGTGCGCGGGGAGCTGGCGGGGATATTCGGGCCGGGGGCGGGGCTGGTCAGGCTTTGGGGCAGGTGGATTGGAGGCGGCTTGGGTCCAGCAGGTCGGCCAGGGTGATGGCGTCCAGTTCGCGTTCGAGCACGCGGGAGACCTGGGCCCAGGCGCTGCGGGTGCGGCAGTCGTCGGCGCGGTCGCAGGCGGCGGGGCCGGTGCAGCAGCGCGTGATGGCCACCGGGCCCTCCATGGTGCGCACCACGTCGCCCAGGGTGATGGTCTCGGGGTCGCGGCGCAGCAGGTGGCCGCCGGTGGCCCCGCGCATGCTGCGGATGAACCCGGCCTTTTTCAGCGGGCGCAGGATCTGCTCGATGAACTGCACGGAGATGCCCGTGTTGGTCGCCAGGATCGAGGCGCGCACCGGCCCCTGGCCCCGGGCCTGGGCCAGGTCGAGCAGCAGGCGCGCGGCGTAGCGGGAGCGGGCCGAGAGCTTCATGGCCGGGCCTGGGCCGGGCCGTGGGCCCGGGTGTCCGCCGGGCGGCGGGGCGGAGGGGATGTGCGGGGCATAAAATCCGATTAATTCAATCTGAAATCGGCGTCAAGGTGGCGCCGGGGCGCCGTGCGGGTGCGGCGGGGGCATCGGGCGCTGGCCGCAGGGTGCGCCAGGGCACACCAGGGCCCCGGGATGCCCGGGGCGTTGGGGAGCCCGGCACGCCAGGCATGTCCTGGGCAGGTTCCGGGCACGCCAGGGGCTGGGGCCGAGTCTCGCCGGGCCGCACCACCCCGGCGCCCGTCAGGGCGGCGCGGGCCTGCCGTCCAGGGCCAGGTCTGCCAGGGCGTTGACCGCGCTGCCCGCCAGGGCCGAGCCGCCCTTGCGCCCGGCGATGGTGATGAACGGCACGCGGTCCTGGGCCATGAGCAGCTCCTTGGACTCCGCCGCGTTGACGAAGCCCACGGGCATGCCCACCACCAGGGCCGGGGCCATGCGCCCGGCCTGGACGTGCTCCAGGATGCGCAAGAGCGCCGTGGGCGCGTTGCCCACCACGAGGATGGCCCCGTCCATGCGCTCGGCGGCGTGGTCCACGGCGGCGCGGGCGCGGGTGATGCCTTCGCTGCGCGCGCGCCCGGCCACCTCGGGGTCGTCCATGAAGCAGGCGATGGAGCAGCCCAGGGGCGCGAGCCGCCGCAGGGGGATGGCGCAGCGGGCCATGTGCGTGTCGGTGAAGAGCGCGCACCCGGCGGCCAGGGCCGCCACGCCCGCCTGCACCGCCCCCGGCGAGAAGCGCGCCAGGTCCAGCAGCTCGAAGTCCGCGCTGGTGTGGATCATGCGCCGCACCACCAGCCACTGCGCCCCGGCAAAGGGGCGCGGCTCGGGCACCTCGGCGTCGATGATGCGCATGGATTCGCGCTCGATGTCCATGGGCGCGGTGATGTCGCGGGGGCGGGTCATGCTCTGGGCTCCGGTTGGCGGTGGCGGAAACGGGGCAACTGTGGCCGGGCGGGCCGGGCTTGTCAACTTCGACGGGCGCCCGCCGCCCGCGGCCCGGGCCAACCCGCGCCGTCCCTTCCGGCTCAGCGCGTCAGCAGGGCGGGCAGGGCCGTGGTCAGCGGCGGCCAGAAGCTGATGAGCAGCAGGTCGGCCAAAAGCACCAGCAACAGCGGCGCCACCCGCGCGGCCACGGCCCCCAGCCGCGCCCCCGACAGCCCGCAGGCCACCACCAGGCAGATGCCCAGCGGCGGGGTGAGCATGCCGATGGCCAGGTTGACCACCACGATGGCCCCCAGTTGCACCAGCCCGATGCCCAGGTGCGGCAGCAGCGGCACCAGCACCGGCACCAGCAGCACCAGGGCCGCCGTGGTCTCGATGAACGTGCCCGCCACCAGCAGCACGGCGTTGACCACGAGCAGCAGGGCCACGGGGTCCGTGGTCAGGCCCAGCAGCCACGCGGCCAGGGTGGCCGGGGCCTCCTGCACCGTGAGCACCCAGGCCAGCACCTGGGCCTGGGCGATGAGGAACATGACCACCGCCGCCGTCACCGAGGCCCTGAGGAACAGGGCGGGCAGGGCGCGCCAGGCCAGCTCGCGGTAGACGAACAGGCCCGTGCCCAGGGCGTAGACCACCGCCGCCGCCGCGCTTTCCGTGGCGTTGAACACCCCGCCCAGGATGCCGCCCAGCACGATGGCCGGGGCGCCCAGGGCCCACCCGGCGCGGCCCAGGGCCCGCCAGGCCTGCCCGGGCGAGAAGCGCCGCCCGCGCGCGTCGGGCGCGCCGCCGCGCAGGGCCAGCACGGTGGTGGCCGCCACCAGGGTCAAGCCCATGAGCAGCCCGGGCAGCAGCCCGGCGGCGAACAGCTCGCCGATGCTGGCCCCGGTAAGCACGCCGAAAAGGATCATGGGGATGCTCGGCGGGATGACCACGCCGATGGAGCCTCCGGCGGCCTGCACGGCTCCGGCCAGGGCCGGGTCGTAGCCCTTGCGGACCATGGCCGGGATGAGGATGGCGCCCACCGCCGCCGTATCCGCCGCCGCAGAGCCGGAAATGCCGCCGAAGAGCATGGCCGCCACCACGGCCACCGCCGCCAGCCCGCCGGGCAGCCAGCCCACCAGGGCGTCGGCCAGGTCCACCATGCGCCGCGAGATGCCCCCGGCCTCCATGAGCTGCCCGGCGATCATGAACAGCGGCACGGCCATGAGCGGAAACGAATCCGCCCCGGCGACCATGCGCTGCACGGCCAGCATGGCCGGGGCGTCGCCCGAGAGCACCAGCGCCCCCAGGCCCGCCGCGCCGATGGCCACGGCCATGGGCGCCCCCAGCAGGAACAGCGCCGCCAGGGCCAGCAGCACGAGGCCCGTGCTCATGGCGCGGCCTCCGGGGGGCGGGGCGGAGTCGGGATGCCTGGGGACTCTGGGGCGCCCGGGGCGCCCGGAGTGCCCGGGCTGGTCTGCCCGCCCGGTGCGTCCGGTGTGCCCGGGGTTCGGCCCCCGGCCAGCCGCGCCAGGGCGTGGACGCACAGCACGGCCCCGGCCAGGGGCACGGCCCCGGCGCCCAGCCCGGCGGGCCAGCCCAGGGCCGGGGTGGTCTGCCCGGCCAGCAGGCGCACATAGCCCAGGCCGTATCCGGCCATGGCCGCGAAGAGCGCCAGGCAGACCAGGTGCGCCAGGGCGTCGGCCACGGCCCGGGCCCGGGGCGGCAGGCGGCGTACCAGGGAGTCCACCCCCAGGTGAGCGCCCTGGCGGTAGGCCACCGTGGCGCCCACGAAGGTCAGCCAGATGAGCAGGATGCGCCCCAGCTCCTCGGACCAGAACAGCGAGTCGTTGAGCACGTAGCGCCAGAAGACCTGGGCGGCGATGACCCCGGCCATGCCCGCGCCCAGGGCCGCCGTGAGCGGGCGGCACGCGGCGTCCAGCACGGCGCTGGCGGCCAGCAGGGCGGCAACGGGGCGCACGGGCTATTTCTTGAGCAGCGGGCGCCCGCAGGAGAATGCGGCCCCGGCGGACTCGCCCACGCGGTAGTAGCCGCGCGAGCCCGGGGCGAAGACCAGCGGGTCCACCCCCGGCAGGGAGGGGTGCCCCGCCTCGTCCAGCAGCGCCGCGTCCACCTTCACGTCCACGATCTCGCCGATGAACTGGGTGTGCAGGCCCAGTTCCACGGTCTGGGCCAGGCGGCATTCGATGACCATGGGGAATTCGGCCACATAGGGCGCGTCCACGAATTCGGCGCGCACCGGGGTCAGCCCGGCGGCGGTGAACTTGTCCATGTCGCGCCCCGAGGCCAGCCCGAGGAAGTCGGCCTCGGCCGCGTGGCGCGCGGCGGGCACCGACACGGTGAAGGCCCCCCGGGCCAGGATGCAGCCGTGGGTGTAGGTGGCCTCGCGCAGGGCCACGGCCAGCATGGGCGGCTTGGAGCAGCAGATGCCGCCCCAGGCGATGGTCATGACGTTGGGGCGCCCGTCCGCGTCGTAGGCGCCCACGCACCAGACCGGGGTGGGCAGGGCCAGGGTCTTGGCGCCGAGGGAGGTCTTCATTGCGTGTCTCCTTGGGTCGGTCGTGTGGCGTCCAGGAAGCGGTCCAGCAGCGCGCGCACGCGCGGGTCGGCGTAGGCGGGCAGCTCGCGCAGGCCGCGGGTGCGGGCCTTGAAGGATTCCAGGTCGGGGTGTTCGTCCACGGTCATGCCCGCCTCGCGCAGGCGGGCCAGGAAATCGGCCTCGCCCGCGCGGTTCCAGGCGCGCTGGGCGCGGGCGGCGTCGCGCAGGGCGTCGGCCAGCAGGGCCTGCTCGGCGGGGGCCAGGGCGTTCCACCACGGCAGCCCCGCCAGCCCGACGTGGGCCGAGTAGACATGCCCGGTGAGGGAGAGGTGGGGCTGCACCTCGTGCAGCCGGTAGAGCCAGATCACCGACAGCGGGTTTTCCTGGCCGTCGATGGTGCCCTGTTGCAGCTCGGTGTAGACGGGCCAGGCCATGGGCGTGGGGTTGGCGCCCAGGGCCTGCCACAGCTCGCGGTCCAGGGCCGATTCCATGACCCGGATCTTCAGCCCGCGCACGTCGTCCACCGTGTGCACCGGGCGCACGGCGTTGGTCAGGTTGCGGAAGCCGTTTTCCGAGAAGGCCAGGCCCTTGAACCCGGCGCGCTCCATGGCCGCGAGCACCTCGGCGCCCAGGGGCCCGTCGAGCACGGCGTCGGCCTGCTCGGGGCTGGAAAACAGGAAGGGGAAGCCGACCACGGCGGCCTCGGGCACGAAGGTGTCCAGCGGGCCGAGGGTCACGATGGCCATGTCCACCGCGCCCATCTGCACCTGGCGCAGGATGTCGGTCTCGCTGCCCAGGGAGCCGCTGTGGAAGACCTTCACCGCAGTGGTCCCGCCCGAGCGTTCGGCCACCAGCTCCTGGAAGGCCGTGGCGCAGACGTGCTGCGCGCTGCCCGGGGTGGTGACGATGCCCAGGCGCACGGTGCGCGCGGCGGCGGGGGCGGCCAGGGCCGCCAGCAGGGCCCCGGCCAGGGCCAGGGCCGCCAGGGTCCGCAGGGATGGATGCATCAGGTTCTCCCGGAATATGGTGACGTGGCGGCCATGATACCCGCCCCGGGGCGCCGGGGCAAGGCGCCGCCGTGTTTTGCGGCCCGGCTTGACCTGGGCGGGCCGGGGAGGTAAGGGGGATACTGGCATCCGCTCTCCTGCGCCCCGCTGTGCCCGGCCTGCCCTGCTGCCGCTGCCCGGCCCTGGTCCTCGTCCGCCCCCGCCCCGGTTGCCCTCTTGCGCCGCGCCCTCGCGCGGCGTGCGGTCCGCGTTGCCAGGAGGACGGCGTGGGGCTCACCTTCCGCTACAAGCGCACCCGCTGCACGGGCAGCTACAAGGACAGGCCGCTGCTGGAGGTCCGCTGGACCACCGAGGAAGGCAGCTACAGCCTGGACGACCTCATTGCCGGGGATCTCGGCCTGGGGCCGCCTGCGCTGCCCGCCGCCCTGCGCGGCGGGGCCGTGCCCCCGGCGCCCCGCCAGCACCCCGCGCCGTCCGCTGCTGCTCCCGCTGCGGATGTCGCGGATGCGCGGGGCACGGTGGTCTATGCCGGGCCCGCCCCGGGCAACGCCCTGGCCCTGCGGCGTACCGCCGTGCGCGTGCGCGTGGTGCGCGATGGCGAGGCGGACGGGGAGGGCGACATGCCCCCGGGCCTGCTGGACACGCGGGTCTAGGGCCTGCGGCCCGCCGCGCTCCCGTTGCCCCTGGCGATCCTTTCAACTGCCTGCGGCGCAGGGGAGGCTGCATTGCGCGCAGCGCCGCCCCGCCCGCAGGCCCTTGTCCCTTTGCGCCGCCCCATGCCTGTTTGCCCACGTCCGCTGTGGCGCGCACCCTGCGGCAGGCCTTAGCCCTGCCCGCCCGGGCCGTCCAGCTTGTCCAGCACCGAGGCGGGCTTGGCCGCCAGGCGCCCGCCCGCGCCCGCGCGCCAGTCGGCCCGCAGGCCGACGTTGATGCGCGTGCAGTCCTTGCGCAGCTCCTCGAAGCAGGCCGTGACCACGGCCATGACCTCGTCCCATTCGCCCTCGATGCAGGTGCCCATGGGCCCCAGGGTGTGGGGCAGGCCGCTTGCGCGGATGACGTTCAGGGCCCGGGCCACGTAGGGCGACAGGCTCGCGCCCTTGTCCAGGGGGAAGATGGTCAGCTCGACGACGACACTCACGGGGGCTCCTCCCGGTGCGGCTACTCCTTGCCGCGCATCTGGCGGATCTGCTTCATGACCAGCTTCTGGGCCGTGCTGGCCTCGCGGGTCTTCAGGCGCGCCAGCTCCTCGCGGGTCACGAAGTGGATGGCCTCGCTGGGGCAGATTTCCATGCATGCGGGCCCAAGGCCCACGCGGGCCCGGTCGCGGCACAGGTCGCATTTGGTCACCGGCACCACGCCCCCAGCGTGGTAGATGGCTCCGAAGGGGCAGGCGTCCATGCATTTCATGGCCTTGCAGCCCCGGCAGCGCGCGGGGTCGTGGTACACCGCGCCGGTGGTTTCGTCCTTCTCGATGGCCCCCACGGGGCAGGCCTTGGCGCACATGGGGTGCTCGCAGTGGTGGCAGTAGAGCGGGAAGGCCAGGCCCTCGTCGCTCTCGGTCATCTGGATGCGCGGCAGGCCGTAGAGGAATTTGCAGATGGCCTCGCAGGATTCGCAGCCGATGCAGCGCGAATAGTCCACCCATTTGGTGCGCTGGGTGGCGCTGGCGTTGCCGCCCGGGGCCCCGGTCTCTTTGTCGTTGGCCATGGTTGCCTCCTGGCTTGGGGCTAGCGCCCGCCCTGGGTGTGGTCCAGCCACTGTTCGAGGGAGCGGGCCGCCTCCAGCCCGCCGGTGATGGCCCAGCCGATCTTGCTCGGCCCGGTCAGCGCGTCTCCGGCCACGAACACGCCGTCCAGGGCGGTCATGCGCGGCCAGGGCGAGGCGCCCTTGCGGACCTTGTGCACGTCCAGGCGCTCGGCCAGGGGCAGGGTGGGCAGCTCGCCCACGGCGCTGATGACCATGTCGGCCTCCACCACCTGGTTGGAGCCGTCCTGGGGCAGGGGGCAGCGGCGGCCCGATTCGTCGGGCTCGCCAAGGGCGCATTGCAAAAATTCCACGCCCTCCACATGCTCCGCGCCCAGGATGCGCAGGGGCATGGCCAGCTCCTTCCAGATCATGCCGTTGTCCTGGAGCAGGCCGATCTCGTAGGGCCCGGCGGGGGCCTCGTCGATGGTGCGGCGGTAGAGCATGGTCACGCGCAGGGCGCCGCTGCGCAGGGCGCACTGGGCGGCGTCCATGGCCGAGAGCCCGCCGCCGATGACCACCACCTTGCGCCCCAGGGCCGGGCTGGCGCAGACCTCGGCCCCGCAGGTGGCCCCGCGCAGGGGGAAGAGGTATTCCAGGCCCGAGAGCACCCCGGGCAGGTCCTCGCCGGGGATGCCCATGCGCCGCGAGCGCCACGAGCCCGTGCACAGGATCACGGCGTCGTGGGCCGCGCGCAGGTCCGTCAGGGCGATTTCCGTGGTCCGGAATTCGTCGCCCTCGTCGTGGTTCTCGCCGGGCTGGCCCACGATCTTGGTGCGCATGTGGAAGGCCACGCCGTAGTGCTCGGCCAGGAGCGTGGCCGCGGCCTCGGTGCGTTCCACGGGCAGGCGGAAGTCGGGGATGCCGAAGTACATGAGGCCCCCGGCCTTGGGCATCTTGTCGTAGACCGCCACGCGGTAGCCCTGGCAGGCCAGGTAGCCGGCGGCCACCAGCCCCGATGGCCCGGCCCCGGCGATGGCCACCGAGCGGCCATTGGGCGGCATGGGCTTGTCGCGGAACAGGCCGAAGTTCATTCTGGTCATGGACGGTCCACCCCCTGTTGCGGTGCGCTGCCGGGGGCCGGGCCCCCGCGGTGCTGGAACGGGCAATTCCCACATTTATGCCATTCCCGCAGCCATTGCAACCGCGCTTGAAGCCCGGGCGGGCTCCGGTGTAGGCTCGGGCCGGGCCCGCGCGCCGCCACGGGCGCCCGGGCCGCCCACCCCCGCCCACCCTGCGTCCGGCCCCGCGTGCCGCGCGGCCACGGGAGGCGCCCATGGACCTGGCCATCACCTACGTGCACCACGACTGCTTCTGCCTGGAGGCGGCGGGCTGGACGCTGCTCTTCGACTATCCGGACGCGCAGCACCGCCCGCCCGGGGCGCGCGAGGCCGTGGCCCGGGCCCTGGCCGGGCGGCGGGTGGCGGCCTGCTTCTCGCACAGCCACGCCGACCACTGCTCCGCCGACGTGCTGGACGCTGCGCAGGACGCGGCGCAGTTGCACCTGGTGCTGTCCTACGACGTGCCGCAGATGGTGCCTGCGCTGGACCTGCCGGGCGCCGTGGTGCTGGAGCCCGGCGACGACCCGCGCGGCGGCGACCCCGGGCCCTGGGCCGGGGTCGGCCCCGGGCTGCGCGCCCGGGCCCTGGAGAGCAACGACCTGGGCGTGGCCTTCTGTCTCGATGTCGAGGGGCTGCGCGTGTATCACGGCGGCGACCTGGCGGCCTGGCTCTGGCCCGGGCCGGACGACGCCGGAGCCGCGCACACGCGCGCCTTTTTCGAGCGCAGCCTGGAGGCCGTGGCCGCCTTCGCCCCGCATGTGGCCTTCACCTGCTGCGACCCGCGCCTGCCCGGGCGCGGGGGCTTCGCGCGCTTTGCCGAGGTGGTGCGGCCCCCGGTGCTGGTGCCCATGCACGACTTCGGCCAGCCCGGGGCCGTGGGCGGGTACGCCCTGGGCGTGCGTGTGCCGGGGGTGGCGGTGCTGGCCTTTGCGGCCCTGGGCCAGCGCCGCGAGCTGCACGCCGGACCCTGAGCCCCGCCCCGCGCGCCGCCGGGCGCCGAGGAAATCGCGGGACAATCGCCCGGGGCCCGTGTACCCTGCGCCCTCATGCCGGACACCACCCCCCGGGCCGCCCCCGGCCCCGCGCCGCGCCCGCTGCTGCGCCAGCGCAACCTGCACATCCTGTTTTGCGTCACCCTGACGGTGGTCATGGGCGTGTCGAGCATCGCCCCGGCCTTCCCGGACATCATGGACGCCCTGGGTCTCTCGGCCACCCAGGTGGCCTGGCTGGTCACGGCTTTCACCCTGCCGGGGGTCTTCCTGGCCCCGGTGCTGGGCATCCTGGCCGACCGCTACGGGCGCAAGACCGTGCTGGTGCCCTCGCTGCTGGCCTTCGGGGTCTTCGGCTCGCTGTGCGCCCTGGCGGATTCCTTTGCCGTGCTGGTGGGCCTGCGCTTCCTCCAGGGCGTGGGCGCGGCGGCCCTGGGCGCGCTCAACGTGACCATCCTCTCCGACCTCTACTCCGGGCCCGAGCGCATCACGGCCATGGGCTACAACGCGGGGGTGCTCTCCTTCGGCACCACGCTGTTTCCGCTGCTGGGCGGCGCCCTGGCCACCCTGGGCTGGCACTGGCCCTTCGTGCTGCCCGTGACGGCCCTGCCCCTGGCCCTGGTCGTGCTGCTGCTGCTCGACACCCCGCGCCCCGAGGGCGGCGGGGAGTTCATGGAATACATGCGCCAGGCCGTGCGCCGCGCCGTGGAGCCCCGGGCCCTGGTGCTGTTCGCCACCACCTGCATGACCTTCATGATCCTGTACGGGCTGCTGGTGTCTTTTCTGCCGGTGTACCTGGCGCGGCGCTTCGGGGCCGAGGCCTGGGCCATCGGGGCCATCATCGCCTCGGCCAGCCTGACCACGGCGCTCCTGGCCGCGCGGCTGGGGGCCCTGGCGCGGGTCGTGCCGCTGCGGGTGCTGCTGGCCGTGGCCTTCGGGCTCTATGCCACGTCGGCGCTGCTCACCCCGCTCATGCCCGGGCTGTGGTGGGTGCTGCTGCCGGTGCTGGTGTTCGGCGCGGCCCAGGGGCTGAACATCCCCACCGTGCAGGCCATGCTGGCCGACCTGGCGCCCATGGAGCAGCGTGGGGCCTTCATGGCCCTGAACGGTACGGTGCTGCGCCTGGGCCAGACCCTGGGCCCGGTGGTCATGGGCGGGGCGTTCCTGGTCTGGGGCATGGACGGGGTCTTCGCGGCCACGGCGGCCCTGGCCCTGCTGGCCGGAGCCCTGGTGCTGGCCGTGGTGCGCGGCGGTGCGGGCCACGGGTAGGCCCGCGCGGGCAAGGAAAACCGCGCGCCAATGCAAGGCGGCGCCCCTCCGTGCGGAGGGGCGCCGCCTTGCGTTTGGCGCGGTGCGAGAGCTCTAGATGGCCACGTCCAGCAGCAGGCCCGGGGCCTGGGGCGGGGCGGCCAGGGTGGCGAGCGTGCCCCCGGCGGCCTGGGCGAGGGCCGTGGCGGCGCTGGGGCCGTAGCCGGATTCCAGGGCCTGCCCGGCGTCGGCCAGGGCCGAGCGCAGGCCGGTGTAGCTGGCGTCCTGCCCCAGGCCCTGCTCCAGGATTTGGGCCACCAGGTCGGCGGCGTCCTGGCCCAGGGTGTCCTGCATCTGGGCCACCAGCCCGGACGCGGCCTGGGCGGTGGTGGCGCTGCCGGAACCGGGGCTGGCCGCGTAGAAGGTCTCGTTCAGGCCGTTGTCGAAATAGGCGTTCAGGGCGCGGTTCAGGCTGCCGTTGAAGGTGGCCATGAGCGCGTCGCCCTCGGTGGTGCCGAAGGTGCGGTCCACCAGGCGCAGCACGTCCAGCAGGCCCTGGCCGAGGGTGTCCTCGGTGATGTCGCCCTCGTCCATGCGCCGGGCCAGCAGGCCGATGGAGGCCGTGGCCGTGGCCTGGCCCAGGCGCTCGGCGACGGTTTCCAGGGCGCCCGTCAGGGCGTCGGCCAGGGCTGCGGAATCCTTGGCGGCGGCGCTGGCGCCGGGGCCACCGGTGGTTTCGGAATCCGCAGCGGCCTGCTGGGCGTCCAGGCGCCGGGCCAGGGCCTCGGCCCAGGCCCGGGCCGTGGAGATGCCCGCAGCGCCGGACGCCCCCGCCGTTCCCGTGACCGCCGTGGCGCCGGCCCGCGCCGCAACGCCGCCATAGGCCACCGCCGTGGCCGAAACCAGGGGCTGGGTCAGGGGGGACAGGGTCTCGATCTGCATGGGGCGCCTCCGGGGATACCCGTCTTATCGGCACGGGGTGGCGGGAGCTTTAGCAGCCGCCCTGAATCGGCACGCGCCGGGGCGTTGCAGAAATCCGGCTTCCGGCGCGCGCTGTAACCTGGCGTTGCGCTTGGACTTTTCGCGCCAGGGCGCCGCGCAGTGCCGGGGCGGCCCGCGAAAAGGGGTTTCCCAACGGGCAGTTAGGCCAGGCGGCGTTGCCCCCGGGGCGGCTGGTCTGCTATACCCGGGGTGCAACGATACAACCCCAAGGAGAACCCCATGATGCTGCCCCAGAACGAGGCCCGCTTCAAATTCTGCCCGCTGCTGGTGGGCACCGACGGCAAGATGCGCTTCTGCCAGGGCTCGCAGTGCATGATGTGGCGCTACCGGCTCACGGACAAGAAGGGCGAGGAGGACGCGGGCTACTGCGGCATGGCCGGGAAGCCCGCCGGGGCCATGTAGGCCCGGGGGGTCAGGGCCGGGCGTCGGCCCAGGGGTGGGTGAAGATCCACTGCCCGCAGACCAGCCTGCCGTGGGGCGAGGGCGCGGCGCGGTCCACCAGGGGCGCGCCGCGCCCGGGCGCGCCGGGCAGGCGTTCGGCCCGCGCCGGGCAGCCCAGGGCGAAGGGCGGCAGGAAGGCCAGCGCCTCGGGGCCGTCCAGGCGCAGGCACCGGCCGTCCAGGGCCGCGCAGGCCGCGCAGGCCGGGCCCGGCCCGTCCACGCGGATGCGCACCCAGGGCGCGGCGTCCTCGCCTCCGGGGGCGCCCGGGGCCGCCAGGGCCGCCGCCAGCAGGGGCAGGGCCTCGGCCTTGGCCGCCTCGTAGCGGTCCAGGAAGGCCTGGGCGTGGGCGGCGGGGGTTTCGGCGTCCTCGAACAGGCACCAGACCACCTGCCCGCTCAGGCGGCGCAGGGTGGGGTGGGCTTCCAGCAGGGCGGCGGGCGTGGCGTTCATGGGCCGCCTTGTACATGCCCCGGCCCCGGCCCGCAACCCTGCCGCCGCCCGGGCTGGCCCGGCCTGTGCCCCTGCCGTCCCCTGGGGTTTGCCTGGGGCGCCGCGCAGACGGCCCGTGCGTTCGCCGCCTCGGCCCGCCAGACCCGCAACTTCGCTCCCTCGCCGCCCGGCGCCCTGCCGCCTCGGCTCGGCGCCCCGTAACGTTCCCGCAATCCGCAATGCTGCCGCCGCCCCGGGCGTGACCCGACCGCCCCCCGCTCGCAACTCCACCCCAATCCGTGCCCCCTCCGCCCCCGGGGCCCGTGCGGTCCTGTCCCTGTCGCCGTTTCGCCATCGTGCCCGCCCTGGGCAACCAGGAAATCCACGGGGTTGCGATTTTTTTATGTCCACGAGGTGAAATCTATTCAAAATACTGTTTTATTTGGATTAAAATCTTCACACCTCCGGTGCCCTGCAAAAACATGGCAAAATGCTCTGGAAAGGAGCCATGTTGCAGCATGCCGTCCCGGGCGCCTCGCGCCTGGGGCGCTTGACTTTTATCCCGCCAGGGAGCATAGGTGGAATCAATGGAAAGCTCTTTGACAGAGACACGCTTTTGCCATCGTAAGAGGCTCGCTGCTTCTTAATCATCCGGTGCGGCTGCGCGAGCCGCCACGGGAGCACCGCTTTGCAAGGCGGGTTCCGCCGGAATGTATTGAAATGAAGAAAAACCCGTCCCTGGTTCCACCACACGGGATTTTTCTTGGGATTTCCACGCGGGTGCTCCCGGCCCCATGGCCGGTTCACTGACGGCAACGGCGCGGTTTCAGGCAATTTCCAGGCATCACCTCCGTTCATGGTTGAAGGCCCTGTCCCCGGGCAACAGCAAAACGACCCTCAGCCCGGCAAGGGCGCGTCGTCAGGCAACCCCGACCAAGACCAAGGCATGGACCGGCATGCGGTTTACGGCAAGGGCGCGAAGCGGGGCAACTCCTCAACCCAACCCGGACGACGGAAATCCAGTCGGCTGAGGCCAGTAGGACGGAAATGATCGACGCATCACAGCAGCACCCCGTCCCGGGCACCCGGGACGGGGTCTTTTTTATGTTGCTGCGGCGCGGGGCCCTCTGCCGTCCGGCCTAGCCTCAGGGCTTGCGTTCCGGTTCCCGGGATGCCTGCACCTCGGGTGCCTCGGGTTCCCCGGGCTCCACGGGCGGGCTGCCCGGCACCCACCAGTGGGCGGCCTCGCGCTGCTCCCGCGCGGTGGGGGTGGCGCGGGTCTTGAGCACCGAGAAGAGCATGGAGCCGCCCAGGATGGCCACCGTGAGCCCCAGGGTCGCCTGCGTGGGCACCACCGGCCCGCCGAACCAGGCGTTGACGAGCATCTTCGCCCCCACCAGCACCAGCACCAACGACAGGCCGTACTTGAGGTAGTGGAAGCGGTGGATGATCCCGGCCAGGGCGAAGTAGAGCGCCCGCAGGCCGAGGATGGCGAAGACGTTGGACGTGTAGACGATGAAGGGGTCGGTGGTGATGGCGAAGATGGCCGGGATGGAGTCCAGGGCGAAGAGCACGTCCGTGAACTCGATGAGCACCAGCACGACGAACAGCGGGGTCAGGTAGAGCGCCCCGCCCCGGCGCACGAAGAACCGGCGGCCCTCGAAGCCCTCGGTGACGCGGAAGTGCCGGCGCATGAAGAGGTTGATGCGGTTCTTCTCCATGTCCGGTTCCTGGCCCACGGTGACGAGCATCTTGATGCCCGTGAACACGAGGAAAGCCCCGAACACATAGACGACCCAGTGGAAGGCGCTGATGATCGCCGCGCCCGTCAGGATGAGCGTGGCGCGCATGACCAGAGCGCCCAGGATGCCCCAGAAGAGCACCTTGTGCTGGCAGTCCTTGGGCACGCCGAAGTGCAGGAAGATGAGCACGAAGACGAAGATATTGTCCAGGCTCAGGCTTTTTTCGATGAGGTAGCCGGTGAGGTACTCGGTTCCGGCCTGCGGGCCCAGGGCGAAGTGGACACCCGCGCCGAAGAGCAGCGCCAGGGTGACATAGCCCAGGCTGAGCAGCAGGGCCTCGCGCACCCCGATCTCGCGGCCCCTGCGGTGCAGCACGCCCAGGTCCAGGGCCAGCAGCACCAGGACCAGCAGGTTGAAGCCGATCCACATCCAAGCGGTTTCCATGGTCTTGTCCTTGGTTCTTGTTGTTGCGAAAAGTCAAGCGGTACGGCCAGGGCCCGGGGCCCCGTAGGGCGGGCGCGCCACGGGCGGCGGCCCCGGCCCGCAGGCGGGCGGGCGGCGCGGCGGTCCCGGGCGGGCGCGGGTGTGGTGGGCGTGATGCACAAAGGCCTCCAGGGCGTGGTGTCCGCTGGAGGCCTCGGAAAGAAAAAACGAGACGTCCAGCATGATTGCTCATGCTGAAGGTCTCGCTCATCGGCAGGAACCGACGGCAAGGCCAAGTGCCGGGGTGCGGCACCAGTCTTGTTGACCTTGCCCGAAGAGCTACTCCCCTTCAGATGGGGGCATTGAATACGCCCGGGGCCTGCGGTGTCAAGGGTTTTGTTCCGGCCCTGGCGGGCGGCGGCGCGCGGACCCCGCCAGGAAAAGGCCACCCCCTTGCGTTGGCGCACCAGGGCGGCTACCCTGGCGCAGGGTCCGGATCGGGCGCAGCGCGGCTTGGTCCGGAGCCGGAAAAGGAGGCGGATATGACGCAGGACATGGCGCCGGGCGTGATGCTGGACATGCGCAAGTTCGTGGCCCCGGAGTTCGTCTTCGGCCTGGGGGCCGCGCGGCTGGCGGGGCAGTACTGCCGCAACCTCGGCGCGCGCAGGCCCCTGGTGGTGACCATGGCGGAGCTCCTGGAATACCCCTGGTGCCGCGACATCCTGGCCGGGCTGGCGGAGCACGGGCTGGAATACGCCGTGTTCAGCGACGTGTCCGAGAACCCCCGCGAGCACGAGGTGGCCCGGGGGGCGGAGTTCTACGCCCGGCAGGGCTGCGACGCCATCCTTGCCGTGGGCGGGGGCAGCGCCATGGACTGCGCCAAGGCCATCGGCATCGTGCACAGCAACGGCCAGGACGTGCTGGAATTCGAGGGCGTGGACATGGTGGCCAAGCCCGGCCCGCCCCTGGTCTGCGTGCCGACCACGGCGGGCAGCTCCGCCGACGTCTCGCAGTTCGCCATCATCAACGACACCACGCGCAAGGTGAAGATCGCCATCGTCTCCAAGACCGTGGTGGCCGATACCGCCCTGGTGGACCCCGGCGTGACCCTGACCATGAGCCGCGAGCTGACGGTGCACACCGGCCTGGACGCCCTGACCCACGCCGTGGAGGCCTACGTCTCCAACGCCAACGGCCCGGTGACGGACCTCTTTGCCCTGGAGGCCGTGCGCCTTGTGGGCACGCACCTGGCCGCCGCGGCGGACAACGGGCAGGACCTGGACGCCCGCGCCGGGATGATGCTGGCCAGCATGTACGCGGGGCTGGCCTTCTCCAACGCCATCCTGGGCGCCGTGCACAGCATGGCCCACAGCCTGGGCGGCTTCTCCGACCTGCCCCACGGCATGTGCAACGCCATCCTGCTGGACCTGGTGGCGGCTTTCAACTACGAGGCCGCGCCCGGACGCTACCGCGACGTGGCCACGGCCCTGGGCCGGGGCATGGGTGTGGCGCCCGGGCCGGGGCGCGAGGGCGTGCTGGACGTGTTGCGCCAGTTCAAGGCCCGCCTGGGCATGGACAAGCGCCTGGGCGAGCTGGGCGTGCGCCGCGAGGACCTGCCCCGGCTGGCCGAGCTGGCCATGCAGGACCCGTGCATGGTCACCAACCCGCGCCAGCCGACCCGCGAAGAGATCGAGGCCCTGTATGCCCAGGCGTTCTGAGGGCGAAGGCGCTGGCCCGGGCGCGGGGGCGGGGGCCAGCGCGGGCGGGGAATCCTGCCCGCTGCTGGAGCGGCTCCTCGGCCTGGGCGAACGCCAGGTGCGCCGGGCCTACCTGCCCGAGCAGCAGAGCCGCCTGGAGGCGCTGGAGCGCTTCCGCTGCCTGCTGGAGAACATTTCCGACGCCATCTTGGTGGTCGATGTGGCCGATGGGACCCTGGTGGACGCCGCCGGGGCCGTGCAGGCCGTCACCGGGCAGCCCCCCGAGGCCATCCTGGGCCACAGGATCGACGAACTGCTGCTGGCCCAGACCGTGGAGTCGCTGTTTGCGGACCCGGGCCACCAGTGCCCCGAGGGCGCGGCCACGGTGCTGCATTCCGGGCTGCGCCACGCCGACGGCACCATCCGCCCGGTGGAGATCAAGGCCCAGCGGGCCGTGTTCGGCCCGCAGTGCTACGGGGTGCTCGTGGCCAGCGACATCACCGAGCGCATGCGCGCCCAGGAGCGGCTGCGCGAGTCGGAAATCCGCTACCGCACCGTGGCCGACCACACCTACGACATGGAATGCTGGCAGAGCCCGGCGGGCAAGCTGCTCTACGTCAGCCCGGCGTGCGAACGCATCACCGGCTACCGGCCCGAACGCTTCCTGGGTGATCCCGGCTTCCTGGAGACGCTCATCGTGCCCGACGACCGGGAGCTGTGGCTCCAGTCCATGGGCTGCGCCACGGCGCGCGACGCCGAGGGCGTGGATTTCCGTCTCCGGCGCCGCGACGGCGTCCTGCGCTGGGTCACCCAGGTCTGCCGCGCGGTGGTCACCGCCGAGGGCCGCGACCTGGGCATCCGCTTCAGCCTGCGCGACATCACCGAGCGCAAGAAGGTCGAGGACCAGTTGCGCCACCAGGCCCTGCACGACCCCCTGACCGGGCTGGCCAACCGCGTCCTGTGCCTGGACCGCATCCGCCAGGCCATGCACCGCGCCCAGCGCCGCAAGGACTACAACTACGGCGTGGTGTTCATGGACCTGGACGGCTTCCGGGTCATCAACCAGAGCCTGGGCCATGCGGAGGGCGACGCGCTGCTGGTGGAGGTGGGGCGGCGCCTGCGGCGCTGCGTGCGCCACCTGGACACCCTGTCGCGCTTCGGCAGTGACGAGTTCGTGCTCGTGCTCGAAGAGCTGGAACGGCCCGGCGAGTCCGTGCGCGTGGTGCGGCGCGTGCGCGAGGAGCTGGCCAAGCCCCTGGCCATGAACGGACGCGACGTGCGCCTGACGGCCAGCTACGGCATCGTGTCCGTGCCGCGCGAGGCGCGCCCCGAGGAGGTGCTCCAGCACGCCAACATCGCCATGCACCGCGCCAAGGAGAAGGGCCGCGACCGGCTGGCGGTGTTCTCCTCCAAGATGCTCGACCAGGTGGTGCGCCGTCTGGACCTGGAAAACGACCTGCGCCGGGCCCTGGTGGCCGGGGAATTCGTGGCCCATTTCCAGCCCATCGTCGGGCTGGCCGATGGCCGGGTGCGCGGCTTCGAGGCCCTGGTGCGCTGGGACCACCCCGTCCGGGGCCGGATCTCCCCGGGGGAATTCATCGCCCTGGCCGAGGAGACCGGGTTGATCCACGCCCTGGGCATGGCCGTGCTGGACCAGGCCGTGCGGGCCATGGCCGCCTGGCGCCAGGCCGGGCTGTGCGCCGCCGACGCCTTCATGTCCGTGAACCTTTCGGCCCGCCAGTTTTCGCACAGGGACCTGGTGCGCGCCATCCTGGAGAACCTGGACGCCCACGGCCTGCCGCCCGGGGCCCTGAACCTGGAGATCACCGAGTCGGCCATCATGGAAGACCCGGCCTCGGCCATCGACAAGCTCACGCGCCTCAAGGAGCACGGCATTCGCCTGAGTGTGGACGACTTCGGCACCGGGTATTCGTCCATGAGCTACCTCAAGCGCTTCCCCCTGGACCACCTGAAGATCGACCTGGGTTTCGTGCGCACCATCGACACGGACCAGGAGAACCTGGAGATAGTCAAGGCCATCATCAGCCTGGCCCATTCGCTGCGCCTGTCCGTGGTGGGCGAGGGCGTGGAGCAGGCGGCCCAGGGCGAGATTTTGCGCTCCCTGGGCTGCGAGTACGGCCAGGGGTTCTTCTATTCCCGCCCGCTGGGCCGGGCCGGGGTCGAGGCCTTCCTCGCCGCCCGCCGCCCCGGGGCCGAGCCCATTCCTTCTTGATGCATTCGGCGGATGTATGCTCTACTGCCTGCGGTCACGACAACCGGCAGGCGAGGGCATCCATGGGACTGTTGGGCAAACTGTTCGGGCGCGCGGGAGGCGCCGCCACACCCCTGGAGGCTGACCCGCGCCTGGGGCGTGTGCTCGACGCCGTGCTCGACTGCTGCGAATACGCCCTGTTCGCGGGTGAGGGCGCGGCGGCCATGGCCGAGCGACTGGCGCGCCAGCGCCCCGACCGCGAGTGCCTGGCCTGCGAGCCGGGCGGCGACGCCTTCTACGCCGCCACCGCCCGCACGGCCAAGGTCAAGAACCTCTACCTCTTCAACCAGCGCCCGCGCGAGTTCCTGCTCGGGGTGCGCGACGGCAAGCCCTACCTGCTCGAGCGCGACACCCTGGTGGTGCTGCATGTGCCCGGGGGCGGCGCCGAGCGGCGGGTCTTCGACGAGGTGGCCTTCGTGGCCGAGAGCTTCGGGGCCGCGTTCCTGCTGGTGCTGGGTTGCCGGGTGCCCGGCGAGGCGGGCTTCGTCTACGATTCGCACCTGGGCCGCGAGTGCTCGCCGGCCAACCTCGTGCCGCACCTGGGCCAGGCCGAGGCCGGGCTGCTGCTGCCCGCTTACCCGCCCCCGGGCGGGCGGGCCCGGGCCAAGGGCTGGTGCCTGGCCACCCTGGGCCGCAACGCCCACCACCTGCCCCCCGAAGACGTGGCGCACCTGCTGCGCAAGGCCGAGCCCGAGGCCCCGCCCGCCCCGCAGCCGGACCCCGCCCCCGGGGCCTGATCCGGCCGTTGCCCCTCTCGCCCGGGCCGTTTCCGTCTGCGGGGCCTGCGCGCCCACGCCGCCCGGGCCTGGCCGTTTTTCCCCGCTCCCGGGCCTGGATTCGTCCACCCGGCCCGCAATTTACAACCCCCGCGCGCGCATGTATCCTGTGCGCCGCTTCGCCCCCGGGGCCCGGCCACGGGCCGCCCGCCCCCGGCGCCACCACCGCATACGGAGTCCGTCATGCTCGTTCCCCAGGGTTTTTCCTTCGCCGTGGCCCAGGCCGGGTTCAAGCGCGAGGGCCGCTACGATCTGGCCGCCGTGGTCAGCGACGGCCCCGCGTCCAGCGCGGGGGTTTTCACCACCAATCTGTTCAAGGCCGCCCCGGTGCTGGCGGGCATGCAGGCCATCGAGGCCTCGCCCACGGCCCGCGCCGTGGTGGTCAACTCCGGCCAGGCCAACGCCTGCACCGGCGAGCCCGGGCTGGCCGACTGCCGCCAGAGCCTGGAGCTGGTCGGCGCCGCATTGGGCCTTGAGCCCGACGCCATCCTGCCCATGTCCACGGGCGTCATCGGCCCGCGGCTCAAGCTGGAGCGCTGGCGCGCGGCCATGGAACCCCTGGCGGCCAGCCTGGGCCAGGCCGGGCCCATGGACGCCGCCAAGGCCATCATGACCACCGACACCTTCCCCAAGGTGGCCTGGGCCCGCGTGGGCGACACGCCCGCCGTGGTCCTGGGCATGTGCAAGGGCGCGGGCATGATCTGCCCGAACATGGCGACCATGCTGGGCATCGTGCTCACCGACGCCGCCGTGGACCCCGGCACCTGGCGCCAGATGCTGGCCCAGGCCGTGGACGAGAGCTTCAACCGCGTCACCGTGGACGGCGACACCAGCACCAACGACTGCGTGTTCGGCCTGGCGGGCGGGGCCAGCGGCGTGGAAGTCGTGGACGACGAGTCGGCCCAGGCGCTGTATGAGGCCCTGGTGGATGTCTGCCAGAGCCTGGCCTACATGATCGTGCAGGACGCCGAGGGCGGCACCAAGGTCATGCGCATCACCGTGGCCGGGGCCAGGGACGACGCCCAGGCCGAGCTGGCCGTGCGCGCTGTGGGCCATTCGCCCTTGGTCAAGACCGCGCTGTACGGCAGGGATGCCAACTGGGGGCGTATCGCCGCCGCCCTGGGCCGCAGCGGCGCCGCCTTCGACCCCGCCGCCGTGACCATCGCCATCGGCGGGGTGGTCATCTTCGAGCAGGGCCGCCCCGTGGACCTGGACATCGATGCCCTCATGGCCCCGGTGCTGCGCCGCCAGGACGTGGACATCGACGTGACCCTGGGCGACGGCCCGGGCGGCGCGGTGCTCCTGGCCTCGGACCTGACCCACGAATACGTGTCCATCAACGCCGACTACCGCAGCTAGGAGAGGCCATGACCCGCGAACGTTCCGGCCCCGAGGGCCCGCAGGCCGGGGAACGCCTGGGGCGGCTGGCCGACTTCCTCTTCGAGGTCGGCATGCTGCGCAAGACCCCGCGCACGGGCTACCAGTTCCTGGGCACGGGGGCGGAAAACGTGGCCGAGCACAGCTTCCGCACGGCGGTCATCGGCTGCGTGCTGGCGCGCCTGACCGGGGCCGACGAGGCCCGGACCACGCTGCTGTGCCTGTTCCACGACCTGCACGAGGCGCGCACCGGCGACTTCAACTATGTGAACCACGCCTACAACCGCTCCGACCGCGTGCGCGCCCTGCAGGACGCCACCCGCGGCACCGGGCTCTCGGCCATGGTGCTGGGCATGTGGGAGGAGCTGGAGGGCCTGGACACCCTGGAAGCCCGCCTGGCGCAGGACGCCGACCAAATCGACCTGATCCTGAACCTCAAGGAGCAGGCCGACCTGGGCAACGGCTACGCAAGCAAGTGGCTGGCCTGCGCCCTGGAACGCCTGCGCACCGAGCAGGGCCGCGCCCTGGCCCGGCACATCGCCGAGACCGACCACACGGACTGGTGGTTCCTGGGCCAGGACGAGCAGTGGTGGAAGAACCGCAACGGCGTGAAGGACGGCCACGCGGGCGAGGACGGCCCGGCGCCCGGCGAGGGGCCCCAGGGGCCGGACGGGAAGTGACCCCCCCCCGTGCCGGACCCGGGCGCCGCAGGGCGCCGGGCCGGCGGGGCAGCAACGCGCGCGGGCGCGGGCCGGAGGGCCCGCACCCGCCTCGTTTTGCGCGCCAGCGCCCCGGCGCCCCTCAGCTTCCCGTGCCCGCGTCCGTGCCCGTGCCCGCGTCCGGCCCGGGCTGGTCTTCGGCGTACTTGTCGCGGATGGCGGCGATGACGTCGAAGATGTCCAGGAAGGCGTCCACCACGTCGGGGTCGAAGTGCGCGCCGCGCTCCGTGTGCAGCAGGTCGAGGATTTTCTCGTCGGGCCACGGTGGCTTGTAGGAGCGCCGCGAGCCCAGGGCGTCGAATACGTCGGCCAGGGCCACGATGCGTGCCTCAAGGGGAATTTCCGCCCCGGCCTTGGGCTGGCCCGGGCCCTGGGCCGCGGCCAGGTCGGCCAGCCGCCCGGGGTAGCCCGTGCCGTTCCACTTCTCGTGGTGGTTCAGGGCGATGCTGCCGGACATGGCGTCCAGCTCCGAGGTGGAGTTCTGGAACAGCCGGGTTCCGAAGACCGTGTGCATCTGCATCACGGCGAACTCTTCGGGTTCCAGCCGGGCGGGTTTCTTGAGAATCTTGTCCGAGATGCCCACCTTGCCCACGTCGTGCAGCATGGCCGCCACGCGGATCAGGTCCTTGGTCTTCTTGCGCTCGTGCTCGCCGATGCCTTGCATCAGGGCGTATTTGTGGTAGATCTCCGCCGAATAGGCCCCCACGCGGGTGACGTGGGCCCCGGTTTCCGAGGGGTCGCGCAGCTCGGCCATCTGCATCATGCGCAGGATCAGCTCGCGGGTCATTATGGCCCGCTCGATGGCCACCGAGGCCGCGTTGGCCAGCAGCGGCAGCACCACGCGCGCGTCCTGCGGGAAGGGCACCGCGCGCCCGGCGTCGTCCTTGGCGTTGATGAGCTGGATGACCCCCGACACCGTGCCCTGGGAGGTCTTGACGGGCAGAGTCAGCATGGAGGTGGTGTGGTAGCCCGTCTTGCGGTCGAAGCTGGGGTTGAAGGCCACCGGGGAGTCCGCAGGCATGGCGTAGGCGTTGGCGATGTCCAGGGGCTGGCCGGTGGCGGCCACGTGCCCGACGATGGACGTGCCGTCGATGGGCAGGGTGAAGTCGGCGTAGATGTCCTTGGTGACGTCGCCCTGGCGGATGAAGGTGTCGTTGTGCACGTAGCCGAAGCGCAGGCGGCCGTCCTCCACGAGGTAGATGGTGCCCGCGTCGGCGCCCGCAATGCGCCGCGACTCGGTGAGGATGCGGTCCAGGATGGCGTCCAGGTCCTTGAGGCGGCTCAGTTCTTCGTTGATGGCCAGCAGCTCGCGGACCAGCTCGGCGCCGTCCGGGGCGGGGCAGGAGGATGGCATCGGACCTCCGGCGGAATGGAATATTTCCCAGCCTATTGAAGTGTATCCCATCGGCGGGATTCGTCAAGCCGCCGGGTGGGCGAGGCTGCCCCGGCGGGGAGGGGGCGTGCTTGCCGCTGGCAAAACGCGGGGATTGATGGTAAGCGAGGTGGTTCCTTGGGGGCTCCGGGCCGTGGCCCGGGGGCGCAAGGGAAATTCTGGACACAAGCGGCACGCCTCCGCCAGGGGGGCGCATCGGGAGTCGGGCGCGGATGACACGGTTTTTCGCGTGGCTTGGCGGCGGGTTTCTCGAAGCCATGGCCGAATCGGGGCGCATGGCGCTGTTGCTGTGGGAGGCCACGCTCTCCCTGTTTCGTCCGCCGTGGCGGATCGGGCTGTTCTTCCGCCAGATGGAGTTCGTCGGCGTCAATTCGCTGTTCGTGGTCCTGCTCACCTCGCTGTTCACCGGCATGGTCCTGGCCTTGCAGACCTACCACGCCTTCCGGCTGTTCTCCGCCGAGGGGCTGGTGGGCGCCACGGTGGCCCTGTCCATGACCCGCGAGCTGGGCCCGGTGATCACCGCGCTGATGGTCACCGGCCGTGCCGGGTCGGCCATTGCCGCCGAGATCGGCACCATGCGCGTCACCGAGCAGGTGGACGCGCTGACGGTCATGGCCATCAACCCCGTGCAGTATCTGGTGACTCCGCGCGTGGTGGCCGGGCTGGTGATGCTGCCGCTGCTCACGGTGGTTTCCGATTTCGTGGGCATCCTGGGCGGCTATCTGGTGGGCGTGAAGATGCTGGGCATCAACGGCGGCATCTTCATGAACCGCATCTACGAGCTGGTGGAGCTGTCCGACATCTACAACGGCTTGGCCAAGGCCGCCGTTTTCGGCGTGATCCTGGCGCTTGTCGGCTGCTACAAGGGATTCTACACCTCCGGCGGGGCCGAGGGCGTGGGCCGGGCCACGACCCAGGCCGTGGTGCTGGCCTCGGTGCTCATCCTGGCCAGCGACTACATACTGACCTCGCTCATGATGTAGAAGGCGCGACATGGACCCGATCATCGAACTGCGCGACATCCACAAGAGTTTCGGCCCGCAGCACGTGCTGCGCGGGCTGGACCTGGCCGTGCGCCCGGGCAGCGTGAGCGTGGTCATCGGGGGCAGCGGCGGCGGCAAGTCCGTGCTCATGAAGCACGTCATCGGGCTCATGAAGCCCGACAGCGGCCAGGTGCTGGTGGACGGGCAGGACACGGTGCCGCTCTCCGAGCGCCAGATGGCCCCGGTGCGCCGCAAGTTCGGGATGCTCTTCCAGGAGGGCGCGCTGTTCGACTCCATGACCGTGGCCGAGAACGTGGCCTTCCCCCTGGCCGAGCACAGCGGGCTGCCCCGGCGCGAAATCGAGGCCGTGGTGCAGGCCAAGCTGGCCGCCGTGGGCCTTGCGGGCATGGGCTACAAGATGCCCGGCGAGCTTTCGGGCGGCATGCGCAAGCGCGTGGGCCTGGCCCGGGCCATCGCCCTGGACCCCAAGATCGTGCTCTTCGACGAGCCGACCTCGGGGCTGGACCCGGTCATGGCCGCCAACATCAACGAGCTTATTTTGCAGACGCGCGGCGAGTTCGGCGCGACGTGCCTGGTCATCAGCCATGACATCCGCGCCACGTTTTCCATCGCCGACGAGGTGTTCATGCTGTACGATGGCCGGATCATCGCCAGCGGCCCCCCCGAGGCCATCCGCGACAGCGCGGACCCGGTGGTGCGCCAGTTCATCCGGGGCGAGGCCAGGGGGCCGATCACCATAGCTTAAGGAGCGGGACCGGAGCGCCGGCCCGCGCAACGCGGAGTGACGAACATGGCCTTCAAGACAGGCACCGAGATCAAGGTCGGCGTATTCGTGTTCCTGGCCCTGGTGGGGCTGGCGTTCATGTCGCTGCAGGTGGGCAGCGGAGCGCTGTTTACCCGGGGCACCTACGAGCTGGTGGTCTACTTCGACAACGTCACCGGCCTGAAGGCCGACTCCCCGGTGGAGGTGGCGGGCATCGAGGTGGGCCGGGTGCGGGCCATCACCCTGGAAGACGGGCGCGCCCGGCTGACCTTGGAGCTTGCCAGGGCCGTCAAGGTGCCCGCCGACACCGTGGCCAGCATCAAGTCGCGCGGGGTGCTGGGCGACAAGTACGTGGACCTGTCGGGCGGCAGCCCCGACGCCCCCGAGCTGGCCGCTGGCGGCGTGCTCACCCGCTCGGACCGCAGCGCCGACCTGGAGGTGCTCTTCCAGAAGGTCGGCCAGATCGCCGACGACATCGGGCTGGTGGCCAAGAGCGTGTCCAACGTCTTCAGCGGGCCCCAGGGCGAGCAGAACCTGCGCCTGACCTTCGACAGCCTGCGCGACCTGACCGTGACCCTGAACCAGATGGTCCAGCAGAACGTGCAGAGCGTGAACCTCATCGTGGAGAACCTGCGCGAGTTCTCCGGCGACCTGCGCCATATCAGCGGCGCCAACCGCGACGGCATCGACAACATCGTGGCCAACTTCGAGGCCGCCTCGGCCCAGATGAGCCAGACCCTTGAGCGCGTGAACTCCGTCATGGCCAAGATCGACGAGGGCCAGGGCGCGGCGGGCCGGATGATCAACGACCAGGAAATGGGCGACGACCTGCGCCAGGCCGTGGCCTCCCTGGAGAGCGTGGCCACCAAGATCGACGAGGGCAAGGGCTCCCTGGGGCGGCTCATCAACGACGACACAACCTCCAAGGAGCTGGACAAGGCCCTGGAAGGCATCAACAAATACCTGGAAAAGCAGGACACCTTCCGCACCACCTTGGACTTCCGCTCCGAGGTGCTGGCCGACAGCGGCAACGTCAAGTCCTACCTCGACCTGACCCTGCAACCCTCCGAGGACCACTACTACATCCTGGGCGTGGTGGCCGACCCCGAGGGCCGCACCCGCGAAACCGAGACCGTGACCCATACCTGGGTCGGCGGCAGCTACAGCGAGCGCCGCGAGATCGAGGAGAAGACCGAGCGCGACAAGATCGCCTTCAACGCCCAGATCGCCAAGCGCTGGCACAACGTGGCCCTGCGCGGCGGCCTGTTCGAGTCCACCGGCGGCGTGGGCGCGGACCTCTACCTGTGGGACGACCGCGTGCGCCTGTACGCCGAGGCCTTCGACTTCGACAAGGACGACCCGCCGCACCTCAAGGCCGGAGGGCGCCTGTACTTCCTCAAGAACTTCTACGTCACCGCCGGGGTGGACAACTTCGCCACGGACGCGGCCTTCTTCGGCGGCCTGGGCCTGTCGTTCACCGACGACGACCTGAAGTACATCATGACCAGCGCGCCCATCCCGGGCAACTAGGCCGCGCCGTGAGGATCGCCGTCATCTCCGACACCCACGCGTATGCGCCCTCGCCGTGGATGCAGGCCGTGTACCAGACCTACCTGGAGCCCGCCGACGTGCTCGTGCACTGCGGCGACATGACCGGGCAGGCGCTGTGGTCGTTCTTTCTCCAGCACCCGCGCTTTTTCGCCGTGGCGGGCAACATGTGCGAGTGGGAGCTGTCGCGCGAGCTGGAGCAGCGCGTGTCGTTCACGGCGGGCGGGCTGACGGTGGGCGTGGCCCACGGCTGGGGGCAGGACCGCCAGGGCCTGTCGCACAAGGTGGCCGAGGCCTTCGGCCCGGGCTACGACCTCATCTGCTTCGGCCACACCCACACCCCGGAGTGGACCCGCCACGGCCAGGCCTGGGTGGTCAACCCCGGCAGCCTGCGCGAGGCGGGCAACGCCCCGACCCTGGCCTACGTCCACATCGGCCCGGACGGCGCCCTGACCCACGAGGCCGTGGCCGTGCCGCGCATGATCGGCACCGTGAGCGCCGGATAGCGCCCCGGCCCGGCGCTTCGCCCGCCGCCGTTCCCTTCGCCTTCCGTCCTCCCGATTTCCGCGCCGCTTTCCGCCCCCGCCCGGGGCCGCGTGGATGTTCCGCGCGCGGACGCTTTGTTGCCCTTTTTCGTTCCCCCCACCCTGGGCCGCGCGCCGCCCCCTGCGCGCGCTGGCTCGCCGCCCGGGCATCCCCAGACGGCGGCACCGGAGCCCCAGGCCCGGGCGCAGCCGGGCCCCCCGCGCCCGCAAGGCCGCAACAAAGAGCCCCCCTTCCGGAGAAGGGGGGCCTTGGTGTGCATGGCTGGCTCCATGCGTGGCGCGCAGCCGACGCGGACTGCGCCGCCGGTGCCCTTAGCCGCCCAAGAGCTGCATGGCCAGACGCGGCAGGCTGTTGGCCTGGGCCAGCATGGCCACTGCGGCCTGGGACTTGATCTGCTGACGCACGAACTCGGTCATTTCCAGGGCCACGTCCACGTCGGAGATGCGCGACTCAGAGGCCTGGAGGTTTTCGGACTGGATCTGCAGGTTGGAGATGGTGTTCTGCAACCGATTCTGCAGGGCGCCCAGGTTGGCGCGGATGTTGTCCTTGGAGATGATGGCTTCGTTGATGCCATCCAGGGCGTTCTGCGCGGCGGACTGCGTGGAGATGGTGTAGCCCGCTCCGGTGGGGTCGGACTGGTTGCCGACGCCCAGGGCCGAGGCCGTGGAGTTGTTGATCTGGATGTAGTAGTAGTCCTCGGAGCAGTCGTTGGCCGTGCCGAAGTGGATCTTCATCTTGCCGGTGGACACCAGCCCGGAACCGTCGTGCGCGCTGCCGGACAGGTTGCCGTTGAGCAGGTAGATGCCGTTGAAGTCCGTGGCGTTGGCGATGCGGGTGATTTCCGAAGCCATGGCCTGGTACTCGGAGTCGATGATCAGGCGCTGGTCGGAGTTGTAGGTGCCCGTGGCCGCCTGTTCCGCCAGCTCCTTCATGCGGATCAGCTTCTCGTCGATGACGCCCAGGGCGCCGTCGGCGGTCTGGATCAGCGAGATGGCATCGTTGGCGTTGCGGACACCCTGGTTCAGGGCGGCGATGTCCGCGCGCATGAGCTCGCGGATGGCCAGGCCGGCTGCGTCGTCGGCGGCGTTGCCCACGCGCAGGCCCGAGGACAGGCGACGGGTCGACGTGCCCAGGGCCCCGAAGGAGATGCTGAGGTTGCGGGCGGCGTTGGTCGCCATCAAGTTGTGGTTGATAACCAGAGACATGCGGTTTTCCCTCCTTAGAATGGTTTTGCAGCTTCCGTGCTGCGTTCAGGGTTGCGCCGTGTTGATTTCGTATTCGGCTGGCGCGGAGCAAAAGTTTAGGGCGCCCGCGCAAAAACACGCCCGGGCCACAGGGGCCGGGGCGTGGTCCGGGCCGGTGGGTCCGGCGGGCAATGGCCCGGGCATCCATGGCCGGGGCGGGTTGCGGCGGGGGTACGGAGGGGGCTCAGTCCGTCCGGGGGGCTTCGGGAAAAAGATTGCCGATGATGGCGTCGGAGACGAGCATCCCCGGGCGGGTCAGGCGCAGGCGGCCCCCGGAAATGCGGATCAGGTCGCGCTGGCGCAGGGCGCGGATCATGGGCTCGTTTTTGGCCAGCAGGTCGTGCCCGGCGGCCTTGCGGTAGGCCGCGAGGTCCAGCCCGCGCGTGGTGCGCAGGCGCAGCATGACCAGCTCGCGCAGGCGCGTCTGGTGGTCCAGGGCCTCGGCGTCCGTGCCCAGGGTGCCCGCCTGCACGGCGGCGGCGTAGGCGTCCAGGCCTTCGGGGTTCTTCCAGCGCCGGGCCCCCAGGGTGGAGACCGCCGCCGGGCCCAGGCCCAGGTAGGGCCTGCCTTCCCAGTAGCCCGTGTTGTGGCGGCTCTCGAAGCCCATGCGCGCGTGGTTGGAAATCTCGTATTGCAGGTAGCCTTCGGATTCCAGGAATTCGCCGCCCTGCAGGTACATGCGCTGCTGCTCGGTCTCGTCGGGCAGCTCCAGGTCCGTTTCGCGGTCCAGGCGTTCCAGGTGCGTGCCGGGCTCGATGGTCAGCCCGTAGCAGGAGATGTGCTGCGGGCCCAGGCGGGTGGCCTTCTTGAGGTTGGCCAGCCAGTGGTGCAGCCGCTGGCCGGGCAGGCCCCAGATGAGGTCCAGGGAGACGGAGCGAAAGCCCGCGCCCTGGGCCAGGCGCACGGCGGCCTCGGCCTGTTCGGCGCTGTGCGGGCGGCCCAGGCGCGTCAGGTCGTTGTCGTCGAAGCTCTGCACGCCGATGGACAGCCGCGTTACGCCCAGGCGGCGCAGCACTTCCATGAGCGTCCAGTCGGCCACGGAGTCGGGGTTGGCCTCCAGGCCGAATTCCAGGCCCGGGGCGAAGGTGAAGTTCGCGCGCAGGGCGCGCACCAGCCGCTCCAGGAGCGCCGGAGGCAACAGGCTCGGCGTGCCGCCGCCCAGGTGCAGGGTCTCGACCTGCGGGCGCCTCAGGCGCTTGCCCCACAGGGCGGCCTCGGCTTCGAGCAGCTCCACGTAGCGGAGCATCTGCCCCGGGCCGGGCACCACGGAGTGGAAGGCGCAGTAGTGGCACTTGCGCCGGCAGAAAGGCACGTGGACGTAGAGCAGCATGGCGGGCCCCGGGGTTAGCCCCTGCGCCCCACGGCGGCCCGGGCCAGGGCCAGCCCGCCCAGGGCGGCCAGCGCGCCGTGCAGGGCGGCGGGCAGGGCGTAGAGCAGGGCCGTGCCCGCCAGGCCCGGAGCCAGCAGGTCGGTGTAGCCCCCGCCCGCCACCCGGGCCGTCAGGGTGTAGAGGAAATAGGGGTAGGCCCCGCCGCTCAGGTACGCCAGGGCCGCGTAGGCCAGCACGTGCAGGGTGCAGAAGCCCGTGGCCGCCAGCAGGCGGTTGACGCGGTAGCGCGCCAGGCCCACCAGCAGCGGCGGCAGGGCCAGCCCGGCCAGGTGCAGCGCCCCGGGCAGGTTGCCCGCGCCCAGGTACAGGGCGCCCAGGTAGACGGCGCGGTCGATCACGGCCCGGGCTCCGGGGCCGGGGGTGCGGCGGGGGCGTTGCCCGGCGCGGCGCCTTCGGGCTGCGGCCCGGGGGCTGCGGCCCCGGGCGGCGGGCTGTCCAGCTCGGCGCGGTAGCGCTCGTTCTCGCTGTACAGGCAGCCGCAGTATTGCTGGCGGTAGACGCCCCAGGCCTTTGACGCCTCGATGCCCTCGGTCCAGCCCGCGCGCCAGTCTTCGTAATGGAAGGCCGGGCCGCCCCCGGCAGCCAGGTCGCGGCCCAGGGCGGCGATGGCCGCATGCTTCTGGAAACGGCTGTAGAGCAGGGTGGTGGAGAAGGCGTCGAAGCCGCCCCGGCGGGCGATCTGCGCCGTGCGCTCCAGGCGCATGTGGTAGCAGTAGTGGCAGCGGTTGTCCTCGCGCTGGGCCACGGCGCGGAACCAGTCCTGCGGGCGGTATTCGTCGTCCTTGAACAGCACGCGCACGCCCAGGCGCGCGGCCACCTGCGCGGTCCCGTCGCGGCGGCGCTTGTATTCCATGAGCGGGTGGATGTTCGGGTTCACGAACAGCCCCGTGACCTCCACCCCGGCCTCTTGCAGGCGGCGGATGGGGGCGATGGCGCAGGGGCCGCAGCAGATGTGCAGGAGCAGCTTCATGGGCAGGTTCCCCGGCCCGGGGGCCGGGCGCGCGGCCCGGCGGCGGACGGCGCGGGGAGGGCCTCCCCGCGCCGCACCGGGGCCTATTGCGGCAGGATGGCGATCTGCACGCCGAATTCGCGTTCCATGTCCAGCAGCAGGGCGCGCTTGGTGTTGCTGATGTAGGCCATGAGCTCCTGGTCGCAGCGGAAGTCCACCACGTGGTCGTGGCCGTTCTTGCGCAGCTTGCGGCGCAGCTCCTTCAGGGCCTGCACGGCCTGCCATTCCAGGTTGCGGCGGGTGCCCGTGCCGCCGCAGCAGGGGCACGGCTCGGTGGACACCGCCAGGGCCGAGGAGCCCAGGCGCTGGCGCACCAGCTCCAGCAGCCCGAAGCGCGACAGGCGGCCCACGTCGGTGCGCGCGCGGTCGTTCTTCATGGCCGTGCGCAGGGTCTTTTCCACGTCGCGGCAGTGGTTCTTGTCCTTCATCTCGATGAAGTCGATGACCACCTGCCCGCCGATGTCGCGCAGCACGAGCTGGCGCGCGATCTCCTCGGCGGCTTCCATGTTGGTCTTGAGGGCCATGTCGCGGAAGTTCTTCTTGCCGCCGATCTTGCCGGAGTTGATGTCCACGGCGGTCAGGGCCTCGGTGGCGTCGATGACCAGCTGCCCGCCGCTGGGCAGGGGCACCTCGCGGCCATAGATGGCCTGGATCTGCTTGTCCAGCCCGAAGCGCTCCCACATGCCGCGCTCGGGGTCGGCGTGGTGCTTGACCAGGTTGGGCCGGCGCGGGAAGACCAGCGCGGCCATTTCCTTGACCTGCTCGGAGGTGTCCTTGTCGTCCACCCAGATCTCGCCGACCTCGGTGGAGAGGTAGTCGCGGATGGCCCGCGAGGCGAGGTCCATCTCCTGGTAGCACATGCAGGGGGCGTCCTGGCTCACACCCTTCTTGCGCACGTCGGCCCACAGGCGCTTGAGGAATTTCAGGTCCTTGGTCAGCTGGGTCTTGTTCACGTCCAGGCTGGCGGTGCGCACGATGACGCCGATGCCAGCCCCGAGGTTCAGCTCGTCCACCACCTCGCGCAGCTTCTCGCGCTCCTTGTCATCCTCGATCTTGCGCGAGATGCCGACCTGCTCGCGGCCCAGGGTCAGCACGAAATAGCGCCCGGGCAGGGAGAGGAAGGTGGTGACGAAGGCGCCCTTGCGCCCGGTGGGCTCCTTGACGACCTGGATGAGCACTTCCTGGCCGGGGCGCAGCACCTTCTGGATGGGCGGGTACTTGAAGCCCTTCTTGGCGGGCTCGTCCTCGACGTAATATTCGGGATGGACCTCGTCGATCTGCAAAAAGCCGTTGCGCTCGGCGCCGTAGTTCACGAAGGCGGCCTGGAGGTTGGGGTCGATGTTGTTGATGACCCCCTTGTAGATGTTGCCCTTGGTCTTGGCCTGGTGGACCATCTCCACGTAGTATTCGCGGATCTTGCCGTCCTCGGCCAGGGCCACTTCGACCTGTTCGCCGGGCAGCACGCTGATGAACATCTTTTCCTTGATTTTTCTGGGCATGGTCATACCTCGTCATGCGAAAGCGTTGACGGACGCGGCGGCCTGCGGCGTGGCCCGGGAAGACTCCGGGCGCGCCCGGCGGGGGCGGCCTCAGCCCTGCCTGAGGGCGTGGTAGGCGTCCCCGCCGCTGGCGGTGGTCCGCAGCCTGCCCTGGGTCGCCAGGGCCTCCAGGGCCCGGCGGACCGCCTCGGGGGGCAGGTCCAGGGCCTGGGCGAGCTGGGCCGCGGTCTGCGGCCTGCGCTCGATGGATGCGGTCACCCGCTCCTGGGCGGCGCTGTCCGCGTCGGCGGGGCGGGGCGGGTGGCCCTGGCCCGGAGCCGACGCGGCGTCCGTGGAAAATTGCCTGGCCCCGCCGGGGCGGGGCGTCGTCGTGTCGCCGGGGCGGCCCGTGGCCAGGGGCGCGAGGGTGGCGCGCCAGCGGGCCAGGGTTTCGTCGCAAACCGGGCTCGCGCTGGCCAGGGTGCCGGGGCGGGTCATGGTCACCACGTCCACGCGGTCGGCCCCAAGCCCGGCGATGAACTGGCGCAGCAGGGCCAGGTTCGCGTCCGAATCGTTGTATCCGGCGACAAGCAGCACCTCCAGCAGCAGGCGGCCCGTGAATTCCTTGCGGAAGTCGAGCAGCCCCTGGGCGAGGGCCGAAAGGTCCACCTCCGGGTGCGGGCGGTTCACGCGGCGCAACTCGGCGGGGACCAGGGAATCCAGGGAGGGCAGCACGGCGTCGGCCAGGGCCAGCTCGCGCCGGACCTGCGGGTCGTGCAGCAGGGTGGAGTTGGTCAGCACGGCGACGGGCGTATGCGGAAATATGCGTCGGATGCCCTGGATGACTGCGCCCATGTCGCTGTTCAGTGTCGGCTCACCCTTGCCCCCCAGTGTCACGTAGTCCGGTTCCTGGTGCGCCTGCTCCTTCCAGTGCGCCAGTTCATCAAGGATGTCCTGCGCGGGCACGTAGGGCTTGCGCTGCGTGGTCAGGCAGGTGGTACGCCCCACCTCGCAGTACACGCAGTCCATGGTGCACACGGTGTCCCCGGTCAGGTCCAGACCCAGGGAGAGCCCGAGGCGCCCCGAGCGCACCGGGCCGAATACGTATCGATAGGCCAACGTTGCGTGTTCCTCGTAAACCGTTTACCCCGGGAGGATGCGGGCCAGCCCTTGACGCGGCGGTCACAACCGCCTACCCACCCGCCTGGAGGTCACGATGCCAAATCTTGGTCAATTGGTAATGCTCATCAGTCCGAAGGGCAAGCGATACTTGCGCACCCTGGAAGAGGGCCCCGACATCCACACCGGCGACGGCGTGCTCCGGCTCGCCGATCTGGTGGCCGCAGCGTACGGCGACACGGTGCCCACGCATATCGGCCAGCCCTACCGGGTGCTCAAGCCCACGCTCTACGACTGCGTGAAGCTGGGCATCAAGCGCCAGACGCAGATCCTCTACCCCAAGGAAATCGGCTACCTGCTGGTGAAGCTGGGCATCGGCCCGGGCACGCGGGTTATCGAGGCGGGCAGCGGCTCGGGCAGCTTCACGGCGGCCCTGTCCTTCGCCGTGGGCGAGGCGGGGCGCGTCTACACCTACGAGCGCAGGCCCGAGTTCTCGGAGCTCAACGCCAAGAACCTGCGGCGCATCGGCCTGGGCGCCAACGTGGAGCACCATGTCCACGACATCGCCGGGGGCTTTTTGCAGACCGGGGTGGACGCGCTGTTTTTGGACGTGCGCGAGCCGTGGGCCTACGCGGCGCACATCCCGGCGGCGGTGATGCCCGGGGCGCCGGTGGCCTTTTTGCTGCCCACAGTGAACCAGGTCAGCGAGCTGCTGGTGGCCCTGGAGGCCGGGCCCTTCGACGAGGTGGAGGTGGCCGAGGTGCTGGTGCGGCGCTGGAAGCCCGTGCCCGACCGCATGCGCCCCGAGGACCGCATGATCGCCCACACGGGCTTTCTGACCTTCGCGCGCTGCATGGAGCGCCTGGAGGGCGGCGGGAACCTGGGCACCCGCGAGCGCAAGCAGGACGCCGCGCGCAGGCGCCGCGAGGCCGAGCGCGCCGCCCAGGACGGCGCGGACGACCCCCGGGACGATGCGGACCTGCCCGGCGAGGACGAGGACGGCGGCGAGGACGAATAGCCCTCCGGCACAACCCTCCGGGATTATTCCAGGAACAGCGGCGGCTCCACGGCAAGACCGGGGCCGCCGTTCTTCATGGCCTCGGCCAGCACCAGGCGCGCCGGGGCCCCGGGGCGCGGGTGCACCAGGCGCAGGCGCTTGGGCGCCAGGCGCGCCCCGGCCAGGTCGGCCAGCAGGGCGTCCAGGCGCTCGGCCAGGCCGATGAAGCAGGCCCGGCGGCGGTTCTTGAGCAGATAGGCCGCCGCGCGGGCGAAATCCGCCGTGGTGGCCCCGGCCTCGAAGCGGGCGGCGTCGCGCCCGGGGTCCGGGCAGCGGCGGCCCGTGCCCGGCTGGCGGTAGGGCGGGTTGCAGACCACGAGGTCCACGCTTTCGGGGGCCAGCGCCGGGTGCCCGCGCACGGCGGCCACATCGGCCAGCACGGCCCGGCAGCGCGGGCCCAGGCCCAGGCGCGCGGCGTTCTCGCTGGCGCAGGCGAGCATCCCGGGGTTGTTGTCCAGCCCGGTGAGCGCCACGGGGCCGTCCGGCGCGCGCAACAGCAGCGCCAGCCCCACCACGCCGCAGCCGCAGCCCAGGTCCGCCACGCGGCTCACCCCGCGCAGGCCCGCGAAGTCCGCCAAAAGCAGGGCGTCCACCGAAAAACGAAAGCCCCGCGCAGGCTGGGCCAGCCCGCGCGGGAAAAAGGCCCGCGCCGCCGCCACGGCCTGGGGGTCGCCGGGTGTGCTGTGGCTGGCGTCCGCCGTGCCCTGCGGCAGGGGCTGGATGGCCGGGTTGCCCGCTGCGCGGGGTGTGCAGGAGGGGAGGGGCTGGCCCGAGGTCTGGGCCCCGCCGGGCGCGTCCTGGGCGGCGTCCGCCGCGTTTTGGCGCTGCGCCGCCCCCGGCTCTTCGGGCGCGCCGCTGGCGCCCGGCCCGCCCGTCGCAACGGCCATGGCGCCTACTCCAGGGCCTCGCGGTCGCGCAGGCCCAGCAGGTAGAGGATGCCGTCCAGGCCCAGGGTGGAGATGGCCTGCTTGGCGCCCTTCTTGACGATGGGCTTGGCGTGGAAGGCGATGCCCAGGCCCGCCTTGCCGAGCATGGGCAGGTCGTTGGCGCCGTCGCCCACGGCCACGGCCTGTTGCAGGTCGATGTTCTCGCGGCGGGCGATGTCCTCCAGCAGCTCGGCCTTGCGCGCGCCGTCCACGATCTCGCCCACCACGCGGCCCGTGAGCCGTCCGTCCTCAATTTCCAGCTCGTTGGCGTACACGTAGTCCACGCCCAGGCGCTCCTTGAGCCGCGCCCCGAAATAGGTGAACCCGCCCGAGAGGATGGCCACCTTGTAGCCGAGCTTCTTCAGGTTGCCCACCAGCCGCTCGGCGCCCTCGGTCATGGGGATGGACGCGGCCACCTCCTCCAGCACCGCGGCGGGCAGCCCGCGCAGCAGCGACACCCGGCGGATCAGGCTGCCCTTGAAGTCCAGCTCGCCGCGCATGGCCGCCTCGGTGATGCGCGAAACCTCGTCCACCACCCCGGCCCGGCGCGCCAGCTCGTCGATGACCTCGGCCTGGATCAGGGTCGAGTCCATGTCGAAGGCGATAAGGCGGCGGTTGCGGCGGTAGACGTTGTCCTCCTGGAAGGCGATGTCCAGGCCCAGCTCCTGGGAGATGTCCATGAACGACGAGCGCAGGGCCTCGCTGTCCGTGGCCTCGCCGCGCACGGTGAATTCCACGCAGGCCCGCCCGGTGCGCGGCGGGTTGACCAGCGAGATGCGCCCCGACAGGCGCGACACCGAGTCGATGTTCAGCCCGTTGGCGTTGAGTGTGCCCGAGACGCGCGCGAGCATGTCCGCGCCGATCTCGCGGGCCAGCAGGGTCACGATGTAGCGCTTGCGGCCCTGGGCCGCCACCCAGGCCTCGTGCCGCTCCAGGGGCACGGGCACGAATTTGAGCTTCACGCCCAGCTCGTTGGCGCCGTAGAGCAGATCCTTGAGGATCGGCGCCATGCCGTAGCGCTCGGGCACCTCGATGATCAGCCCCAGGGACAGGGTGTCGTGCACCGCCGCCTGGCCGATGTCCAGGATGCGGACCTCGTAGTCCGCCAGGATGGAGGTGATGTGGTGCATGATGCCCGGCTTGTCCTCGCCGGAAATCTTGATCAGGAAAATCTCGGACATGCGGCGTCGCTCCCGTTTCGCAGCCTTGTACCCCAAAGCGGCCCGGGACGGAAGCGCCAGGGTGGAGCCTGCGGCGCCCCGGGCGCTGCCCGGGACCCGGCAGGGGCCGGGGGCCCCTGCACCCCGCACGCCGGCTGGGCCGCGCGGCGAAGCGCCGCGCGGGCCCAGCCGGGAGGACAGACGGGGGAAAAAGGCTGTCTCCGGACGCCACACGCCCTCGTTCCTGCCCCTCCCCCGCCATTTCCGCCACTCCGGCCCCGCCCCGCCCGCCCCGTGCGCGGGCCTCAGCCCTGCTTGCGCCGCAGGCGTCTGCGCAGGGCGTCGAGGACGAGGCGGGCTTCGGGCACGCCGGTGGCCAGGGACAGGGCGGCGTAGGCCACGGCCCACAGGGGGATGAGGGCCACGGCCCAGCGGCCCAGGCTGAGAGTGGCCAGGGCGGCCAGGCCCATGGCGGCGGACTGGGCGGTGTAGAGCAGGGCCTGGCGCTGGAAGGTGGCCCAGCCGGGGCCGAACTTGGCGCGCAGCCCGACCAGCAGCAGGACGGCGTTGACCCAGGAGGAGAGGGTGGTGGCCAGGGCCAGGCCCACGTGGTCCATGACCTGCATGAGCCCGACGCCGCTGGCGACATAGACCACGAGGCTGACGACGCCGATGCGCACGGGGGCCTTGGTGTCCTGCAGGGCGTAGTAGGCCGAGACCAGGGGCCGCACCAGGGCGAAGGCGGGCAGGCCCGCGCCGTAGGCCACCAGGGCCCAGGCCGTGGCGCTCACGGCCTCGGCGGCGAAGGCCCCGCGCTGGAAGAGCAGGGCCACGATGGGTTCGGCCAGGGCCATGAGCCCGGCGGCGGCGGGCAGGCTGATGAACAGGGTCAGCTTGATGCTGGCGTTGAGGGTGGCGCGGAAGTCGTCCATGTCGCCGCGCGCGGCCAGGGCCGAGAGGCTGGGCAGGGCGGCGGTGCTCACGGCCACGCCGAACACGCCCAGGGGGAACTGCACGAGGCGGTCGGCGTAGTAGAGGTAGGAGATGCTGCCTGCGGCCAGCAGCGAGGCGAGCATGGTGCCGATGACGATGTTGATCTGGTAGACGGCGGCGCCGAAGACCGTGGGCAGCATGAGCCGCGCGGTGCGGCCCACGCCCGGGTGGCGCATGGACCAGGGCCCGGTCCAGGTGAAGCCTGCGGCGGCCATGGAGGGCTGTTGCAGGGCCAACTGCGCCGCCCCGGCCACCAGCACGCCCACGGCCAGGCAGTGCGGCACGGACCAGCCCGCCCACACGCCGATGAGCGCGGCGGTGATGAGGCAGACGTTGAGGGCGCAGGGCGCCAGGGACGGGGCCAGGAAGCGCCCCGAGGCGTTGAGCAGGCCCATGCACAGGGCCATGCCCGCCACGAAGAGGATGTAGGGGAAGCAGATGCGCGTGAGGTCGGCGGTCAGCTCCAGCAGGGCCGGGTCGTCGGCGAAGCCCGGGGCGATGACGTGCACCAGGGGCCCGGCCCCGAGCATGGCCACGGTGGTGATGACGCCGAGCACGAGCAGCACCCAGACCATGAGCGAGCGGGCCATGGCGTGGGCCTCGGCGTCGCCGGAGTCCTCGCGGGTGCGCGTGTAGACGGGCACGAAGGCCATGGTCAGCGAGCCCTCGCCGAACAGGCGGCGCAGCAGGTTGGGCAGGCGGAAGGCCACGAAGAAGGCGTCGGCCAGGGGCCCGGCGCCCAGGGCGAAGGCCGTGACCAGATCGCGCAGGAAACCCAGGATGCGCGAGGCCAGGGTGGCCCCGGCGACGATGGCGGCGTTCTTGGCGATGACGCGGGCGTGGTTGGTCATGAGCCTCCGGCCCATGCGGGGCGCTGGCAGTGGGGGCAGAAGGTGGTGCTGCGTCCGGCCACGGCGGTCCGCACCAGGGGTGCGGTGCAGGTGCGGCAGGGTGTGCCGCCGCGCCCGTAGACGCGAAAATCGTTCTGGAAGGCCCCGGCGTCGCCGTGGGCGTTCACGTAGTCGCTGATGGACGAGCCGTTGGCGGCGATGGCCTCGGCCAGCACGGCCACCAGGGCGTCGTGCAGGCGCGCGAGGCGCTCGGGGCCGATGGCCGCCGCCGTATCCGCCGGGTGGATGCCCGCGCGGAACAGGCTCTCGTCGGCGTAGATATTGCCCACTCCGGCCAGCACGGACTGGTCCAGCAGCAGGGCTTTGATGCGCGCGCGGCGCCCGCCCAGCAGGGCGGCGAAGGCTTCGGCGTCCAGGTCCATGGGCTCGGGGCCCAGGGCGGCGAAGAACGGCCAGCGCGCCAGGGCGTCGGGGCTCATGGCCCGGCAGCGGCCGAATTTGCGGGCGTCGGTGAAGAACAGGCGCCGTTCGTCGGCGAGGTCGAGGATCAGCCGGGTGTGGGTGTATGGCGCGGTGGCGGTGGGCTCCACGGTGAGCCGCCCGGTCATGCGCAGGTGGAAGGCCAGGTGCAGCGGCGGGCGTTTCGGGGCGTGCAGCTCCAGGGCCAGGACCTTGCCCCGGCGCCAGACGGCGCCGATGCGCCCCCCGGCCACGGCGCGCGGCAGGGCCGGGGCGTCCAGGGCGCCGTGGCCGGTCTCCAGCACCCCGGGCCAGAGCAGGGTGGCGCTGGCCAGGGTCGCGCCGCACAGGTCCTGGCGCAGGCCCCGGGCGATGGTTTCCACCTCGGGCAGTTCGGGCATGGCGGCTACTCGGCCCCCTGCGGGGCGGCGTCGGGGGCGGGGCCGGGTTCCTCCCGCAGGGCGCCTGGCCCGCCGCCCACGCCCGTCAGGGGCACGGCCAGTTCCAGCACCTGCCCGTCGCGTCGCACGGTGATGGCCAGGGGCAGCCCGGCGCGCCCGGCCTTGAGGGCGCCCTTGTGCAGCACCCACAGGCTCGTGGCGGGCTCGCCCATGACGGCAAGGATCTCGTCGCCGGGCAGGAATCCGGCCTGGGCGGCGCGGGTGTCCGGGGCCACGTCGGTGACACTCACCCGGGCGTCGCGCTCCTGGAGCACGAAGCCCAGGCGCGAGGAATGCGACAGGGGGCAGAAGAAGAAGGCGTCGGCATCGGCGGGGTCGAAGCCGGAGCCGCCGCGCCAGGGCAGCACGGCCAGCACCCGGGCGCGCGGGTCCAGGGCGTGCAGGCGGCGGGCGATGCCCCAGCCGCGCTCCACATGCCCGGCCCCGGCCAGGAGGAGCACCGGGCGGCCCTGGGCGCGCCGGGCGGCCACGGCGGACCGGGCCATGGCCGTGTCCCACAGGGCCTGGACGCGCAGGAAGCGCTCGCGGCGGTCGGCCTGGGCTGAAGGCGCGGCGGCCGCGCCGTCCTCGCCGTCCCCGTGGCCGGGCGCGGCGTGGCGCGCGAGCACGCGCTCCAGCTCGCTGGCCTGTTCGGGGGCCGGGGGGATGATCTGCACGGGCAGCAGGTGGCGGTCGGCCCGGGCCACGGCCCCGGGGCCGCCCTCGCCCACGGCGCGCACCACGCGCCGGGGCACGTTGAGCCCGGCCAGGGGCGCGCCCGTGCGGCGCGCGGCTTCGAGCACCGGCCTGTACAGGGCGAAGGGGTGGCCCCAGGCCGTTTCCCAGTCCAGGGCGCCGGGCAGGTCGTCCACGCCGAGTTCGCCCGCATTGAAGCGGTCCAGCACGGGTTGCAGCTCGGCGGGCACCATTTCCAGCCCCAGCACCGGGGCCGGGCCGCGCGCGGCCATGGCGTCGAGCACGTCGGCCTGCACGCGGTGGTCGCAGGCCGAGGAGTGCGACTCGCCCAGCAGCACGTAGTCGGCGTGGGCCGCGCGGCGGACCAGCTCGTCCAGGGGCAGGGGCCGGGCGTCGGCGCCGAACAGCTCGCCGGGGCGCAGGTCCGCCGGGGGCGCCAGCTCAGGCGGGCGCACGGCAGCGCAGGCGCAAAGGGCCGCCGCCAGGATGACGGCGGCCCCCATGCGCAGGACGGATGTCCACTGGCGCGTGGCTAGTCCCACTTGCGCTTGTCCTCGATGGGCCGGATCTGCGGCGGCAGGGTGCCGGGGGGCACGATCTTCAGGTCCGGGCGCAGCTTGATCTGCTGACGGAAGTCGTGCAGCAGCTCGTCCTCGCGCTTGAAGTTGGAGGCCTCCACCGAGAGCACCATCTCGTCGATGCCGCCGGGGTTGGTGACCTCGATCTGCCAGCGCTTGATCTCCTCGAAGCGGGCCATGACCTGCTCCACCTGGTGCGGGTAGACGAACATGCCCTTGATGCGCGTGGTGGTGTCCACCCGGCCGACGATGTTGCCCAGGCGGGGGCTGCTGCGGCCGCAGGCGCAGGGCGCGCGGTCGATGTAGGACAGGTCGCCGGTGGCCAGGCGGATGAGCGGGTAGGTCTTGTTGAAGGCCGTGACCACGATCTCGCCGACCTCGCCGTCCTTGAGGGGGATGCCGGTGTCGGGGTGGCAGATTTCCACGAAGGCGCGGTTGGCGATGTGCAGGCCGTTGGTGTGGAAGCATTCGTAGCCGATGCAGCCCACGTCGGCGGTACCGTAGCCCTGGCGCATGATGAGGTCGAACTTCTTCTCCAGGGTGGCGCGCGTCTTTTCGGGGAATTTTTCGCCGGTGACGAAGGCGACCTCCACGAAGAGATCCTTGCGCAGGTTCAGCCCGGCCTCCTCGGCCTTCTGGGCCAGGTGCACCAGGTAGCTCGGGGTGCCCACATAGCCGGTGACGCGCAGCTTCTGGAGGATGTCGATCTGGGTGCTGGTGTTGCCGGGCCCGGCGGGCACCACGGCGCAGCCCAGGTTCTTCAGCGGCTCCTCGAACATCAGCCCGGCGGGGGTCAGGTGGTAGTTGAAGGTCACCTGGGCCAGGTCGCCGGGGCGGAAGCCCGCCGCGTAGAAGCCCTCGGTCCAGCCCCAGTAGTCTTCGCCGCGGTCTTCGGGGTCGAAGATCGGGCCCGGGGAGAGGAACACCCGGCGCAGCTCGCCCAGGTCCTTGGTCAGCAGCCCGCCCAGGCGTGGCCCCATGGACTGCAGGAAGATCAGTTCCTTCTTCTTGAGGATGGGGATGTGCTTCAAGTCATTGAGCGTCTTGAACTTCTCGACGTTGAACTGGGCGCGGTCGAAGCGCTTCTTCACGTCCTCGGAGTAGCGGTAGGCGTAGGAGAGCAGCTCCTTCAACTGGATGGTGTAGTATTGCCTGCGCTCGGACTCGTCGAGCACCTCGCGGCGCGAATAGATTCCTTCGGTTCTGTCTTTGCGGGTCATCGGTTCTCCCTTTCCTTATAGCATCGGGCGATTTTTCGTTCGGGGAGCAGTCCTATAGCATACGCGAAAAAGCGGATACAAGGGGGATGCGAGATTTTCGGTCCGGCACGGATTTTTTTGGTCTTCCAATGCGATTTTTTGCGCTTCTGCGGAACATCTGGATAAAAACGGATGAAATAGCTGCAAAGCGCCTGGAAACGCGTTTTCTGGCGGCTTGTTTCAGCGGCTCCTGGGGGGCGGCGGGCTAGAGGCGCAGCAGCCCGGCCAGGGTTTCGAGCCCGTGGCGCAAGGCTTCGCGGGTGCGCGCGCCCAGCAGCGACAGGCGCACGCCCTGCTCGGCCTGGGCCGTGCCCACGGCGAAGTGCTCGCCATGGGCCACCACCACCCCGCGCCGGGCGGCCTCGGCGGCGAACTCCACGGCGCGCCAGCGGCGCGGCAGGGGCAGCCAGGCGAAGTAGCCCGTGAGCCGCGCGCGGCAGGTGTCCGGCCCGAGCACCTCGGCCAGCAGCGCGTTGCGCGCCCCGGCCTCGGCGCGGTTGGCCGCGATGGTCCGCTGCACGGTGCCGTCGGCCAGCCATTGGGTGAAGACCTCGGCCATGAGCGGGGCGGCCTTCCACGAGGTCCACTCCACGGCGGCCTCCAGGGCGGGCAGGTCCGCCGCCGGGGCGCGCAGAAAGGCCACGCGCAGGCTGTCGCACAGCACCTTGGAGGTCGCGGCCACGAGGCAGCCCAGCTCCGGGGCCAGGGCCGCCAGGGGCGGCAGGGTCTCGTCCACGGTCAGGGCGTACACGTCGTCCTCGATGATGCGCAGCCCGAAGCGGCGGCACACGGCCACCACCTCGTGCCTGCGGTACTCGGGCATGTGTACGGTGGTCGGGTTCTGGCAGGCGGGCATGACGTAGAGGGCGCGCACGCGCTGGCGCGCGCAGGCCCGGGCCAGGGCGTCGGGGTCCAGGCCGTGGGCGTCCAGGGCCACGGGCACCAGGTGCAGCCGCAGGCGCTTGGCCAGGGGCTTGACCAACGGATAGGTCAGGTGCTCCACGGCCACGCGCTCGCCCGGGCCCAGCAGCCCGCCCAGGGCCACCAGCAGCGCGTGCTGCGCCCCGGCGGTGACGAGGACGTCGGCGGGCCGGGCCGGGCAGCCGTAGGCCCGGGCCCAGGCGGCCCCGGCCTCGCGGTGGCGCCCCAGGCCGCGCGCGCCGTGGCGGCCCACCAGGTCGGCCAGCCCCGGGGAGCGCGCGATGTGCGCCAGCACGCGGCCCAGGTCCGGCCCGAGGTGCTGGTAGGCGGCGGTCAGGCCCATGTCCAGCGGGGTGGCGGCCCCGCCGGGGGCGCCAGCCAGGGCCGGGGGCGGGAAGGGCCCGGCTGCGGGCGGCGCCCCGGGCCCGGGCCCGGGCGCGGCGCTCGGGGCGCCCTGGTCCAGCAGCCGGGCGAAGCCCTCGTGCTCCTGGCCCACGAAGGTGCCCCGGCCCCGCTCGCCGCGCACCAGCCCCCGCCGGGCGGCCTCGGCGTAGCCCCGGGTCACGGTGCCCACGGTGACGCCCATGGCCACGGCCAGCTCGCGGTGGGTGGGCAGGGCCGCGCCCGGGGGCAGCGCCCCGCTGCGCACGGCGGCCTCGATGGCGTCGGCCAGGGCCAGGTACCTGGGGCCCGGGGTGCCGGGCCCGGGCAGGGGGAAATGAATTGTCATGGTGACAATTGATATTTTGACGCGCGGATTGTGTCAATCGTAGACAGGGGGCGCGCCGGGCATCCCGCCCGGCGCCGCAGCACCCGAGCCGCCCGCCTGCCGCGCGGCGGCCGCCCCGAGGAGACGCCCGTGCCGCCCACCCCCATGGACCTCGTGCCCCTGGCCCTGTTCTGCTTCACCATGACCGTGACCCCCGGGCCCAACAACATCGTGCTCACGGCCTCGGGCGCCAACCACGGCTACCGCAGCTGCCTGCCGCACATCCTGGGCGCCCTGGTCAGCCTGCCGGTGATGTGCGTGCTGGTGGGCGTGGGGCTGGGGCGGCTGTTTCTGGCCTGGCCGGTGCTGCACACGGTGCTCGACGTGGTCGGCTCGGCCTACATGCTCTGGCTGGCCTGGAAGATCACGCGCTTTTCCGGGCAGCTGGGCCCGGCGGGAGCGCAGGGCGCGGCCCGGCCCCTGACCTTCGGCCAGGCGGCGGTCTTCCAGTGGCTGAACCCCAAGTGCTGGATGATGTACATCGGCGCGGTGTCGCTGTTCACCACCGGCGGCGCGGGCATGTTCACCGAGGTGCTGGTCATCGCCGCGCTGTTCGCGGCCATGGTCCTGCCCTGCTTCAGCGCCTGGGCCCTGCTGGGCGTTGGCGTGGGCCGTTTCCTGAACACGCGGCCCCGGGTGCTGGCCTTCAACTGGACCCTGGCCCTGTCGCTGGTGGCCTCCCTGGTCCTGGCGCATGTTCCGGCGGCGGCGGGCTGAGGCCGGGCGCGCCGGGCGCACGCAAAACGGCCCCGCCGCTGGTGCGGCGGGGCCGTTGAACGTTCCGGGTGGGGCGGGGGCTACTTCAGGGCCGGGTGCTTTTCGTCGCGCAGGGTGAACAGGATGGTGTACTTGGCGCGCAGTTCGTCCATGAGCTTGGTTTCCAGGGAGCGGTCCATGTCCTGGATGCGGATGAAGACCTTGCGCGAGGTCACGCCCTCGGGCTCGTAGGCCGTGAGCACGCTCATGATCCGCGCCTTGTGCGCGTTGAGCACGGCGATGACGCCGCCCAGGGTGCCGGGCTCGTCGGGCAGGTCGATGGCGATCTGCAACCCGCCGTGCAGCACGCCGGTGATGGAGATGAGCACGTTGAACACGTCGGTCTGGGTGATGACGCCCACCAGCTTGCCCGCCTTGTCCACCACGGGCAGGCCGCCGATCTTGTGGTCCATCATCAGGATGGCCGCCTTCTCGACGGACTCCTCGGGGGAGATGGTGACGAGCTTGGTGGACATGATGTCCTTCACCTTGATCTCCGACAGCAGGTAGTACAGCTCGTGCACGTCCAGGGTCGTGGCCTTGGAGGGTGAGGCTTCCTTGACGTCGCGGTCGGTGATGATGCCCAGCAGCACGCCCTTGTCGTCGGCCACGCACAGGCTGCGGATGTGCTTGTCCTTGAGGGTCTTGGACGCCCGCATCATGGACGTGTCGGGGGTCACGGTGACGGGATTCTTGCTCATCCAGTTGCCTACGAGCATGGGAGGCCTCCTTTGTCGCCGTCCCCGCAGGGCGGGGCGGATTGCTTGTGCGGTCTGTTTTGTCCTTCGATTCGGGGGTTTGTCTTCCCCCGTGCGTACTGTACACGGCCCACGGGGCATTTCAACTGTTTTCACGGCGCCCCGGGCCGCGCGCCAGGCTACGCGGGCAGGCCCCGGGTCCGGCGGTGGGTCTTGATGTCTTCGAGCACCTTGTAGGGCACGCTGAGGCCGCCCCGGCCCCGGCCCAGGGCGATGGCGGGCTTGACCGCGCCGTGGAAGTCCGACCCGCCGCTGACCACGAGGTCCAGCTCGGCGGCCAGGGCGAGGTAGGCCTCGGTCTGGGAGCGGGTGTGCTCGGTGTAGTGGGCCTCGATGCCGTCCAGGCCCAGGTCCTTCAGTTCCACGAGCAGGGCGCGCAGGGCCGGGCCGTCCAGCTCCAGGGTGTAGGGGTGGGCCAGGATGGTGGTGGCGCCCTCGGCGCGCAGGATTTCCAGGGCCTTGGCGGGGGTGAACTTGTCCTTGGGCAGGTAGGCCCGGCCCGTGGAGCCCAGGTAGCGGTCGAAGGCCTCCTGCACGGAGCTCGCGGCCCCGGCTTCCATGATGGCCAGGGCCAGGTGCGGGCGGCCCACGGTGCCCTCGCCCGCGATTTCCAGCACGCGCTCGTAGGTCACGTCCATGCCCAGGGCGCGCAGCTTGTCCACGATGCGCGTGTTGCGGCTGGCGCGGCGCTCGTTGAGCCAGACGAAGCCCTCTTCCAGTCGGGCCGGGCGCTCGGGCAGGAACAGCCCCAGCAGGTGCATGAAGCCCGAGGGCGACGTCACCGACAGCTCGCAGCCCGCGATGACCTCCACGCCTTCGCGGCGCCCGGCAGCCAGGGCCTCGGGCAGCCCGGCGCTGGTGTCGTGGTCGGTCAGGGCCAGGGCTTCGAGCCCGCTGCGTCTGGCCAGGGCCACCAGCTCCGCCGGGGTCAGGGTGCCGTCGGAGGCGGTGGAATGGGTGTGCAGGTCGATTCCGGGCATGGGCGTCCCCTGGCTTGCGGTTGCGGGCCCGGCGCGGGCCCCTGCCTTTGAGCTAGGGCATGGCGGGGGGGCTGTCAACGCCCGGGGCCGGGGCGGGCGGGTGCGGCCTGCCCCGGCTTGAAGCGCGGGCGGATTCGGGCTAGAGTCGCCCCACTGCCAACAAGGAGGCACCCCATGACGCTCAACAAGGACCTGCTGGACATCCTGGCCTGCCCCAAATGCAAGGGCGAGGTCGTGCTCCTGGACAAGCAGGACGGCCTGCGCTGCGACACCTGCAAGGTCGTCTACCCCGTGCAGGACGAGATTCCGGTGATGCTGATCGAGGAGGCCGTGCCCCTGGACCAGTGGGCGAACCGGGCCCAGTAGCCCACGCCGCGCGCGCAGCCGGAAAACGGATCGGGGCCGCCCCTGGCTGGGGCGGCCCCGTTTTTTGCGTTGCGGGCGGTGCGTTGCGCGCGCGCCGGGCGGCCCCGGTCAGGCGCTCTTGCGCGACAGCCACAGGTTGGCCACCGCCAGCACGGAGCTGCCCGCGATGAGCAGCAGCGAGATGGCGTTGATGACCGGGGTGGAGCCGTCGCGCACCTGGAGGTAGAGGTTGATGGGCAGGGTCGGCTCCGAGCCCACCAGGAACAGGGTGGTGTTGAAGTTCTCGAAGCTCATGAGGAAGGCCACGGTGCCCGCGCCAATGATGGCCGGGCGCAGGTAGGGCAGGGTGATGTGCACGATGACCTGCCAGCGGTTGGCGCCCAGGTTCAGGGCGGCCTCCTCCAGGGCGCGGTCGAACTTGCGCAGCCGCGCCGAGACCACCAGGGCCACGAAGGTCGTGATGAACGAGAACTGGCCGAGTACCACCAGCCAGAAGCTCGGGCGCAGGAAGGGCACGTCCACCTTGAATACGTCTTCGATGAAGAACCCCGCCGTGTTGGCGGCCAGAAGCTGCGAGATGCCCAGGATGACCCCGGGGATGACCAGCGGCGCCAGCATGAGGAAATACAGCGGGCCCTTGAAGGGAAAGTCCTCCTGCTCGAAGAGGAAGGCCGCGCAGGTGCCTACCACCACGGCCATGACGCTGACCCAGAAGGCGGTCTGGAAGCTGGTCCAGATGGAGCGCAGGTTCTGGGCGTCGTGGAAGATGCCCACCCGCCCGGGGCCCGGCGAGGTGAACCAGTCGGTGGTGAAGCCGTACCACGGCAGGGAGGGGAAGTTGGAGTCGTTGAAGGCCAGAACGCAGGTTACGGCCAGGGGCGCGAACAGGAACACGAAGTACAGGCCCACGAAGGCCGCATAGGACCAGGAATAGGCCCGCGAGTTGGGCAGGGTGCGGATCACGACGCCACCTCCCCGAGCTTCTGGCCCGAGAGCTTGAGCCCCAGCCAGATGATGGCCGAACTGAGCGCCAGCAAAAGGAAGCCGAAGGCTGCGCCCTGGTTCCAGTTGAAGCTGGCGATGAACTGGTTGTAGATCTGCTCGGTGAACCACAGGGAGTTCTTGCCGCCCATGAGGTTGGGCGTCAGGTAGTTGCCCAGGCAGAGCATGAAGACCACGATGGAGCCCGAGGTGATGCCCGGCTTGCAGTGCGGCAGGATGATGCGCCACCAGATGACCGCCCGCCCGGCGCCCAGGTCGTGGGCGGCCTCGATGAGGCTGTCGTCCAGGCTCTCCACCGCCGAGACCAGCGGCACGACCATGAACAGCATGGAGGTGTACACCAGGCCCATGATCATGGTCGCGTCGTTGTAGAGCATCTCGATGGGCGCGTCGATGACGCCCAGCTTGAGCAGCGCGAAGTTGACCACCCCCGACTCGCGCAACAGGATCATCCAGCCGTAGATGCGCACCAGCTCGCTGACCCAGAAGGGCAGCAGCAAAAGCGTGAGCAGAAAGCCCTGCAACCGCACCCGGGCGACCTTGGCGATGTAGAAGGCCACGGGCATGGCCAAAAGGAAGGTGATGGCCGTGGTGATGATGGAATACATGGCCGTGCGCACGAAGGTCAGCCAGTAGATGGGCTCGCCGAAGAAGTTGGCGTAGTTTTGCAGCGTCCAGGCCGCGCGGGCGCCCGAGCCGTCGCGCAGGCTCATGATCAGCAGGTCCAGGTGCGGCAGGATGATGAGCAGCACGAGCCAGGCCAGCACCGGGGCCAGGAACAGCCAGAACCCCAGGCGCGCCCTACGCATCGTCGCCCTCCCGCCGGAAGCAGATGCCCGACTCGGGGTGCCAGCCCAGGGTGATCTCCTGGCCGGGGCGGATGTGGTCGAAGCGCCGGTTCTGGGGCAGGGTCACCAGCAGTTCGTGCTCGGCGGGGGTCACGGTGAGCAGGCGGCTGTTGGCGCCGTCGAACAGCAGGGCCTTGACCGTGGCCCGGAAGGTGTTCAGCCCCGTGGCGTCGGCGGGCTCGATGCGCATGGCCTCGGGCCGCAGGAACAGGCGCACCGGGGTGCCCGGGGCGCAGGCCCCCCGGAAGCGGGCCCCGAAGATGAAGCCCTCGTCGGTGCGGATGGTGGCCAGGGCGCCGGAGCACTCGCCCACCATGCCCTCCCAGATGTTGGAATCGCCCACGAACCCGGCCACGAAGGGCGTGGCGGGGTCGCCGTACAGCTCCTGGGGGCTGCCGACCTGCTCGAAGCGGCCCTTGTTCATGACCGCCACGGCGTCGGACATCACCAGCGCCTCGGACTGGTCGTGGGTGATGTAGATGAACGTGGTGCCCACCTTGGCCTGGAGCTTTTTCAGCTCGACCTTCATCTGCTCGCGCAGCTTGAGGTCCAGGGCGCCCAGGGGTTCGTCCAGCAGCAGCACCGAGGGCTCCAGCACCAGGCAGCGGGCGATGGCCACGCGCTGCTTCTGGCCGCCGGAGAGCTGGGCGATCTCCTTGGCGCCGAAGCCCGGCAGGCCGACGCGCTCCAGGGTGCGCTCCACGCGCCGGGCGATCTCGGCCCGGGGGGTGCCCCGGCGCTCCAGCCCGAAGGCGATGTTGCGGGCCACGTTCATCATCGGGAACAGGGCCAGGTGCTGGAACACGAGGTTCACCGGGCGGCGGTTGGGCGCCACCTGGGCCATGTCGCGGCCGCGGATGGCGATGGTGCCCGAGGTGGGCTCCTCGAACCCGGCGACCATGCGCAGCATGGTCGTCTTGCCGCAGCCCGAGGGGCCGAGGATGGAGAAGAACGAGCCCGCCGGAACGTCGAAGGACACGTCGTCCACGGCCACGAAATCGCCGAAGCGTTTGGTCAGGTTGCTGACGCTGAGATCGTTTTCCATGCGCAGCCCGGGAGGTTGGTCGTTGCGAAAAATAAAGGGGGGCGGTGGCCCGCCCCCCAACGTCGCCGCACTCTGCTTACTGGGCGGCCTTGATCTTGTCCAGCACCTTGCCTTCCATGGCCTCGAGCTTGGCCGGGACGGGCGGGTACCACTTGATGTTGTCGATGGTCGCCTGCGGGAAGGAGCGCTCGAAGTTGGCGCGCACGTCGGCGGCCACGTGGGCGTTGGCGTCCTTGGAGGCGGTGGGGGTGTTCTCGGCGGTGGTGAACAACCCGGCGTTCTCGGGGCGCAGCATGAAGTTGATCCACTTGTAGGCCGCCTCGACGTTCTCGGCCTTGGCCGGGATGGCGAAGGTGTCGATCCAGCCCAGGGCGCCTTCCTTGGGGGCCACGAAGTCGATGGCCGGGTTCTCGGCGTGCAGCTTCCAGCCGCCGTTGTCCCAGGCCTTGGCCACGTAGACTTCGCCCGAGCGCATGGACTCGAGCAGCGAGTCGCCGTTGGCCCAGTAGTTCTTGACCATGGGCTTGGCGGCGATGAGCGTCTCGGCAACCTTGTCGAGCATGGCCTGGTAGGCGGCGGGGTCGGAGTACAGGGCGAAGGGGTCATAGCCCAGGGCGAAGCCCATGGCGATGAGGATGGGGCGCTTCAGGCGGTAGCTCACGCGGCCCTTGAACTGCGGGTCGAGCAGGGCCTTGAAGGAATCCACCCCGGCGGCCTTGTCGGCGTTGATGATCAGGCCCGAGGTGCCCCAGCAGAAGGGCACGGCGTAGGACGCGCCGCCCACCAGGGTGTTCTTCTTCACCGCTTCAAGCATGGAGGGGATGAACAGATCGGCCTGGACCTTGGAAAAGTCGATGGGCTGGTAGAGGCCGAACTCCTCCTGCACGGAGGAGATGCGGTCCTGGCTGGGCTGGGCCAGGTCGAAGCCCGCGCCACGCGTGGCGCGCAGCTTGGCGATCATTTCCTCGTTGTTGGAGTAGGTGACTTCCACGGTGACGCCGGTCTCGGCCTGGAATTTGTCCACCAGCTCCTTGGGGGCGTAGCCCTTCCAGGTGAGCAGCTTCAGGGTCTCGGCCTGGGCCGTGGCGGAGACGGCCAGCAGGGCGAGCATCAGGAGAAGCAGGGTCTTGCGCATGACGTGGCTCCTTGTTTGGGGGTGCCCCTTCCCGAAAGGAAAAGAGGTGCTTATCCGGAAGCCATACTCCATATCGGCCCCTGGCGGCAAGCTGCGGATGATGGCAATTGGATGGCGAAGGTTGCGGCCCGGTGACGCCCCCGCGCCGCTGCGCGCCGCGCCAGGGGCCGGGGCGCCATGCGCGGCCCGGGGCCGCAGGGCGCGGTGCATGCCCCGGGCACGCCCTGCCAATGGAGCGCGGGAGCCCAGGGGCGTTGTACGCTGTTTTCGGTCCAGGGTGGTCTTGACATGGAACGAAGCCTGCTTACTTTCCACTGCGAAAAGAGGCCAATGAGCCACGTGCAACAATATCCCAAGACGGAGGGTAGAGGCATGGTGATCGATTTCGGCTCCTTCTACAACTTTCCCAGGTATTGGGACAAGATGTTCGAGGACTTCTTCGGCCCGGCGACCCTGGCCCAGCGGCGCGCGGCCTACCCGCCCCTGAACATCAGCGAGAACGATGACCACATCCGCATCCGGGCCGAGATTCCCGGCACGGCCATGCAGGACGTGGAGTTGACGCTGACCGGGCGCAGCCTGGTCATCAAGGGCGAGCGCAAGGCCCCCGAGGGCAAGTACTTCCGCCAGGAGCGCCCGGCGGGCGTGTTCCAGCGGGTCATCACCCTCAACGTGCCCGTGGAGCGCGACGGCGTGCGCGCCACCCTGGCCGACGGGGTGCTCGACATCGTGCTGCCCAAGTCCGAGGCAGTGAAGCCCAAGAAGATCGACATCCAGATGTCCTAGCGCACTGTTGAAAAAATTCTGTTTTTCAGGCCGTTCGAAAATGGTGAGATGCAAGGCGCGAAAAAAATCCAGGACCGCTGCGTAGCAAGACAGACGTGAGGGTTTGGATTTTTTGGGCAACGCAGCAGAGCGCCTTTTTCCAGCGGCCTGCCAGGGAGGTGCCCCATGAGCAACGATATCGCCAAGACCCAGCAGACCGAAGCCAGCGTGCCGCGCTTCCGCCAGCCGGCGGACATCATCGAGCGCGAGGACGGCTTCCATATCTTCATGGATATGCCCGGCGTGGGCAAGGACGCCCTGTCCATCGACCTGGAGGACAGTGAGCTGGTGGTCAGCGGGCGCGCCTGCACGGACCTGCCCGAGGGCGAGAAGTACCTCGAGGTGGAGTTCGGCAGCTGCGAGTACCGCCGGGCCTTCAAGCTCTCCGACACCGTGGACCGCGAGCGCATCCGCGCCAGCCTGACCAACGGCGTTCTGGAACTGTTCCTGCCCAAGGCCGAGGCCTCCCAGCCCCGGCGCATCGAGATCAAGGCCGGATAGGCGCCCGCGCGGCGCCCCGGCACCACAGGCAAAAGGGCCGACCCCCCTGGCGGGGGGTCGGCCCTTGGCGTTTGGTGCGGCCCGGGTCAGCCCATGGCGCGGACTTCGGCCAGGCGTGTGGCGTAGTGGTCCACGTGCAGGCTCAGGTGGGCGTAGTAGTCGCGCACCAGGAATTCCAGGGTTTTGGGCCCGTCGGGGTGCTGCCAGGCGTTGGCCAGGGCGGCCTCGGGGATGCCCTGGATCACGTGCAGCAGGTGGTCGTTGTAGGCCTTCCAGAGCAGGGCCAGGGAGGTCCAGTCGGCTTCGGCGTAGCGCTGGGCGGCCACCCACGGCTCGGCCTCGTAGGGCGGAAAGTGCTCCAGGCTGCCGAATTGCAGGCGCACGAAGCGCTGGTGGTTGTTGCTGGCGCTGTCGATGAGGTGGCCGACGATCTCCTTGAGGGTCCAGGCGTCGGGGGCCGGGCGCAGCCCGGCTTCGGCGGGCAGGGTATCGCGCACCAGGCGCAGGAAGGCCTCGAGGGTCGGCTGGGCGTCGGCGGGAATGTGCATGGTCCCCTCCCGGGAATGTGTGTGCGGTCCATGGCCCGGGTCGCCCCGGGCCATGGACCGCACTACCAGGGGCCGGGCCCGGGGGCAAGCCCCGGGCCGCAGGGCCCGTCAGCCTAGCTGGCCGCAGGCGCGGGCAGCAGGCGCTTGTTGCCTTCCCAGACCTTCTCGGCCTTGGGCGTCAGCTTGAGGTACTTGAACCACTTGTGGCTGGCCATGTGCTCGGGGTCCATCTGCAGCTCGCGGCTGTGGTGCATGATGGGCGGCACCAGCTCCTTGATGTCGCCGGACAGGGCCTCGGCGGTGGTGAAGGCCGCCGCGCGGATGGCGATGTCCACGGCCTGCTGGCTGTAGCGCTGGGACTGGGCCAGGGTGTTCAGGGCCTTGGTGGGGTTGTGGAAGCCCACGCTGTTCTCGGCGGACACGTAGTCCCAGAAGAACTGACCCTTGCGGCACATCTCGCGGGCCTGGATCATGAGCTGGTCGTACCCTGCGGGCTTGGCGCCCTGGTATTCGGCGGCCATGCGGATGGCCTCGTGGGCCTTGACGGAGATGTCCTGGGCGATCATGAGCTGCTCCCAGATCTTGTCCTGGGTGTAGACCACGCGCTCGCGCAGGTAGTCGGGGGTCTTGTCGGTGTGGCACTGGCGGCAGGCCTTGAGGTCCGGGTCCTTGAGGGGCGAGGTCCAGTGGTGGGTGGACATCTTCTTCTTGCCGTCCAGGCGCACGTAGCTCATGTGGCAGTCGGCGCAGGAGACGCCCGCCGCGCCGTGCACGCCGTCGCCCCACATCTCGTACTCGGGGTGCTGGGCCTTGAGCATGGGCGTCTGGGACACGGGGTGCACCCAGTCCACGAAGTTGCCCTCGAAGCCGGGGGTCGTGGTGTCGCCGTGGGTCTTGTAGTACTCGTAGATCTCTTCGGGGTTCTTGCCCATGGACCAGGGGAACACGGGCTTCTTGGCCGGGCCGAAGCCCTTGTCCTGGAAGTAGTATTCCACGTGGCACTGCCCGCAGACCAGGGCGCGCTGCTCGTTGCGCGGCATGGTGGCGAAGTCCTTGCCCTCGGCGGCCAGATGGTCCTTGAGGGGCACGGAGTACAGGCGCAGGTCCATGGTGCGCGGGTCGTGGCAGTTGGCGCAGCCGATGGTGTTGTCGTCCATGTCCACCTGCTCGCGGAACTTGTTGAAATCATTGGCCCAGAACTCGTCGCCGTATTCGCCGACGAACTCGTTCATCTTGGCCGTCTTGCAGTTCCAGCAGGTGGCGGGCAGGCCGCCCTTCTCGTCGTAGCGGTTGATGCGGTCGATGTGCAGGATGTCCTTGAGGGCGTAGGTGTGGCCGCGCGCGGCGCGGTATTCGTAGCTGAAGGGGTAGCCCAGCCAGAGGTTTTTCAGGTAGGGCTGGGCGTGTTTGTAGCCCTCGGGCAGGGGGCTGACGTTGTCGTGCTTGTTGTAGGCCACCGACCCGCCGTACTCGGTCATGATCTCCGACTCGTTGTTGCGCAGGAAGGTCTCGTAGTGCAGGGGGAATTCGTCCTTGAAGGACGAGTTGCGGATTTCCGTCTCGGGCAGGTCGGTCTTGAACTGCGGGGTCTTGGGGTCGGACATGTCGGTGCAGGCGGCCAGGACCAGGGCCAGGGCCGCGGCCAGCATGGCGACGGTGATTTTCATGCTACGCATCGGCGGCGCTCCTCTTGGCTACGGGGATCTTGGGGCTGTGGGGCACGTGGCGGTGGCAGTCGGTGCAGAACTCCTTGCTCTGCATGATGACCGTGGAGGTCGTCGCGCCGTGGCAACGCTGGCAGTTCTCCTGGGTCACGCGCCTGGTGTCGCCTCCGGGGTGGATCAGGTCGGGCACGGAGCTGGTGGCCGTGGCCCAGATGTCGCGCAGGCCTTCCTTGCTCTTGAAGGGCAGTTTGGCCACCAGGTTGTGCGGGGCGTGGCATTCGTTGCAGGCCAGCTCCGCGTGCACCGAGCGCTTGTGCGTCAGCGCGGCCTCGGCCATGGAGTGGCAGCTGCCGCAAAACGGCGCCTGATCCGTGGCGGTCATGGCCAGGGCCGCCCCGACCACCAGCACCATGCCCGCGATGGCCGGGGGCAGGGCCAGGCGCAGTCCGCGCCACCATGTGCTGTCCTTGGTCCGGGTCATAAGTCCTCCTCTCTTCCTCGGTCTGGGGTGCGGTATCGGCTCGGGCCTGGCGGGCCCGTATGCGTCAGCGCGTTGCGGCAGGCTACATTTTCGTTATCCCATAGCAAAATAATTCCATCGTGTGGAGAAAAATGTTCATCCGGGCCATGGCGCGGTGCGCGCGGCGCGTTTTCCGGACTGCTTCGGCGCTTGGCAGCCGCCGTTGCCCAGGGCCGGGCCGGGCGCGGATTGCGCCAAAGATATCAAGCCGTGAGGCCGAAGTTTTTGACCTGGGTCAAATTCCGGCGCCGGACCCGGAAACACCCGGCCGGAGCACGCAAAAAGGCCGGGGCGCGTGCCCCGGCCTTGCGTGTGGCGTGGCCCCTCGCGGGCGCCGGCTAGCCGAGGATGGCCGCCAGGTCCTCGTCGGGGGTGGTGATGGGCCGGATGCCGTAGTTCTGGACCAGGAAGTCCAGCACCGCCGGGGTGATGAACGCGGGCAGGCTCGGGCCCAGGCGGATGTTCTTCACGCCCAGGTGCAGCAGGGTCAGCAGGATGGCCACGGCCTTCTGCTCGTACCACGACAGGACCATGGACAGCGGCAGGTCGTTGACCCCGCAGCCGAAGGCGCCCGCCAGGGCCGTGGCGATCTGGATGGCCGAGTAGGCGTCGTTGCACTGGCCGATGTCGAGCAGGCGCGGGATGCCGCCGATATCGCCCAGCTGCTTGTCGAAGAAGCGGAACTTGCCGCAGGCCAGGGTCAGCACCACGCAGTCGGCGGGCACCTTTTCCACGAACTCGGTGTAGTAGTTGCGCCCGGGCTTGGCGCCGTCGCACCCGGCCACCAGGAAGAAGTGGCGGATGGCGCCGGAACGCACGCCGTCGATGACCTTGTCGGCCACGCCGAGCACGGCGTTGCGCCCGAAGCCCGTGAGCACGGAGCCCTTGTCCGCGTCGGCGGCAAAGCCGGGCATGGCCAGGGCCTTGTCGATCACCGGGCCGAAGTCGCCGTTCTTGACGTGCGCGGCGCCGGGCCAGCCCACCAGACCGGTGGTGAAGATGTGGTCCATGTAGGTGGTAGGCTTCTGGATGCAGTTGGTGGTCATGAGGATGGCGCCCGGGAAGGCCGCGAATTCCTTCTGCTGGTTCTGCCAGGCCGTGCCGTAGTGTCCGTGGAAGTGGGGGTACTTCTTGAGCTCGGGGTAGCCGTGGGTGGGCAGCATCTCGCCGTGGGTGTAGATGGTGATGCCCTTGCCCTGGGTCTGCTCCAGCAGGTCGCGCAGGTCCTTGAGGTCGTGGCCGGAAACGAGGATGGCCTTGCCCGCCTTGGGCCCCAGGGGCACGGGCGTGGGCACGGGGTGGCCGTAGGTGCCGGTGTTGGCGGCGTCGAGCAGCTCCATGGTCCGCAGGTTGGTGGCGCCGGCCTCCAGGGCCAGGCCGACCCAGGCGCCCAGGTCCAGGCTGGTGTCGTACACGGCGGCCAGGGCCTTGTGCATGAAGGCGTAGACCGCGTCGTCCTCCTGGCCGAGGATGGCGGCGTGGTCGGCGTAGGCCGCGATGCCGCGCAGGCCGAAGAGCACGATATGCTGCACGCTTTTCACGTTGGGGTCGGCGCTGTGGTCGCGGTGGATGTCGAAGGCCTCGGCCTGGGCGGCCAGGGGCGTCAGGCGGTCGGGGGTCCAGTTGGCGGCGGGCTCGTCGAAGCGGGCCGGGCCCCCGGCGGCGGCCACGGCGGCCTTCAGGCGCTCGCGCAGCTCCACGGCCCGGGGGATGAGCACGGACTCGAAGCGCGCGGGGTCGAAGTTGACGTTGGTCAGGGTGCTGAAGAGGCCCTCGGCGGTGAAGCGGTTGACCTCGCGGTCGGTGACACCCACGGCGCGCCCGGCGTGGGCCACCACGGCCAGCCCGCGCACGGCGTAGGTCAAGAGGTCCTGCAGGGCGGCGACATCGGGGCCCTTGCCGCAGACGCCGTATTTGTCGCAGCCCACGCCCTTGGCGGTTTGCTCGCACTGGTAACAGAACATGGTTGTCCTCCTGGTTGGAAGTTGCATTGCTCGTGTTGGCGGCAGGTGCCGTCAGCCCCAGGAGTACAGGCAGGTGTGGTCGCGGTGTTTGACGTGGGTCAAGGGGGGCGGAAAAAACGCGCGCGCACCGCTTCGGCGTGCGGGCCCCGCCGTGCGCGGGCCGCGCCGGGCTGGCGACGCAGGGGGGCATAGTCCCGAGCCTATATGAAAATCGCGCCCGGCGTCAAACGCGGGCGGCTGGGCGGCGGGACTGCGGGGGGCAGGATGCGGACGGGCGCGGGCGCGGGCGGGCCTCAGCCCTGCTTGGGCGGCGCGGCGGGGCCGGGGCGCAGGGATTTTTCCACGTTCAGCCGCGAGACCTTGGGCTGCATGCGCAGACGGGCGTCGGTCAGGGCGTCGATGGCGCGGTTCTTCTGGTCCGCCGCCTTGCGGGCCACGGCCCCGGAGAGCAGCCCCAGGGGCAGGGCGATCCAGGCCAGTTCGTAGATGCCGTAGGCCACGCCGATCCAGCACGCACCGCCCAGCAGGGCGAGGCCGACCCCCGGGGTCAGCTGGCCCACGTAGATGTTGCCCACCCCGGCCCACAGCAGGGACAGCAGCAGGGCCACATCGGGGTTGCGCCTGCGGCGCAGGGCGCGGTTGCTGTGCTCGGCCATGCGCGCGATCTTTTCGCGCTGCCGGGCCTCGGCCTCGGCCTTGGCCTTGTCGTGGTCGAAGACGGCGGTGGCGTCCTGGGTTTTGGCGCGCGGGGATTGCAGGCCCAGGGCGGAGTCGCCCGTGTCGTCCCAGGGCGACTTGCCGCGCACGATGACCCGGGCCGGGCCCGCGAGGTCGGCCTGCACGGGCTCTTCGGGCTGGCCGGGGGCGGGGTCCTGGTCCCGGTCCGGGGCGTCGGGCTCCCCGTCGCGTTCCAGGTGCAGGGCCGGGGTCTCGGGCCGGGTGGCGTCGTCGGGGTCGTAGGGCCGGGGGGAGCTGTGGGCGGCCAGGTCCTGCGCGTCCGGGGCCGGTTCCCAGTCCGGCACGACCTCCTGCTCGTGGCGGGCCATGGCCTCGTGCAGCTCGCGCAGGTACTGGCGCTCGCTGAGGAAGCCGTCGGCGCGCAGCTCTTCCAGGCGGCGGATGTCGTCGGACAGGGTGGTCTTCTTCATGGGGTCTCCGGAATGGCGCTGGGCGGGACTATGCCCCACTTGGCGGGGGGGCGCAAGGCCGCCCGGCTTGCCTTCGCCAGGCCGACTTGCTACCGTTTGCTGGCGGCGCGTGGCCACCCGGCCCGGGCCGTCGGCCCGCCCCCCGGGGCGCAAGGACGGACATGGCGTATATTGAATGGGACGAGAGCCTGAGCGTGGGCGTGGCGGAAATCGACGCGCAGCACAGGCGGCTGTTCGAGCTGGTCAACACCCTGCACGGGCTGTGCGCCGCCAGCTGCCCGCCCCTGGCGCTGCTGGCGGCGGCGGACGAGTTCTGCGAGTACACCCGCGAGCATTTCGCCACCGAGGAACGGTACATGGACGCCCACCAGTACCGGGGCATGGACGCGCACATCCAGGAGCACATGCAGTGCAGCATGCGCGCGGTGGATTTCCTCGGCCAGGCCCTGGCCGACGACGCGGGCCTGCGCGACGAGTTCCTGGCCTTCCTCCGGGAGTGGCTGGACACGCATATCCGCGGCACCGACATGGGCCTTGGGGCCTACCTCAACAAGCGGGGCGTGGCCTAGATGGCCGGGAACGGGCAGGACATGCCCCTGGGCTATCGGCTGCTCGAGGCGGGGGCCCACGTTTTCGACGCGCTGCACTGCTTCTGGGAGCGGGAGCGCACCGTGCGCCGCGTGGCCACGCTGCTGGTGCTGGCCTTCATGGGCTCGCTGGCGGTCATCGAGCTCAACCGTCTGGGGCTCATCGGCGGGCACCTTTCGCGCATCCTGCCCACCAATCTGTTCTACGCCGTGAACTTCGCCTTCACCCTGGTGCTGGTGGTCGAGGTGGTCAGCATGATCTTCGTGCTGCCCCGGTCCTTCTCGCGCTCGGTGGGCAAGCAGTTCGAGATCCTGGCGCTGATTCTCATGCGCAACTCCTTCAAGGAACTGGTGAACCTGCACACCGTGATCCACTACCCCGACGACCTGGAGACGCTGCTGCGCATCCTGTCCGACGGGGTGGGGGCGCTGGTGGTGTTCTTCCTGCTGGGGGTCTACGCGCGCCTGCCCAGGGGCCAGGAGGCGGTGCGCGACGGGGCGGGGCTGTACGCCTTCGTGCTCACCAAGAAGGTGCTGGCCCTGGCGCTGCTGGCGGTGTTCTGCGGGCTGGGGCTGTACAACGGCTGGCGCTTCGCCGCAGGCGGGGAGCTGGTGGATTTCTTCCAGGTCTTCTACACCGTGCTCATCTTCTCGGACATCTTCGTGGTCCTGCTGTCCCAGCGCTACCTGCCGTCGTTCCACGCGGTGTTCCGCAACTCCGGCTTGGCGCTGACCACGCTGATCATCCGCCTGGCGCTGTCGTCCCCGCCGTTTCTCAACACGGCGCTGGGGATCACGGCGGCGGGCTTCGCCGTGGTGCTGACCTATGTCTGCAACCTGGCGTTTGCGCGCGGCGACGGGGCCTGCCCGGGCGAGGATGGCCGTGCGGGCTAGGCGCCCGGGCGCGGGGGGCGCCCACCGGGGCGCTGGCGCCGCTGTTCCTCGGCCTCGCGGCGCAGGATGTCCGCGAAGCGCGAACGGGACTCGCGCCCCGCGCGCAGCAGGTAGTACACCGCCCCGGCGGCGGCCAGCATGAGCAGCAACCAGCTCACGGCGTCTCCTCCCTTTTTCGCCCGGCCCGGGGCGCGGTGTCCGGCGTGCCGCCAGGCGCGGCCTCCCAGGGCGCATCGCGCGCCTGCTCCACGGCCTCGCGGCAGTGCCGCGCGTCGAGCATGAGCCCGCATCCCGTGCAGGCCACCCGCGCCGTGGCTCAGCGCCCGGTGAGCACCGCCCGCGCGCCGCAGGCCGGGCAGGGGATGGTCAGGTCGTCCATGGCCGGACTATGCGCCAAACCCGGGCCGGGGGCAAGACGGCGGACCCGGGGCCCGGCCGTCACGGATTGTTCACCGCATCGCCTCCTGCCCGCGATGCAAGGCAGGGCCTTGGGGGGTAGACCGTGTCCTGGCACACCCCACAGGGGCGGACTTGTCCGCCACCTCCGCAACCTCCGCCAGCCTCGCGGACAGGGGCGGCGCGGAACCCCACCTTCCGCGCCGCCTTCCTCGTTGTCCTTCGCACCATGGGGCTTTTGCCCCAAGGAGCACGCATGGCCCTGATGCCGATGCCCCGCGCAAGCCGCGCCGCCCTGTTTTTCCTGGTCCTGGCCCTGGCCCTGGCGGCCCTGCCGGGGGCCGCCAGGGGCGGGCAGGAGCCGCGCTACGTGTTCCTGTTCATCGGCGACGGCATGGGCATCGCCCAGCGCGCCGCCGCCGCCGCCTACCTGGGCCGCCCCCTGGCCATGGACGCTTTCCCGGCCCACGGCGTGACCACGACCTTCGCCAGCGACAGCTTCGTCACCGACTCGGCGGCCTCGGCCACGGCCCTGGCCTCGGGCGTCAAGACCAGCCTGGGCCGCCTGGGCCTGGGGCCGGACCTGGCCCCCCTGGCCTCGGTGGCCGAGCTGGCGCGCGACCGGGGCATGCGCGTGGGCATCGTCTCCAGCGTCTCGCTGGACCACGCCACCCCCGCGGCCTTCTACGCCCATGTGCCCTCGCGCGGGCAGTACCACGAGATCGCCCGTGCCCTGGTGGCCAGCGGCTTCGACTACTTCGGCGGCGGCGGCCTGCGCGACCCCGGGGGCAACCGGGACCGCAGCCCCCTGGGCGACGCCCTGGGGCAGGCCCGGGCCTGGGGCTGGCAGGTGGCCGTGGGCCGCGAGGCCATGGCCGGGCTGCGGCCCGGGCAGCGGGCCATCGCCATCAACGCCCGGCTGCGCGACGGCCAGTCCCTGCCCTACAGCATGGACATGACTCCCGAGGACGTGACCCTGGCCGAATTCACGGCCAAAGGCATAGAACTCCTGGATAACCCCCAGGGTTTCTTCATGATGGTCGAGGGCGGCAAGATCGATTGGGCCTGCCACGCCAACGACGCCGCCGCCGCCCTGGCCGACACCCTGGCCTTCGACCGGGCCGTGGGCGTGGCTGCGCGCTTCGCCGCCAGCCGCCCCGGGCAGGTGCTGGTGGTGGCCACCGGCGACCACGAGTGCGGAGGGCTGACCCTCTCGCTGTCGGGCACGCGGCCCATGGCCTTTCCCGAGGTGCTGCGCCACCAGCGCATGTCCCTGCAACGCTTTGCCGACGAGGTGCTGCCCGGGTTCGCCCGGGGCCCGGGCCTGGGGCGCTTCGAGGCCCTGTTGCCCCTGCTGGGCGAGCTGTTCGGCCTGGGCACGGACGGCGCCGCGCCCCTGGCCCTGGACGCGCACGAGCTGGAGACGCTGCGCGCGGCCTTTGCCCGCTCCCCGGCCGGGGGCGGCCCGGCGCCCGCATCGGGCGGCTACGACCCGCTGGTCGTGGCCCTGGGCAGCATCCTGGGCCGCAAGGCCGGGCTGGGCTGGACCTCCCAGCGCCACAGCGGGGTGCCGGTGAGCACCTCGGCCCTGGGCGTGGGCCAGGAGCGGTTCAGCGGCGCCTACGACAACGCGGCCCTGGGCCGCACGCTGCTGGCCCTCATGGGCCTTGGCCCCGGCCCGGCCCTGCCCGCCCGCACCGTCGCCTTGCGGACCGTGCCGTCCGCCCTGCCTTGAGCCTCGTCCGGCCCCCCCTTGCGCCGCGCCTGTCGCGCGACACCGTGCTGGCCCTGGCCTTTGCGCTGCTCACGGCGGTGCTGGCTTGGCTGCCCACCGGGCCCCCGGCGGCGCAGGGCGAGGGGCGCCCGGCGCTGGTGCTGGCCGTGGACGACACCCAGGTCCAGCGCATGGGGCTGATGACCGTGGGCGAGCAGCGGCTGACCCTGCGCCTGCTGTCCGGCCCGCAGCGGGGCCTGGAGCTGGAGGCCGTGAACCCCCTGCTGGGGCAGATGGAGCGCGACAAGCTCTTCGCCCCGGGCGACACGGCCCACGTGGTGCTGACCAAGGACCAGGCGGGCCGCGTGGTCTTCGCCCACCCGCAGGACCACTACCGCCTGGACCTGGAACTGGTGCTGCTGGGACTCCTGGCCGCGCTGCTGGTGGCCTTCGCGGGCTGGACCGGGGTCCGCGCGCTGCTGTCCTTCGTGTTCGCGGGGGTGGTGCTGTGGAAGGTGCTGGTGCCGCTGCTGCTGCGCGGGGTGGACCCGGTGTGGGCCACCCTGGGGGTGACCACACTGCTGTCGGCGGCCATCATCTTCCTGGTGGCCGGGCTGACGCGCACGGGCCTGGCGGCCTTCTGCGGGACCATGCTCGGCGTGGGCACGGCCTGCGCCCTGGCGCTGTACTTCACGGCCCGCTTTCACATGAACGGGGCCGTGCTGCCCTTTTCCGAAACCCTGCTCTACGCCGGATACCAGCACCTGGACCTGGCGCGCATCTACGCCGCCGGGGTCTTCCTCTCCGCCTCGGGCGCGGTGATGGACCTGGCCATGGACGTGGCGGCGAGCATGGGCGAGCTGGCGGCCAAGAGGCCGGACATGGGGCGGGGGGAACTGCTGCGCTCGGGCCTGCGCGTGGGCCGGGCCGTGGTCGGCACCATGACCACCACCCTGCTTTTGGCCTACTGCGGCGGGGCTGTGACCCTGCTCATGGCCTTCATGGCCCAGGGCGTGCCCCTGGCGACCACGAGCAATCTGGTTTTCGTGGCCGCCGAGGTGTTGCGGACCCTGGCGGGCTCCTTCGGGCTGGTGGCCGTGGCGCCGTTCACGGCCCTGTGCGGGGCGGTGATCTTCGCCCCCCGGCACCCCCCGGCGCGCCCGGTCGGCTAGCCCAGCAGGGCGATGACCACGGGCAGGGTCAGGGCCGCCAGCAGGGTCTGGGCGGAGATGATGGCTGCCATGAGGTCGGCGTCGCCGCCGAGCTGGCGGGCCAGGATGTAGGCCGAGGTGGCCGTGGGCAGGGCCGCGAAGATCACGGCCACGTCCAGGGCCGTGCCCCGGGCCCCGAACAACAGGCACAGCAGGGCTGTCGCCAGGGGCAGCACGACCAGCTTGGCTCCCGAGGCCCACAGCGCGGGCCGCAGGGCGCCGCCCAGGGCCCCTGGGCGCAGGCCCGCGCCCACGGCCAGCAGGCCCATGGGCAGGGCCGCCCGGGCCAGCACGGCCAGGGCCTCGTAGACGCTTTCGGGCAGCCGCAGGCCCGAGAGGTTCAGGGCGAACCCCGCCACGCAGCCCAGGATCAGCGGATTCTTCGCCAGCTCCCGCACCAGTCCCATCCCGTGGCCGTTGGCCCCGCCGCCCAGGCGCGCCACCACCGGCACGCACATCAGGTTGATGAGCGGAATCAGGGCCACCATGGCCACCGCCGCCAGGGCCAGGCCGTGGGGGCCGTGGAGCGCCGCCACCAGGGCCAGCCCCACGTAGGTGTTCATGCGCACCCCGCCCTGGAACACCGAGGAGAAGGCCGGGCCGTCCAGGCCCGTGCGCCCGCGCAGGGCCAGCAGCCCGGCGCCGGTCAGGGCCAGGCCGGCCATGAGCCCCAGGGCCATGGGCAGGGTGGAGGCGTCGCCGAAATCGGCCCGGGCCAGGGTGTTGACCAGAAGCGCCGGGAACAGCAGCACGTAGGTCATCCGCTCGGCCTGGGCCCAGAAGCCTGCGCCGGGAAAGTCCGCGCGGCGCAGGACGTGGCCAAGGACGATCACGGCAAAGACGGGCACCAGGGCGTTGAGCATCGGAGGCCTCGGCGGGTTGGGGTGCGGCGTGGCGACAGGCCCTGATACTCCAAAGGGTCGGCGGGCACAACGGAGACGAGGGGGCGGGCGGCGGCGCCGGGCGGGGGCTCGGGCATCGGGGCGGCTGAGGAGGCTGCGGGCCGCCTGGTTGTCATGGCCCGCGCCCGGGGTTCGCGGCGGCGCAGATGCAGGGGGCAGGCCGCCGCATGGCGCCTCCCGCCCCGGGGTGGAGCGGGGGCGCCATGCGGCGGTGCGTGGGGCTAGGGGCGCACGCCCAGGGGGTAGGCCTCGCGGTGGGGCGCGATGGCCCGGCCCAGCCAGTCCACGGCGCGGCCCAGATGCTCCATGTTGGCCAGGGCCTCGGCGTCGGCGTTGACCTCGCCCTTGTCGCGGCCGTAGCCGATGTTCCAGTAGATGGACCCGGGCACGATCATCTGGGACATCAGGAACATGTGGTTGATGGTGTCGAAGGCGTGGGTGGCTCCGCCGCGGCGCACGGCGACCACCGCCGCGCCGATCTTGCCGCGCAGGGCCGCGCCGTTGGCGATGGACACCAGCCCGGTGCGGTCCAGCAGGGCCTTCATCTCGGCGCTTACGTCGGTGAAGTAGGTCGGCGTGCCCAGGATCAGCGCGTCGGCGCGCAGGATCTTCTCCAGCACGTCGTTCAGGTCGTCGTTCTTCACGGCGCAGCGCATATCCTTGTTCTCGAAGCATTTGTAGCAGGCGATGCAGCCGTGGACGGCCTTGCCGGAGAGGCCGACCAGTTCGGTCTGCCAGCCCGCGCGGGCCAGGGGGGCCAGGGCGTGGGTCAGCAGGATCTCGGTGTTGCCGCCCTTGCGCGGGCTGCCGTTGATGGCCAATGCGTACATGACGTTCTCCTTCCGGGGTTTGGGTTGACTTGCGTGCCTCCTTCATTATGCTTTGATTCCGACATGGCAAGTACTGCCAAAAAAGACAGGTACTATCAAAAAGTATAGCAAGGAGGGCGGCCATGGCCGGAGCCTGCCGCGAGAAGGAAGTCAACGGGCGGCGCTACCGCTGCTTTTTCGAGCTGACGTTGCAGCTCATCGGCGGCAAGTGGAAGCCCGTGGTGCTCTACCACCTGGCCCAGGCCGGGGTGCTGCGCTTCGGCGAGCTGCGCCGGGGCCTGCCCGGCGTCACCGAGCGCATGCTGACCCGCTGCCTGCGCGAGCTGGAAGCCGACGGGCTGGTGCGCCGCGAGGTCTACCGCCAGGTGCCGCCCCGGGTGGAGTACGCCCTGACGGACCTGGGGGCCAGCCTGATGCCCATCCTGCGCGACATGCGCGACTGGGGCGCGCGCTACGAGGAGCGCGTGGCCGGGGCGGGGGCCTTCGCGGGCGGGGAGTACGAGCCGCGCCAGGAGCCCGAGCCTGGGCGCCCCGGGGCCTGAACCGCCCGGGGCCCCGGCACGCCGCGCGCGCCGGGGCCCCGGGTGGCCGGGCGGGGGGGTCAGGCCTCCCCGGCGGCCTCGGCCAGCAGCTCTTCCTTGCGGATGCGGATGGTCTCCTCGACCTCCTCGGCCACGTCGGCGAGGTCGGGCTTTTCGGGGGATTCCAGCAGGGCGATCTGCAGGTTCAGCTCGCGCATGATGCGCACTTCGCCGGTGTTGTGGTACTGGCGCCAGGCGGCCACGGCCTTTTCGGGCTGCCCCAGCCGGGCAAAGGCCAGGCCCAGGTACAGGGCGCTGAAGTTGTCCTGCTTGGCCTCGCGCAGCACGCGTTCGAATTCGATGCGCGCCTGGAGGAACTGCCCGGCGGTGTACAGGCAGTAGCCCAGGCGCTTGCGGCCTTCCAGGTGCGCCGGGAACAGGCGGATGCATTCGCGGTATTCGGGGATGGCCGCCGCGTAGTCGGCCACGGCGTAGGCCTGGTTGCCGCGCAGGAAGGCCTCCTTGGCCTGCCGGGCGGCGTCGGGGGCTACGCCCTGGGTGGCGGCGGCCAGGGCGGCGGGCTCGGGGCGGTCCTCCCCGCGCAGCCTGCGCAGCCCGCCGAACAGGAAGTCGCGCCGCGACAGGGGTTCCTTCTTCTTCTCGCTCACGTCGGTCCTCCCGGAAAAAGGTGGACCCACCATACCCGAATGGGCTGGTCGGTCAATACCGGGGCCGGGCGCGGGTTCCGGGTGGTCCGGGCGGCCTCAGGCGGCCTCGATGTGGCTGCGGTTCTTGCCCTGCTGCTTGGCGCGGTACATGGCCTTGTCGGCCCGTTGCAGCAGGTCGTCCACGGTGTCGGCCGGGGAGCTGGCCAGGCAGCCGCCCACGCTGGCGCCCACGGTCAGCCGCCGGCCCTCGAACTCCACGGGCTCGGCCAGGGCGCGCAGGATGTCGCGGGCCACGGCGTCCGCAGCCTGGGCGTCGCTGACGTTGTGCAGCAGCAGGGCGAACTCGTCGCCGCCCATGCGCGCCAGCAGATCGACCTCGCGCAGGCGGCCCTGCACGCGCGCGGCCACGGCGCGCAGGACATGGTCCCCGGCCAGGTGGCCGTGGGTGTCGTTGACGGCCTTGAAGTCGTCCAGGTCGATGAACAGCAGGGCCAGCCCGGGGCCGCCGCGCGCGGCCTGGGCCAGCATCCGGCGCAGGGTCCGCTCGAAGGTGTGGCGGTTGGCCACGCCGGTGAGCGGGTCCTGGGTGGCGCGGCGGCGCAGTTCCTCCTCCGAGAGCTTGCGCTGGGTGATGTCCTGCACGATGCCCTCGATGCCCAGCACATGGCCCTCGGGGTCCATGACCGGGCGCACGGACATGCTGACCCAGATCTGCTCGCCGCTTTGCTTGCGCACGGGCATCTCGAAATCCGTGGCCTGGCCCCGGGTGGCCAGGGTCTCGTACAGCTTGCGGCGCGAATCCTCGCCGACGAATATCTGGCGCCAGATGTCGGAGGTCTGGCCCATGAGCCGTTCGGGCGATTCGTAGCCCAGCATCCGCGCCAGGCCGGGGTTCACGCGCACCATCCGTCCCGAGGCGTCGGCACGGTAGATGCCCTCTTCGGCGTTCTCGAACAGGGTGCGGTAGGTCTCTTCGGCGTCGCGCAACTCCCGCAGGGCTTGGTCGAGCTTGGCCGTGCGCTCGGTCACGCGCCGTTCCAGCTCGGCGTGGGCCGTGCGCAGGGCGGCCCGGCTGTCGGCCAGGGCCTGGGTGGTCCGGTTGCGCTCGCGCGACAGGGCGTGGATGACCAGGGCCGTGGCCACGGTCACGGTGAAAAAGACCTGCATGACGTGCATGGCCATGGGCTGGGGCAGATGCCCGAAGGGGCCCAGCCCCGCGTGGGTGGCCAGCCCCGAGACCGGGAAGAGCAGGGCCAGTAGCAGGGTCAGGGTCCGCGAGTCGGCCCGGAAGGTGGCCCAGGCCATGACCGGGATGAAGGCGAAGATCAGCGGGTAGTCGCGCAGAACCTCGCCGTGGTGCAGGCCGAACACGACCAGGGCCGCCACGGCCATGCCCAGCAGCAGCAGGGCGCCCTCGGCATGGCGCAGCATGGGCGGCAGGCCCGGGGGATGGCGCCGCCAGGCTACCACCAGGGGCGCGATGACGACCATGCCCGTGAAGTCGGACAGGAACCAGCTCCAGGCCGCCTGGGCCGAGCCCGCAGACAGGGCCCCGCCGCGCTCCAGCACCAGCACCCCGGCCAGGGCCGCCAGCAGCGAGGCCAGCAGGGGCCCGAAAACCAGGAAATGGCCCATCCGGCCCGGGCCGTCGAAGGGCTGCTTGTCGCCCAGGGTGCGCCGGGCCAGGAGCGCGCCCAGGCCCAGGCCCAGGGCGTTGCACAGGGCCAGGGCCAGGGCCGTGCCCGGGCCGACGCCAGCCAGCAGCGAGGCCGCCAGGTCCGCCGCCAGCACCGTGCCCAGGGCTGCAGGGCCCAGGACGAACAACGCCGAGAAGCCCACGCCCGCCGCAGGCCAGACCGGGGCCACCTGCCCGGGCTGGGGGGCCAGGGCCTGGGCGAAGTGGGCGGCGGCGAGGTAGGCGGCCACGGCCAGCAGGTGCTTGAGGAAACGGTTCATGGACGCTCCCGGAAGGATGTTGCGGGGCATTGTAAGCACGGAACCGGGGGAAAGCAAAGCGCCGGGGTGGAAATTCCCGCCGGGCGCCGGGCGGGCCGGGGTTGCGCCTGCCCGCCGGGCCGTGTATTGCCAGGGAAAACCAGTGAGGTTTCCCCACATGGATTACGTCCTGCCCCTGCTGCTCGTGCTGCTGGCCGTCGTGAACACCAACCTGGTGCGCGTGGCCCTGCGCACGGGGCGGATCCAGTCGCGGCTGCTGCCCCTGGAGCGTGCGGCCAACGCCTCCGGGTTCTGGATGGCGCTGCTGTTCCAGGGGCTGGTGACGGTGCTGTGCCTGGCCGCCGCCGCCCTGCGGCTTTCCGAACTGCTCTAGCAGCCGGGGGCGCCTGCGCAGGCACGCGCCAGGCGGGCCGGGCCCGCGCCCTCGCGCCGGAACCCCCGCCGCCCACAGGCCCGCAAAGGAGTCCGCCATGCACAAGACCCTGCACAAGCATCTGCTGGTGACCCTGGGCGACGACCCGGGCGCCCTGAACGGCGCGCGCTTTGTCGCCGCGTTCTTCTCGCGGCCCCAGGCCCTGCGCCTGACCTTCTTCCACACCGTGTCGCGCGCCTCCTGGCCGGGGGGCGACCAGGGCGACGCGGTGCACCCCGTGACCTGCGCCCCGGGGGGCGAGGGCGCCGCCGCCCACGAGGCCGTGGAGCGCGCCCGCGACATCCTGTGCGCCAGCGGCTTCGGCGCGGGCCTCATGGAGGCCAAGATCGTCTTCCGCCAGTACGCCCGCATCCTGGACGTGATCCTGGAAGGCGAGAAGGGGCTCTACGACGCCGTGGTCCTTGGCCGCCAGGCCCTGGGCCTGCTGGAGGACGCCTACGGCGCCGAGGTGGGCCGGGGCGTGCTGGAAACCCACTCCGGGGCGCCGCTGTGGATCTGCCGCGACATCGACCCCGCCCGGCGCGGGGTGCTGCTGTGCGTGGACGGTTCGGCCTCGTCCCTGGCCATGGCCGACCACGTGGGCTTCATGCTCGCCGCCGAGCCCGCCCACCGCGTGACCCTGCTGACCCTGGCTGCCCCCGGGCAGGAGGCCGCCCACGCCCAGGAGGCCGCCCTGGCCGTGCTGCTGGACAACGGCCTGGAGCGCGGGCGCGTGGACGCGCGGGTGCTGGACCTCGCGCCGGGGCAGGAGGTCGGCCCGGCCCTGCTGGCCGAGGCCGAGGCCGGGGGCTTCGCCGTGGTGGCCATGGGCCGCACGGGCATGGGCCTGCAACGTGCGCCGGGCATGTTCATGGGCACGGCGGCGGACCATCTCTTCCGCCTGCTGCGCGGCGCGGCGCTGTGGGTCTGCCGCTAGCGGGCGCGGGACGGTCCGGGTGACGCCGGGTGGGCCGGGTAACGCCGGGCGGGCGCCGGGCGGCCCGGCCTTCTTTTTCATATCCGACTGTATTTGCTTATTTTTCAACTCTTTTCCCTATGGTTCTAAAAGGATAGCAACGGCTAGGGGGTTGCCAGAACGGGCCGCGCGGACTACACACTAGGGCGTTTGCGAACCCCATCCCGGGGTCGCCCCGCCCCCAGGCGGGCGGCGCGGCGCCCGGGGCAAAGGAGCAGTCCCATGCCCAGACGGATCGTCATCATCGGCGGCGTGGCCCTGGGGCCAAAGGTCGCCTGCCGCGCCCGGCGGCTGGACCCCGAGGCCCAGGTGACCATGATCGACCGCGACTCGATCATTTCCTACGGCGGGTGCGGCATCCCCTACTACGTGAGCGGCGACGTGGCCGACGCCAAGGAGCTGTGCACCACGGTCTACCACGCCGTGCGCGACCCCGAGTTTTTCCGCCACTACAAGCGCGTGCAGGTGGCCACCGAGACCGAGGCCCTGGCCATCGACCGCCGGGCCAAAAAGGTCCGCGTGCGCGACCTCAAAACGGGCGCGGAGCGCGAGCTGGAATACGACACCCTGGTGCTGGCCACGGGCTCCACGCCCTTCGTGCCGCCGGTGCCCGGGGTGGACCTGCCCGGGGTCTACACCGTGGCCAACCTGCACAAGGCCGTGCTGCTCAAGGACAAAATCTCCTCCGGCGAGGTGGACTCCGCCGTGGTGATCGGCGGCGGCGCCATCGGCCTGGAAATGGCTGAGGCCCTGACCGCCCTGTGGGGCATCAAGACCACCCTGGTGGAGATGTGCGACCAGGTGCTGCCCCAGGCCCTGGGCCCGGAGCTGGCGCGCATGGTCGAGAATCACCTGCGCGAGAGCGAGGTCGAGGTGCGCACCTCGACCCAGGTCCAGGCCATCCTGGGCGACGCCGAGGGCGGCGTCACCGCGGTCAAGACCGACAAGGGCGACATCCCCTGCCAGCTGGTGATCTTCGGCGTGGGCGCGCGGCCCAACACGGCCCTGGCCCGCGAGGCCGGGCTGGCCGTGGGCCCCTTCGGCGGCCTGCTGGTGGACGCGCGCATGCGCACCTCCGACCCCAGCATCTACGCGGGCGGCGACTGCGTGGAGGTCCGCAACCTGATCAGCGGCGGCACCATGCACCTGCCCCTGGGCTCGCTGGCCAACCGCCAGGGCCGCGTCATCGGCACCAACGTGGCCGGGGGCAACGAGCGCTTCGAGGGCGCGGTGGGCACGTTCTGCCTCAAGGCCTTCGAGCTGGGCGTGGCCCGCGCGGGGCTGACCCTCAGGCAGGCCCGGGCCTTCGGCTTCGACGCCCAGGCCGCGCTGGTGGTCATGGCCGACCGGGCGCATTTCTTCCCCGGCAACAGCCTGATGTACATGAGCCTGATTGCCGACCGCGCCACCCGCCGCGTGCTGGGCATCGAGGCCGTGGGCTCGGCGGGCGACGCCGTGAAGGCCCGGGTGGACGCCGTGGCCGCGCTGCTGCCCCACAAGCCCGACCTGGACGACATCTCCAACCTGGAGGTGGGCTACGCGCCGCCCTATGCCTCGGCCATGGACATCGTCAACGCCGCGGCCAACGCCATGAAGAACATCCTCGACGGCTACAGCGACCCCGTGGACGCCATGACCTTCCTGGACCTGGTCAGGGACGACGGGGCCCTGGTCCTGGACGTGCGCGCACCCAAGGTGGCCCGCAAGTTCCAGGCCAAGTACGGCGCCCACCGCTGGCTGTCCATCCCCCAGGAGGAGCTGCCCGCGCGCATGGGCGAGCTGCCGCGCGACAGGCGGCTGCACGTGTTCTGCAACACGGGCCTGCGCTCCTACGAGAGCCAGCTCCTGCTGCGCGAGAACGGCTTCACGGACCTGAAGAACGTGGCGGGCGGCTACGCCCTGGCCCGGCTGCTGGAGCCGGGCATCGACGAGACCGGCGACCCCGGCACCGAGCCCTGAGGCCCGGGCCCGGCCCCGGCCCCAGACGGAAGGACAACAGCCAAGCCCCCCGGACGCAATCGTCCGGGGGGCTTGTTCGTGGCCATGGCTTCCGGCCTCAGGCCCTGGCGGCCCGGACCTCGGCGGCCAGGGCGGCCACGGCCTGGCGCACGGCGTCGCGGATGCGCCGCGCGCCTTCGAGCCTGCGCTGCGGATCGCCGTCCAAGGCCTCGGGGTCGTCGAAGGGCCAGTGCAGGCGCCGCGCGATGCCCGGAAACACCGGGCACTTGGTCTCGGCCTCGGCGCAGACGGTAATCACGTAGTCGTAGGTTTCCCCGGCCTTGTAGCGGTCGAACACGCTGCTGGCCGTCTGGGCCGAGATGTCCAGCCCGGCCTCGGCCATGACCGCCACGGCCAGGGGGTTCAGGGCGGCGGGCTCGAGCCCGGCGCTGCGGGCTTCCAGCACGTCGCCGTGCTCGTGGTTGGCGAAGGCCTGGGCCATCTGGCTGCGGGCCGAGTTGTGCACGCAGATGAACAGGATGCGTTGCTTGTCCATGGGGCGCCTCTCCTGGCGGAAGGGTTGGGCCCGCGCGCGGCCCACGGGCCGCTGCGAACCAGCCGCCAGTGTAGCGCAGCAGTGTGGCGAAACGGCGACGGCGCCGCGCGCCCGGCGCCTCTGCGGCTGCTGGAAGAGCCTTTTCCGGGCCGCTCAAAACCGGCGGAACGGCGGCGCGGAAAAATCCGGCCCGTGCGGACCGGGACAGGCGCGCGGGCCCGGGTTGCCCCGGCGGCGTGGCACCTTTTTTGCGCGGCCCGTCAGCGCTGTTCCCAGGGGTAGTACAGGGGCGTGTGGCGGCCTTCCAGCCGCTCGTAGACCCGCCCCGGCCACTGGGGGGCGGCGGCGGTGGCCCGGGGGCGGGCCCAGGAGTCGATGCCGTAGGCGGCCAGCACGGAGAGCAGGAGGAACGCGAGAATCAGGCGCATGAGGGGCCTCCGGGAAGAATGTGCAGTCCGGCCCTGGCGGGAGCAACTTCCGTGCCCGCGCCGCGCCCGAGCGGGCGCCGCGAACTCCCCCGCCGCGCGGGGCCGGGAGAAAAGGCGCGCCCCCATTGCGGAAGGCCCGGCCGGTCTGCTAGGGTGGCGGGCAAGACCCGCCGCCGCGCAGACAGGAGACCCCGGCATGACCTCCCCCGCCCCCCTGGCCGCCCTCGCCCAGCCGCCCACCCTGACCCTGGACATGACCATCGTTCTGGCCCTGGTCATCCTCACGGTGCTGTTGTTCCTCACCGACCGCTTGCGCGTGGACGTGGTGGCCATCATGGTCATGGTCGCCCTGCCGCTTCTGGGCATCATGGACGGCACCGACGCCTTCCGGGGCCTGGCCAGCAACGCGGTCATCTCCATCATCGCCGTGGTCATCATGGGCCGCGGGCTGGACCATACGGGCGTCATCAGCAGGCTCATGCGCCCGCTCATGCGCCTGGCCGGGCGCAGCGCCAACCGCATCGTCATCCTCGTGGCCGGAACGGTGGCCGTGGTGTCGAGCTTCATGCAGAACGTGGGCGCGGCGGCGCTGTTTCTGCCCGCCATCCGCCGCCTGTCGCGCCATTCGGGGGTGCCGGTGTCGCGCCTGCTCATGCCCGTGGGCTTCTCGGCCATCCTGGGCGGCACGGTGACCCTGGTGGGCTCCAGCCCGCTGATCATGCTCAACGACCTGATCCAGCCCTTCGGCCTGGAGCCCTTCGGGCTGTTCAGCGTGACCCCGGTGGGCCTGGCGCTGGTGGTCACGGGCATCGCCTTCTTCGTGCTCGGCGGGCAGCGGCTGCTGCCTGCCGGGACCCCGCCCGAGGACTCCGGCGAGGACCTCATGGCCTGGTACTGCGACCTGGGCTGCATGCACGAGCTGCGCGCGCCCTGGGACAAGAACGAGGAGCTCTACGTCCAGGACCTCATCGACATCTACTGCATCCAGGTGGTGGCCCTGTCGCAAAAGGGCGGGCGCGACGTGCTCATGCCGCCGGACCGGGCCATCCGCATCGCCCCGGGGGCGGTGCTGGCGGTCATCGGCAGCCCGGCGCGCGTGAACGAAATGGCCGCCAAGCACGGCTTCACGGTCAAGCGCGAGCTGGACGTGTTCGCCCGGGCCATGTCCGACGAGGAGTCGGGGGTGGTGGAGGCGCTCATCCCGCCGCACTCGCGCTTCATCGGCATGACCGTGGCCGACATCCGCTTCCGCCACAACCACCTCATGGCGCCCCTGGCCGTGACGCGCCACAATAAGACCCGCTACTGCGGGTTCTGGGACATGGTCGTGCGCGCGGGCGATTCCATCCTGATGCACGGCAGCTGGGAGAGCTTCCACGCCATGCGCCCCCGGCGCGACATCCTGTTCGTGCAGTCCCTGGACCACGAGGTGCTGCACCCCGAGAAGGCCGGGGTGGCCGTGGGCGCGTTCGCCCTGTCCACGGGGCTGGTCATCGCCACGGACCTGGCCCTGTCGGTGTGCCTGATGACCGGGGCCCTGGCCATGATCCTGGGCCGGGTGCTGACCATCGACGAGGCCTACCGGGGGGTGGACTGGCGCACGGTGTTCCTGCTGGGCGGGCTGATCCCCCTGGGGGTGGCCATGGAGCGCACCGGGGCGGCCTCGTGGCTGGCCGGGCATATCATGGCCCTGGTGGGCCAGCCCGCGCCGTGGGTCTTCCTGTTCGTGCTGGGGGCGCTGTCCACGGTGCTGACCCTGGTTGTGTCCAACGTGGGGGCGGTGGTGCTGCTGGTGCCCCTGGCGGTGGACATGGCCGCCGCCGTGGGCGCGGACCCGCGCCTGGCCACGCTGGTGGTGGCCCTGGCGGCGTCCAACGCCTTCCTGCTGCCCACGCACCAGGTCAACGCCCTGTACATGGGCCCGGGCGGCTACCGCAGCGCGGACTACCTGCGCACGGGGCTGCCCCTGTCGGTTTTGTTCCTGGTGGTGCTCACGGTCATGGTTTCGCTTTTCTACTAGGCCCGCAGCCCGTGGGGCAGCTCCCGGGGCAGGCGCCGCCGTCCGGGCCGCGCGGGTCCATGGGGATCTCGCGCGGGCCGGGGGCGGCCTGGTGCAGCAGGGCGTGGACGGCGTCGGTCAGGGCCCGGGTGCAGCGGCAGCCCGGGCCGCGCTCGTCGTCCAGCAGGGGCGCCTGTGGGCAGGCGCGGCAGAGGTCGGCGGCCTCGAGCAGCTCGCGCTTCCGCCGCACGTCGGCGCATTCCGGCGTCCCGTCCGGGGGCAGCGGGCTGCCTTGTCTGATGCACATAGGCCCTCCCGGCGCGCGCGGCGCTACTGGAAGAACTCCATGACGTACTTCAGGGCCGTGAAGACGATGACTCCCGCCAGCATGGTCTTGATGGCCCGGGCGGGCATGTACTTCTGGCAGCGGGCCCCGAGGTACATCCCGGCAGTGCCGCCGATGCCGAAAAGCAGGCCCAGGGCCCAGTCCGGCGCCACGGACATGTGCGGGAAGAAGGGCGCCAGGCCCTGGTAGAAGGCGACCCCGGCCACGGAGGTCACGAAGGTGCCCATGAGCGCCGCCCCGGCCACGGTATGCACGGGCAGGCGGAAGAACGTCACCAGGAACGGGGCGATGATCGAGCCGCCTCCGATGCCGTAGGCCCCGCCCACCACGCCCACCACCAGGCTCAGCACGAGAATGCCCGCGCAGGACACGTCGTGGGTTTCGCCCTGGAAGGAGTAGGTCAGGCGGCGGCTGGTCAGCCCCAGCACGGCCACGGCGGGGGCGGGCCCGGCGGCCTTGGGGCCGCGCATACGCGCCAGCCCGCCGCCCTTGCCCGGAGCCGCCCCCCGCGTGGCCAGCAGGTCGCGGACCATCTTGACTCCGATGTAGAGCAGCACGGCGGCGGCGAACATCTTGAAGTGCCGGGGATCGGGCAGCCAGAGCGTGCGCACGAAGGCGCCGACGAACACGCCCGGCAGGGTGCCCACGACCACGATCCAGGTCAGCGGCCAGAGCATCCGGCCTTCCTTGCAGTAGCGGTACACGCCGCTGGGGATGGCCACCACGTTGAAGAGCTGGTTGGTGGCGCTGACCGAGGGGTTGACGTAGCCCAGCACGGAGACCTGGAAGGGCAGCAGCAGGAAGGCCCCGGACACCCCGCCCATGGAGGTGAAGAAGGAGATGACGAAGGCCACCAGGGGCGGCACCCAGGGGGCGATTTCGATTCCGGCGGTGGGGAAGAACATGGCGCCTCCTGCGTGGACGACGGCAGTTGAAGTCACGAATGCAATTGCTTTCGTGACTTGATACCCCGCGCCGGGGGTGTTGTCAAGACGCCCACTCTGGGCGAGGATGGCCGCAGGCGCCCGGGGCGGCGAGGGGCCGCGCCAAGGCCGAAATATTTTGCAAGGACACGCCATGACACGACGGACGACTCCACCGGGCCAGGGCGGCACCGGCCCCCGGGTGCCCCTGACCCCACCCGCCCGGGGGCGCGACCACGGGCGCATCGTCGCCGGGGCCGATGACGGCGAATGCCTCGACGCGCCGGGGCTGGCCGCCCTGGAGCAGGCCTTCCGCCAGTGGGCCGAAGAGGCCCCGCGCCCGGGGGTGCGCCTGTCGCGCCAGCGGATTCTGACGGTCTTCCTGCTTATCCGCTACACCGGCGCCAAGCTGCGCGAGGCGCTGTCCCTGGACCCTGGGCGCGACATCGACTGGGAGCGGGGCGTGATGCGCCTGGGGGGCGGGGCCCAGGCCGGGGAGGCCGGGGCCCGCGAGGTCCAGATTTCCGGGGTCCTGGCCGCCGACCTGCGGGCCATCCTGGAGAGCCCGGCCCTGCGCGGGGCCGGGGGCGCCGTGCTGGACCTCGACCCCGGCTTCGTGCGCCGCAAGTTCTACGAGCGGGCCCAGGCGGCGGGTTTCGACAAGCGCCTGGGCGGGCCGGAGATGCTCCGCAAGGCCCGGGCCGTGGAGCTGCTCCAGGGCAACGTGCCGCTGCCCGTGGTCCAGGCCATGCTCGGCCATGTGACGCCCACGCCCACCTCGGCCTACGTGTCCTTTTCGCCGCAGGACATCCAGCAGGTGGCCCGCGTGTTCCTGGACCGCGAGGCCCAGCGCGGGACCAGCGCCCGCAACGCGTTCTACGGCAAGGTCCACGCCCTGCGCGAAGGCGACATCCAGGCCCGCGTGGAGCTGGCGACCCTGGACGGGCTGCGGGTGGTCTCGGTGATCACCCGCGACAGCGTCGGGCGGCTGGGGCTGCGCCCGGGCAGGCTGATCAGCGCGGAGGTCAAGGCGCCGCTGGTGTCCCTGCTGCTGCGCCAGCCCGGGGCCGGGGCTCCGGCCAGCAGCTTCGAGAACGTCTTTGCCGGGGTGGTGGAGGGGCTGACCCTGGGCGTGGTCAACGCCGAATGCGTGGCCCGGGTCTCCGACGGCACGCAGCTGTGCGCCATCGTGCCTGCGGCCTGGGCCCGCGAGCAGGGCCTGAAGGCGGGCGACGCGGTGTGGGTGTTGTTTTCCAGCTACGCCGTGGTGCTGCACGTGGACTGAGCGGGCGCGGCGCCCCGCCGGCCTTGCCGGGCAGGGCGCCGCAGACGGCCAGGGGCTGCCTATTCCTTGCCCTTGCCGCCGCCCTTGCCGCCGCCGCCCTTGCCGCCGCCACCCTTGCCGCCGCCGCCCGAGCCGCCCGAGCCGCCGCCGGAGCCGCCGCCCGAGCCGCCGCTGGCGCCGCCCTTGCTCGAGCCCTTGCCCATGCCTTGGCCCATGCCCATGCCCTGACCTTGGCCCATGCCCTGACCTTGGCCCATGCCCTGGCCCATACCCTGGCCTTGGCCCATGCCCATGCCCTTGGGCGCGGCGCCGTGGCCCAGGCCGAGGGCCGCAGGGTGCACTCCGGCCTCATGGGCGATCTGGCCCCAGCCCATGCCTTCCTGGCGCATCTGCTGCACCTGGCCCTCGGTCAGGCCGGAATTGGCGGCGATGGCCCGCGTGCGGGCCTGGGTCAGCGCGGTTTCGCGGTTAGCCAGCTGCTCGCGGGCCTGCTCCTGGGCGGCCTCGTCGCCCGTGCTTTGGGCCTGCTCCAGGGCCTGCTGGGCCTGCTCGACCTGCCCGATCAGCTCGCCCAGTTCGCTGGAAATCTGGGCCGCGTCCTGGGCGTCCTGGGCCCGGGCCGGGGTGGCCCAGGACAGTGTCAGGGCCAGGGCCAGGGCCAGCATGCATGTTCCGAACTTGCCACAGCGGGTGTTCATGGTTGCGCTCCTTTGCAAAAGGTCATCCCGGAGCCTTTATTGTAGCACTTTGACACATCCGGGCAAGGGCGAATCGCACGCGAAGGCCCCCGCCCGGGAGTCCGGACGGGGGCCTTGCGGGTCTGGCGCGGCGCGGGCGGGGTCTAGACCCAGTCGTCGTCCGCCTCGATGGGCGCAAAGCCCCGGCGCATGGTGTTTTCCGTGACCACGTAGGGGTCCATGAACTGGAGCAGGTAGTCCGGCCCGCCGGCCTTGGAGCCGACGCCCGACATGTTGAACCCGCCGAAGGGCTGGCGCTCCACCAGGGCGCCGGTGGTGCCGCGGTTGAGGTAGAGGTTGCCGACGTTGAACTCGGCGCGCGCGCGCTCCAGGTGGCGCGGGCTGCGTGAGAACACGCCGCCCGTGAGGGCGAAGCGCGTGGAGTTGGCGTATTCCAAGGCCTGGTCGAAGTCCGCCGCGCGCATCACGGCCAGCACCGGCCCGAAGACCTCCTCCTGGGCGATGCGTTGGGCGGGGGTCACGCCCTCGACAATGGTCAGCGGCACGTAGCATCCGGCGGCGGTGTCCACGCCCTCGGGCATGCGTTCGAGCAGCACCCGGCCTTCCTTGCGCGCCAGTTCCACATAGCCCATGACGGCCTTCTGGGCCGCGCGGTCCACCACCGGGCCCATGACGTTGGCCGGGTTCTCGGCGGGGCCCAGGCGCAGGGAGCGGCAGGCCTCCACCAGCCGGGGCACGAAGCGGTCGTACACCGCGTCCAGCACGATGACCCGCGAGCAGGCCGAGCACTTCTGGCCCTGGAAGCCGAAGGCCGAGTAGACCGTCTGCTGCACGGCCTCGTCCAGCTCGGCGTCGTCGTCGATGATGATGGCGTTCTTGCCGCCCATCTCGGCGATGACCTTCTTGCACTGGAGCTGGCCCGGGGCGGGCACGGCGGCCTTGGCCATGATGCGCAGGCCGACTTCGAGCGAGCCGGTGAAGGCGACCAGGGCGATGTCCTTGTGGCCCACGAGGTGGTCGCCCATGACCGAGCTGCGGCCCGGCACGAAGTTGAAGACTCCGGCGGGCAGCCCGGCGGCGGCGAAGGCCTCGGCCAGCCCGTGGCCCACCAGGGACGACAGGCCCGAGGGCTTGTAGAGCACGGGGTTGCCGGTGACGATGGCGGCGGCGGCCATGCCCGTGGAGATGGCCAGGGGGAAGTTCCACGGCGCGATGACCGCCGCGATGCCCTTGGGCCGGTACTGGTAGAGGTTGACCTCGCCCGGGGCGCGGCCCATGCGCCGGGGGGCGCCCAGGCGGACCATCTCGCGGGCGTAGTATTCCAGGAAGTCGATGGCCTCGGCCAGGTCGGCGTGGGCCTGGTCCCACTGCTTGCCCACTTCCAGCACCTGCACGGCGGCCAGGTCGTGGATGGTGGCGCGCATGTGCGCGGCGGCGCGCAGCAGGTACTGGGCGCGCTCGGCGGGCGGGGTGGCCCGCCAGGGGCCCTGGGCGGCGCGCGCGGCCTCGATGGCCCGGTCGATCTCGGCCACCCCGGCCTGATGGACCCGGGCCAGGATTTCGCCGGTGTCGGCGGGGTTGTAGGACTCCAGCACGTCGCCCGTGCGCACCTCGGCCCCGCCGATGACCAGGGGCACCTCGCGCACGCCCTGGGCCCGGATGCGCGCCATGGCCTGGGGGAAGGCCGCGCGGGCCTCGGGCAGGGTGAAGTCGAGCATGGGGTGGTTCTCGAAGGGCGCCTGGCCCGGCGCGGCGTGGGCCGCGGGGGCGATGGGCCGCGCGGCGCGCTCGCGCTCGGCGGTGGCCGCCGGGTCTTCCAGCAGCCGGGCCATGTCGGCCTCGCCCACGAAGCTCTGGCGCAGGAAGGACTCGTTGGCCGTGTTCTCCAGCAGGCGGCGCACCAGGTAGGCCATGCCCGGGATCAGGTCGCCGTAGGGGCAGTACAGGCGCACGCGCCCGGCGACCTTCTGCAGGCCCTTGCGCACGGGCTCGGCCATGCCGTAGAGCACCTGGAATTCGTAGCGCGACTCGGGCACGGCCAGGGCCCGGGCCGTTTCCATGACCGCCGCGATGGTGCGCACGTTGTGCGAGGCGCAGGCCAGGCGGCAGATATCGGCGTTTTCCAGGATGCGGCGCGCGGCGCGCTCGAAGGCCGCGTCGGACTCGGCCTTGATGGTGTACACCGGCACCTCCCAGCCCATCTGCTTGGCGCGCACGGTCTCGTGGTCCCAGTAGGCGCCCTTGACCAGGCGGATGGTGATGGGCAGGTTCTGGGCCCGGGCCCAGGTCAGCATCTCGGCCACGTCGGCGTCGGTGCTCTTCAGGTAGGCCTGGAACACGATGCCCAGGTGCGGGTGGTGGCGGAATTCGTCGGCCCCGCGCAGGCGCTTGAACAGCTCGATGGTGATGTCCTTGTAGTCCAGGGATTCCATGTCGATGCACATGGCCCCGCCCAGCTGGACCACCTTGCGGTAGACCGGGGCCAGGCGGTTGTACAGGCCCTGCACCGAGCCCTCGAAATCGCGGGCCTTGGTCTGCGAGTAGAAGGCCGAGGGCTTCACCGAGAGGTTGATCACGGGCTCGCAGTCCCAGTCCAGCCCGCCCGCGCCCGCGCCCAGGGGCTTGAACTTGTCCCTGGCCTCGGCCACGGCGTCCAAGAGGTCCAGGTGGTCCTGCATGCGGGCCTCGCTTTCGGCCTCGCTCACCGTGGCCTCGCCCAGCATGTCGATGGTGAAGGCGAAGCCGTCCTTGCGCAGGCGCTGGATGTTCTTCACCGCCTCGCGGGCGTCCTGCCCGACGATGAACTGGCGGCCCATCTTCTCGATATTGGCCGAGATGGCCTTGGCCATGAGCTTGCCGCCCAGCTTGCCCGCCAGCCCGGCGGTGGTCAGCCCGGCTTTCATCACCGGGGGCAGGTCGCCCGAATCCGAGGCGAAATACTCCTCGATGTGCCGGGTCAGGGACTCGGTGGTGGTCAGGGCGGGCAGCACGTCCACGAAGCGGAACAGCCGGACCTTGAAGTCCTCGTTTTGCATGGACCAGTCCATGACCTTGCCGGTCCACCAGCCCTTGTTGAAGATCGACGGGGCCTCGCCGCTGATGCTCTGGAAGAATTCCTTGCCGCGCGCGACGATGCGCTGCTCAAGCTGGGTCTTGTCCATGGTCTCCCCCTGGGATGTCAGTCGTCCTGGTCGGCCCCGTCGTCAGGGTCAAGGGCCTGGGCCAGGGTCTCCTTGACGGTGGTCAGCACGATGGTCGTGCGCGTGTCGCGCACGGATTGGATGCGCCCGATGCGCCGCAGCAGGCGGCCCAGGGCTTCGGTGTCCTGCACGCGGACCTTGATGAGGTAGGCGTCCTGCCCTGCGGTGTGGTGCACTTCGAGCACCTCGGGCAGGGCGGCCAGCTCGCGGCCCGAGCGCACCGAGCCCACGGCGTCCTCGGCGTGGACGAAGGTGAAGGCCGTGAGCCCGTGGCCCAGGGCCTTGGGGTTCACGCGGGTTTCATAGCCCTGGATCGCGCCCCGGGCCTCCAGCTTGCGGATGCGCTCCAGCACCGCCGAGGGCGCCTTGCCCACGCGCCGCGCGATTTCGGCGTTGGAGGTCCGGGCGTTGGCCTGGAGCACGTCCAGGATCTGGCGGTCCGTTTCGTCGATGGTTTCGTTTTTGGCCATGATTGGAGAATGAAATTCGATTCTCTGCCAGATGTCAAGAACGATATTCAGGCTTTTGCGTTGGCGGGGAACAATCGACACCAAGGCTGGTGCGGGGTTGGCGCGGGGTTGGCGCCGGGCGCTGGCGGTGGCGGGGCAGACCCGGAGGGGTGGATTCGCGCTGGTGGCGCGGCGGGGTGCGGCGCGCCGCCGCCGGGAGCGCGCCGCAAGGCCCGCGCCAGGAGGGGGAAAATCGGCGGGGTGCGGGGCCGTGGCCCGGGCGGGGGGAGGCGGTGGCAGGGGGCGTGCGCCCGGGCGCGGCGCGGGGCCCGGCCTCAGCCCCGGCGGGTGCGCCAGCGGCAGGCCCGGCGCTCCAGCAGGTCGGTGGTCTCGTAGAGGGCCACGCCCAGGGCGCTCATGCCGAAGATGCCCGCGAACATGTCCGCGTAGTCCAGGCGGCCCCAGGAATCCATGATGAAATAGCCCAGGCCCTGCTGGGTGGCGAAGCTCTCCACGAAGAACAGCACGGCCACGGACACCCCCGTGCCCAGGCGCAGGGCCGTGAAGCCGTGGGGCAGGGCCGCAGGCAGCAGCACATGGCGCAGGGCGTGGCGGTAGGTGCCGCCCAGGGAGTGGATGGTGTCCAGATACTTGGGGTTCACGGCGCGCACTCCGTCGCGGGTGGTGACCAGGATCTGGTAGGCCAGGATCAGGGCGATCATGCCCACGCGCGAGGCCTCGCCCAGGCCCAGCAGCAGGAAGAACACGGGCAGCAGCACGATCTTGGGCACGGGGTAGGTCAGGGTCACGAAGGGCGACAGGGCGCGGTCCAGCCGGGGCAGGCTGCCCATGAGCACCCCCAGGGGGAAGGCCAGGCCCCAGGCCACGGCCATGGCCGCCACCGCGCGCGCGGCGCTGGCCCGCACATGGCCCCAGAATTCCGCGCGCCCCAGCTGGCGCACGAAGGCCGCCAGGGCCTCTTCGGGGTGCGGCAGCACGTCGCCCGCCGGGCCCAGGGCCAGGGCCTTCCAGGCCAGGGCCAGCAGGGCCACCACCGCCGCGTAGCGCAGGGCCGCGCGCATCAGCAGGCCTCGGCCAGGGCCGCGCGCACGGCCCGGGCCGTGGCGTGGAAGCCCGGGGCGTCGCGGTGTCCGGGCTCGCCGAACCCGGGGTTGGGGACGAGCCGCGTCAGGCGCGCCGGGCAGCCGCCCATGACGGCGATGTCCGCGCCCAGGAACACGGCCTCCTCCACGCTGTGCGTGACCAGCACGAAGGGCGTGCCCCGCTGGCGCCAGGAGTCCAAAAGGGCCTGCTGGAGCTTTTCGCGGGTGATGAAGTCCAGGCTGGAGAAGGGCTCGTCCATGAGCAGCAGCTTGGGCCGCGCGGCAAAGGCCCGGGCGATGGCCACGCGCTGCTGCTCGCCGCCGGACAGGCGCGCCGGATAGTCGCGCTCGCGCCCGCCCAGGCCCATTTCGGCCAGCACGGCCCGGGCCCGGGCCTCGCGCTCGGCCCGGGGCACGCCCTGGACCGTGAGCCCCAGGGCCGCGTTGTCCAGCACGGTCTTCCACGGCAGCAGGCCGTAGTCCTGGAGGATGATGGCGATGTCGGGCCTGGGCGCGGCCACGGGCGCGCCGTCCAGGGTCACACGGCCCGAGGTGGGCGCGGCCAGCCCGCAGAGCATGTAGAGCAGGGTGGTCTTGCCGCAGCCCGAGGGCCCGACCACGGCCAGGGTCCGGCCCGGGGCCAGCTCCAGGTCCACCCCGGCGAGCACGGTGCGCCCGCCCGGGTAGGCCATGGTCAGGTTCTCGGCGTGCAGCATGGCGGGCCGCCCGGCATCCGGCTAGTGCTCCGGCACCACGAGGGCGTAGGGCAGGGCCTCGTCCAGCAGGCCCACGGAGAGCATCCAGTCCTGGACCTGGTCCAGCTCTTCCGGGCTGGGCAGGGAGGGGGCCGGGTAGCGGTACACGGGAAAGCCCGCCGCCAGGGGCCCGGGCATCTGGCACTTCTCGGCCATCAGGGCGCGGAAGTCCTCGGGGCGCTCGGCCAGGGCCTCCACGGCCCGGGCGTAGGCCGCCAGGAAGGCGGCGCGGCGGCCCATCTTGTCCTCGCGCAGGCAGATCACGGTCAGGGGCACGTCCAGGGCCTCGTCCGTGGCCAGCACCTGCCCGCCGTGGGACTGGACCAGCGTGGCCAGTGGCTCGGGCAGGATGGCGTAGCCCAGTTGCCCGGCCATGAGCATCTGCATGCGGATGGGGATCTTTTTGACCTCCATGCGCGTGAAGGCCTGCCCGCCCGCCGCGTCGCCCGGGGCCATGCGCCCGAGCAGGAATTCCATGACCGTGGTGCGCGAGAAGCCCAGGGGCGCGCCCGGGGCCGCGCCCTTGGGCGAGGCCACCACGGCGAACATGCGCTGGCCGGGGGTGGTGCGGTAGCTCACGGTGGCCACGCGCATGGGCACTCCGGCGCGGATCAGGGCCAGGGTGGCCACCAGGTCGCCGAAATAGCCGTCGAGCTGGCCGCTCTGCATGGCCGTGTCGCGCTCCATGGCGCTGGCGAAGGGCACCAGCTCCACGTCCAGGCCCTGGGCGGCGAAGAGCCCTTCTTGCGCGGCCACGTGCAGGGGCAGGGTGTCCAGCACAGGCAGGATGCCCAGGCGCAGGGCCTGGGCCCAGGCCGCGCCCGCCAGCCCGAACACCAGCGCCGCAGCCATCGTCGCGCAAGCCAGTCGCCGCATCATGAGGACTCCTTGGTGGGGGTTCGGGCCCCTGGATACATCGGGACGGCGGCCCCGGCAAGGGCGCCGCAAGGTCAGCTGCCCGCCAGGCTCAGGGCGCCCAGGCGGGACTTGAGGTACTCCAGCAGCAGGACGCCCACGCGCTCGGCGCGGTCCAGGGTGCCCGCGTAGGCGTTGCCGCGCATGAGCTTGCCGAAGTCGCCGCCGTTCAGCTCGGGGTGGTCGGCGAAGGTCTGGGTGAAGGCCTGCACGTACTCGCGGACGCGGCGGTCCAGCTCGCCCTCGGGCAGGGCGTGCAGCTCGCGCGCCTTGGCGGCCAGCTCGGCGGCGGGGGGCAGGCGGTCCGAACCAATGACGGCGTTGAAGGCGTCGGCGAAGCGGCGGCACCCGGCCAGGATATGCTTGGGCCGCACCACGTTCATCTTGGCCCATCCGGCGCGCAGCCATTTGAAGACCGTGTTGGTGGTGCTGGTGCCGTCGGCGCTCTCCACGTAGGCCGCCACGGACCAGGAGTCGTACATGTAGGTGTCCATCCAGCCCATGCCGCCCTTGGTCAGGCCGTGGATGCCGGAGTAGAAGTACTGCCAGTTGCCGTCGTCGAGCACCACGCCCTTCTTGCCCACGCCCGAGAGCCCGTCCTGGCGGGCGATGGACAGCAGCACGGCCCGGCCCTTGTGGCGCATGAGCACCAGGGCGCGGTCGAGGTGGTAGCGGTAGTAGCCGCCGCTGAACAGGTCGGGGGTGATTTCCTCGAACTCGCGGCCATGCAGGACCACGGGCCGGTCCAGGCCGTCCAGCGCGGTCCACAGTCCGGGATGGGTCAGGATGTCGCTGCCCGGCTCCCAGCCCGACACGCGGATCACCGAGGGGTGGGTCAGGTAGGTGGGCACGGCGGGGTTGTAGGCGTATTCGAGGATGCGCGCCAGGGGGGCGTCCATGGTCTGGCTGATCATGGCGCCGCTGGCGCCCTCCAGGGCGGGCAGCTCCTGGCCGTCGCCGGGCCCGGCGAGGATGTAGTCCAGCAGGGGGGCGGCGCTTGCGGGGTCGAACACCGCCTGGCGGTCGCCCGCCAGCTCCAGCAGGGCCTGCACCGCGCGCACGGCGTCCGCCGGGGGCTGGGCCGGGGCGGCGGGGCGCGTGCCCATGGGCAAGGGGTCGTTGCCGGCCTGGGCGCGGGGCGCGGCCAGGGTCAGGGCCAGCAGGATCAGTACGGGCACGCCCCAGGCCAGGGCGCGGGCGGACAGCTGCTTCATGCGAAAATTCCGGAACAGGGGCCGGGCTGCACCGGGCCCGGACGATGACGTTTTGGTGAACACCAAGTGAAGATAGCCGCGAAAAGCCTTCATGGCAAGGCCCGGACGCGCGCGGGCATCCTTGTGCGCGGGGGCGGCCACGCTGCGGGGGGGGCGCAGGGCCGGGCAGCGCGCGCGGCTTGGGCCCTGCGCGGCGGGGCCGTCCGGCCCGCCGTCCCCGGGCCGGGGGGAGGGGCGCAGGCGGCCCGCGTCCGTCCGGTTGCGCCCGTGTCCGGAGCCCGTCAGAACGTGTAGCCCACGCTGAAGGAGCCGAAGAGCTGCCCGTCGTGCTGGCCCTCGAATTCCGGGGAGCGGTAGACGTGGGTGTAGGTGAAGGTCCAGCGCCGCCACAGCACCGAGGCCCCGCAGTAGAGGTCGGCCACGAAGGGCTTGCGGGTCACGCTGTGGCTGTCGCGCCAGGTGTTGCCGTCCAGGAAGATGTTGCGGGCCACGGCGCGGCCGTCCACGCCCGCGAAGACGTTGTAGGCCAGCCTGCCGGTGACCTGGGGGTCGTCGGGCGAGCCCGGGGCGCCGACGATGGACCCGGGGCGGATGAGGGAGACGCCGAAGTCCGCAGGCAGGTAGCGGCCCACGCGCACCTGGCCCCCCGCGTTGGCGTAGGTGAACACGTTGCCCAGGGTGCCGCCGTAGTGGGGCAGGGCGTCCAGGGCCCAGCCGTGGCCCAGGCCCACCAGCAGGGGCCGCTGGGTGCGCTGCCAGGTCAGGTTCAGGGCCGGTTCGTCGTGAAGCTGATGCTTCCAGCCCTGGGAGCGGTACTTGTTGATGAGGTGGTGCCAGCTGTCCTGCACGAGCTTGCCGCCCGAGGACGGGCCGACCACGCCTGCGGCGATCTCGAAGGTGTCCAGGCGCGTGGCGTTCTTGGCGTGCAGGGCCAGGCCCAGGTAGGTGTACCCGGCGTAGGGCCGGTCGTCGGCACGCAGGCCGTTGGCCCGGGTGTCCACGGGGGTGTAGATGCTGTTGCCCAGGGAGAAGCCCACGTTGTAGGTGGTGCCCTCGGGGCGGCCGCTCATGAGCGGGATGGATTCCAGGGCCTCGGCCAGCCAGGGGGCGTTGTCGCGCAGGAAGGGCTCCTGGGCGTAGCGCGGCAGGTCCTTGGACAGGGCCGAGATGCGGAAGGCGTTGGTATAGTGCTCGTCGGTCCCGGCGAAGAAGTCGTTCTCGTCGTAGAAGGTGACGGTGTAGGAGTCCTCCGGGGCCAGGGGCTCCAGGGCGGACGCGTCGTCGGCGGCGCGGGCCGGGCCCAGGGGGGCCAGGACGGCCAGGGTGGCCAGGGCGAGGAGCAGCAGCAGGGCCAGGGGCGTGCGGGAGGGCATCGCGGTCGTCCTTGTCTATAAAATATGGATGTGCCGACGCGGACGGCCCGGCGGGGCTCAGGCCCCGGCGTCGAGGTCGTCCTTGTATTTGCGGTACAGGCCCCGGAACTGGTGGTAGCCCAGGCCCAGCAGGCGTGCCGCCGTTCTCTGCCGATGGCGGGCCGAAGTCAAGGCCCGGCGCAGCATGTCCAGCTCCAGGGCGCGCACGGCGTCCGGCAGGGACGCGGGCAGGGCGGGGCCTGCGGCCGGGGCGGCGGCGGGCGGGGCGGCGGGGGCCCCGGGCTCCGGGGGCGCGGGGCGCCAGGGCGACTCGAAGGGGTCCAGGGTCAGCCCGGCCAGGGGCCCGCCCCCGGCGCGGTACACGGCGCGCTCCACGGCGTTTTTCAGCTCGCGGACGTTGCCCGGCCAGGGGTGGGCCTCCAGGGTGCGCAGCACCCCGGGGGGCAGCTCCGGCACCTCGGGCAGGCCCAGCTCCACGGCCATGCGCGCGGCGAAGTGCCGCGCCAGCAGGGCCACGTCGCCGGGGCGCTGGCGCAGGGGTGGCACGGTGATGACCTCGAAGCTCAGGCGGTCGAGCAGGTCGCGCTTGAAGCGCCCGACCCGGGCCAGGGCGGGCAGGTCCTCGTTGGTGGCGCCCACCACGCGCACGTCCACGTCCACCGGGCGCGAGCCGCCCACGCGCTCGAAGCTGCCATACTCCACCACGCGCAGGATCTTTTCCTGCACCGGCAGGGGCATGGCCCCGATCTCGTCCAGGAACAGCGTGCCGCCATCGGCGCGCTCGAAGCGCCCGGTGCGCCGGGCGGCCGCGCCGGTGAAGGCCCCGGCCTCGTGGCCGAACAGCTCGCTTTCCACCAGCGTTTCGGGCAGGGCCGCGCAGTTCAGGGCCACGAAGGGCCCGGACCAGCGCGCCGAGAGGTAGTGCAGCCGCCCGGCGGCCAGCTCCTTGCCCGTGCCGCGCTCGCCCACCACCAGCACCGGCCTGTCCACCCCGGCGGCGGCGGACAGGCGCTCCATGAACTCCAGGAAGGCGTCGGACTGGCCCAGGGCCTCGGGCAGGGACGGCGGGTGCTGCATTTGGTCTAATCTGCCACTAAAAGGATTTTTTAACCTTATATGGGTGGATAATGCCACACAGCGGGGCAGGGGTCAACGGGACGACAGTCTGGAAATCCAAGTGGTTGCGTGGACTGGCGCGCCCGGCACGCATCCTGCTTCAGGCCGGGCATCATCGCCGCAACCCGCAAGCACACAAGGAGGCCGCCATGGGCGTCTTCAACCGTTTCAAGGACATCGTGACCTCCAACATCAGCGCGCTGCTCGACGGCGCCGAGGACCCGCGCAAGCTCATCCGGCTCATGGTCCGCGAGATGGAGGAGACCCTGGTGGAGCTCAAGGCCAACTGCGCCGGGATCATGGCCGAGCGCAAGGCCCTGGAGCGCGAGCGCGAGGCCGTGGCCGGGGCCGCCGACAAGTGGCACGCCCGGGCCGAGCTGGCCGTGGCCAAGGGCCGCGAAGACCTGGCCCGCGAGGCGCTGCTGGAAAAGACCGCGCTCCTGCGCCGCCAGGACGCCCAGGACGCCGAGGCCGCGCACCTCGAAGCCCTGGTGGACCAGGCCCGCGAGGACATCGCCCGCCTGGAGGACAAGCTGGCCTCGGCCCGCGAGAAGCAGCGCCTGCTGGAGCAGCGCCACGCCAGGGCCCGCACGCGCACCCGCGCCGGGCAGACCCTGACCCGCGCCGACAGCTCCGACGCCATGCGCCGCTTCGACAATTTCGAAAGCCGCATCGAGCACTTGGAGTCCGAAGCCGAGCTGGCCGCCCCGGGCCGGGCCGCCGATCTGGAACAGGAGTTTGCACGGCTGGAAAAGGACGATAGTATCGAGGCCGAGCTGGCCGAGTTGCGGGGCCGCTCCAAGGCGGCGCCCAAGGCCCGGGCCGCCAAGGCGGATGTGAACGACTGACGGCCCCTGCGGGCCGGGGTCAAACCCCAGGCGGTTGTCCATGAGCGGTTTTTTCGGTGTTCTCATTGTCGTCCCGCTGCTGGCGTTGGCGGGGCTGGTGGCCCTCATCGCCTGGCTGTTCCAGGGCTCCTTTGCCCGCAGGCAGCCCCAGGAGCGCGTGGACGAGACGCGGATGATTCAGGAAATCTACAACGCGCTGTCGCGCATGGAGGAGCGGGTCGAGGTGCTCGAAACGCTGCTCATCGAGGACGCGCGGCGCGGCAAGGAGGGCGGCCATGACCCGGCATGACGGACGCACAGGCGGTTTCGGCCACGCCCGGGGCGGCCCCGGCCGGCGCGCGGCGGGCCGGGGTTGCTGCGAGGGCCCCGGGGGCGGGGGCGGGCCCTACCGCTCGCGCCAGGGCATGGTCCTTGGCGTGTGCCGGGGGCTGGCCGAGCATCTCGACTTTCCCGTGTTCTGGCTGCGCGTGCTTGCCGTGCTGGCCATCGTGTTCACCGGGCTGTGGCCCGGGCTGGCCCTGTATTTCGGCGCCGGGCTGTTCATGCGCCTGGAGCCCGTGGTGCCCGTGAGCTCCCCGGGCGAGCGCGAGTTCTACGACGCCTACGCCGCCTCGCGCGCCGGGGCCCTGGCGCGCATCCGCGACAAGTTCGAGCGCCTGGAGCGGCGCATCCGGCGCATGGAGGACGTGGTCACCTCGCGCGACTACGCCTGGGAGGAGCGCCTGCGCCAGCGGCGCTGAGGCCCCGCGCCACGCGCCGGGCGGGAAAATTCCGGACCCCCCTTGCCGGGGCCCGGAATTTTTGTTTTCCTAAGGCGCATGGTCACGACTTCGCCCGGCGGGTATCCAGGGGCGCAGAATCGTGCTATCACAGTTGCACCGCGCGGACCGGTCCGCAGCGGGGGAAACCCCAAGGAGAACCAAGATGAAACGGATTATCGCCATTGCCCTGACCACCGTTTTCGCCGCGACCCTGTTCGCCGCCGCCGCCATGGCCGACGGCGCGGCGCTCTACGGCAGCTGCAAGGGCTGCCACGGCGCCGACGGCTCCAAGACCGCCATGAACGTGTCCCCGGCCCTCAAGGGCCAGAGCGCCGACGACCTGCTGGCCAAGCTCAAGGGCTACAAGGACGGCACCTACAAGATCCAGGACAAGACCGCGCCCATGATGGCCAAGTTCGTGCAGAAGATGAGCGATGAGGAGTTGAAGAGCCTTGCCGACCATATCGCCACGTTCTAGCCGGAGCCTCGCGGCCCGGCTCGGCCTGTGGGCCGTGGCGGTGTTTTTCGGGGCGGCCCTGTGGGCCGCCCCGGCTTGTGCCGCCTGGGCCCAGGATGGCCACGCCCACCAGGAGCCCGCCCCGGCAGCCCACGAGGCCCACGGGGCCGCCGCCCACGACGCGCACGGGGGGCACGGCGCCCCCGCGGGCCACGAGGACCACACGGACGGGGAGCATGCGGCCCACCCGGCCGCCGCCGCGCCCGCCGACCAGTTCACCCCCGCCCCGGACCTGCCCGCCCACGACCACGAGGCCATGCAGGCCCTGGCCGAGGAGCGCAAGACCCCCGTGGGCGTGGACGAGCACCTGGGCGGCTACGTGCCCCTGGACACGGTGTTCACCGACTCCCAGGGCCGCGAGGTGGCCCTGGGCGAGGTCATGGGTGCGCCCACGCTGATCCTGCCGGTGTTCTACACCTGCCCCAACGTCTGCAACATCCTGCAAGGGGCCATGGCCCGGGTGCTGCCCAAGGTCAGCCTGACCCCCGGGCAGGACCTGAAGATCGTCTCCCTGAGCTTCGACGAGCGCGACACCCCCGAGGCCGCCGCGCGCAACAAGCGCAACTTCGCCGCCGCCCTGGGCCAGGGCTTCCCCCCCGAGCACTGGGCTTTTCTCACCGGCAGCCGCGAGAGCATCGCCACGACCATGGACGCCCTGGGCTTCCGCTTCCAGCGCATGGGCGACGACTTCGCCCACCCGGTGGTGGTGGTGGCCGTGGCGCCCGACGGCAAAATCGTGCGCTACCTCTACGGCTCGGACTTTTTGCCCTTCGACGTGACCATGGCCGCCACCGAGGCCGCCAAGGGCACCCCGGGGCTGTCGGTCAAGCGCATCCTGTCCTACTGCTACAGCTACGACCCCAAGGGCCGCCGCTACGCCTTCGACATCCTGCGCGTCACGGGGTTCACGGTTCTTGGCACCATCGCCCTGCTGCTGGTCGTCCTGCTGGCCGCAGGCAAGCGCAAACGCCGTTAGGGAGCGCACATGAACGATGCAAGCGCCGCCCCCGGGAGCTTCTGGGACGCCCGGGGCCTGGCCTCCTGGCTGTTCACCATCGACCACAAGCGCATCGGGCTGCTCTACCTGTGGTGCGTGCTGGGGTTCTTCATCGTCGGGGTCTCCCTGGGGCTGCTGGTTCGCCTGGAGCTCATCGCCCCGGGGCGGACCATCATGGGACCGCAGACCTACAACGCCATGTTCACCCTGCACGGGGTGATCATGATTTTCCTGGTGGTCATCCCCAGCATCCCGGCGTCCTTCGGCAATATCATCCTGCCGCTGCACCTGGGCGCCGAGGACGTGGCCTTCCCCCGGCTGAACATGTTCTCCTGGTGGCTGTACGCCATCGGCGCCGTCACGGCCCTGGCCGCGCTGTTCACCGGCGACGGCCCGCCCGACACGGGCTGGACCTTCTACGTGCCCTTCTCGGCGGTGACCACCACCAACGTCTCCGTGGCCGTGGCCGCCGTGTTCGTCCTCGGGTTCTCGTCCATCCTCACCGGGCTCAATTTCATCGTCACCATCCACCGCCTGCGCGCCCCGGGGCTGACCTGGACGCACCTGTCGCTGTTCGCCTGGGCGCTGTACGCCACGGCCTGGATCCAGCTCCTGGCCACGCCCATCCTGGGCATCACCGGGCTGCTGATCATCGCCGAGCGCGTGCTGGACATGGGCGTGTTCGACCCCGCCCGGGGCGGCGATCCCATCTTGTACCAGCACCTGTTCTGGATCTACTCCCACCCGGCGGTGTACATCATGATCCTGCCCGCCATGGGCGTGATCTCGGACATCATCCCCGTGTTCGCGCGCAAGGCCATCTTCGGCTACAAGACCATCGCCTTCTCCAGCCTGGCCATCGCCTTCGCGGGCTCGCTGGTCTGGGCGCACCACATGTTCGTCTCGGGCATGAGCGACACGGCGGTGATGGTCTTCTCGCTTTTGACCTTCGTGGTGGCCATCCCCTCGGCGGTGAAGGTCTTCAACTGGGTCAGCACGCTGTACAAAGGCTCCATCCACATGGAGCCGCCCCTGGTCTTCGCCCTGGGCTTCATCTTCCTGTTCACCATGGGCGGCATCACCGGGCTGGTGCTGGGCGCCGCCGGGGCGGACATGCACGTCCACGACACCTACTTCGTGGTCGGGCACTTCCACTACGTGATCTTCGGCGGCACGGGCATGGGCCTGTTCGCGGCCCTGCACTACTGGCTGCCCAAGGTCCATGGCCGGATGTACAACAAGCGGGTGGCCACCTGGTCGGCCATCATCCTCGTCGTGGGCATGAACGGGCTGTATTTCCCCATGTACCTGCTGGGCCTGGCGGGCATGCCCCGGCGCTACTACGACTACCTGCCGCAGTACACCGCCCTGCACGAGGCCTCCACCGTGGGCTCGTGGGTCGTGGTGGCCGGGCTGGCGCTGATGTTCGTCAACCTCTGGCGCGGGATGCGCTCGGGCCCGCGCGTGGGGCCCAACCCCTGGGGCGCGGCCACCCTGGAGTGGACCCTGCCCTCGCCGCCGCCGACCCACAACTTCCCCGTGGAGCCCGTGGTGGAGCGCGGCCCCTACGACTTCCGGGGGGTGCGCGCCGATGACTGATGCGCACCGCGACTACGAGGGCGCCAAGCTGGGCATGTGGCTGTTCCTGTTCACGGAGATCCTGCTTTTTGGCGGGCTGTTCGTGCTCTTCGCGGTCTCCATGGCGCGCCACCACGACGCCTTCCACATGGCCAGCCAGCAGCTCGACCCGGCCATGGGCGCGGCCAACACCGTGGTGCTCATCACCTCGAGCTGGCTGGTGGCCATGGCCGTGGCGGCCCTCAAGCTCGGGCAGGACGCCCGGGCCCGGGCCCTGACCCTGGGGACCATCGCCCTGGCCGGGGTCTTCCTGGTCATCAAGTACTTCGAGTGGAGCGCCAAGTTCCGCCACGGGCTGTATCCCGGCTCGGCGGAGCTGGCCGCGCACCCCCCGGGCGAGGCGGCCTATTTCGCCCTGTACTACGCCATGACCGGGCTGCACGGGATCCACGTGCTGGTGGGCATGGGCGTGCTGGGGTTCGCGTGGTGGCTCATGCGCACCGGGCGCTGCACCCAGGGCGATTTCGTGTTCCTGGAGAACGCGGCCCTGTACTGGCACCTGGTGGACCTGATCTGGATCTACCTGTTCCCGCTGTTCTATCTGGTGGGCTGAGGAGGAGCGCATGACGCACGGCACGACGCAGGCGCATCACGGCCCGGGCTACGGCCTGCTCACGGGCATCTGGCTCGGGCTCCTGGCCCTGACGGTCATCACGGTGTGGGTTGCGGGCATCGACCTGGGCTTCTGGAACGTGGTGGTGGCCATGGCCGTGGCCACGGTCAAGGCCGCCCTGGTGGTGCTCATCTTCATGCACCTCAAGTACGAGAACTGGGTCTTCAAGGGCTTCGTGCTGCTGACCTTCGCCCTGCTGGCGATCTTCATCGGCTTCACCTTCTTCGACACCGCCTACAGGTAGGGCCGCCATGTTCGAGCACATCTTCAGCGCCGCCAGCGAGGTGGACCGGGCCTTCCTGTTCATCCTGGCCTTCGCCGTGGGCGCGCTGGTGCTGGTGACGGCGCTGATGCTCTACTTCTCGTGGCGCTACCACCACACCCGCAACCCCGAGGCCGTGGAGATTCCCGGCAGCCTGACCCTGGAGCTGCTGTGGACCATCATCCCCTCGGTCATCGTCATGGCCATGTTCTGGTTCGGCTGGACGAGCTTCAAGGCCATGCGCACCGTGCCCGAAGGCGCCATGGAGGTGGCCGTGGAGGCGCGCATGTGGTCGTGGTCGTTCACCTACCCGGGGGGCAAGCGCTCGGCGGTGCTGGTGGCCCCGGTGGGCGCCGACGTGAAGCTGGCCATGACCTCGCGCGACGTGATCCACAGTTTCTACGTGCCCGCCCTGCGCATCAAGATGGACACCGTGCCGGGGCTGACCACCACGGCCTGGTTCAACGCCAGCGCCCCGGGCGAGTTCGACATCCTGTGCGCCGAATACTGCGGCCTCAAGCACGCCAACATGATCACCACCCTGCGCGTGGTGCCCGCCGGGGAATTCGAGCAGTGGCTGGCGGGGGCCGACGGCGCGGGCACCCGGGCCCGGGAGCTGTTCGAAACCTACGGCTGCACCGGCTGCCACGACCTGGCCGGGGCCGATGGCCTGGGCCCGGCCCTGGATGCCCTGGGCGGGCGCATGGTGGACGTGCTGCTGCCCGGCGGCGGGCGTGCGCAGGTGCTTTCCGACGCCGACTACCTGCGCCGCGCCGTGCTCGACCCCGGGGCCGAGGTCGTGGCGGGCTACGAGCCGATGATGCCGCCGTATCAGGACCAGATTCCCGAAGCAGACCTGGAGGCCATGGTCCAGTGGATGCTCACCGGCGACCCCGCCGGGCCGCCCCCGGGGCGCGAGCTGGCCGAGGCCGAGGGCTGCATGTCCTGCCATTCCACCGACGGCTCGTACATCGCCGGGCCGAGCTTCCGGGGGCTGGCCGGGGCCGTGCGCCGGGTCCAGGACGGCTCCGGCGCCGTGCGCGAGGTCGTGGCCGACGACGCCTATCTGGCCGAGTCCATCCTGGCGCCCGGGGCGCTGGTGGTGGAGGGCGAGGCGCCGATCATGCCCGCATACGACGCCCTGGACGCGGAGCAGGTGGGCCTGCTGGTGGACTACATCAAGAGCCTGGGCCCGCAGGACGGCGCCCAGGCCGGGGCCGGGCAATGACCGGGGCCGGGCAATGACCGGGGCCGACCTGCTGGTCCTGGGCCGCCCGGGGGTGAGCCTGGCCGTGGGCGGGGCCGCGCTGTGCGGGGCGCTGCTGGCGGGCGGGGCGTCCGCCCCGGGGGCGGCCTGCGCCGTGGCGGGCAGCGTGCTGCTGTGCGCGGGCTGCTCGGCCCTGAACCAGGTCCAGGAGCGCGGGCGCGACGCGCGCATGGCGCGCACGGCCAGCCGGCCCCTGCCCGCCGGGCGCGTGACCCCGGGGGCGGCCCTGGCCGTGGCCGCGGCCCTGGGCGCGGCGGGGCTGGGATGCTTCGCCCTGGGCGGCGGGACGCTGCTGGCCGGGCTGGGGCTGGCCGTGGTCGCGCTCTACAACGGCCTGTACACGCCGCTCAAGCCCGTGACGGCCACGGCGCTGCTGGTGGGCGCCCTGGCCGGGGCCCTGCCGCCGCTGTGCGGCTGGATCGGGGCCGGGGGCGCGGCCTGGGGGGCGCAGGCGTCGCTCATCTGGGCCGTGACGGGCATGGTCTACCTGTGGCAGGTGCCGCATTTCTGGTTGCTTGCGTGGCGGCGGCGGGCGGAGTATCACCGGGCGGGCTTCGCGCTGCCCTTCGCTGCGCTGCCCCAGCGCTCGCGCGGGCCGGTGCTGGCCCTGTGGACGGGCGCCTACTGCGTGGGCCTGTGCCTGGCCGTGGGCCTGGCCCTGGCGGCGGGGGCCGGGGGGGCCGCCCCCGGAGCGCTGCTGGCCGCCGGGCTGGCCGTGGCCGTGGCCGCCGCCGCGCCCGTGCGCGGGGCCCGCTCCCTGCTGGCCGTCAACGGCTCCATGCTGCTGGCCCTGGCCGGAACGCTGCTGGCCGCTTGGCCCTTCTGACCCGCAGCCACCCGGGCCGCACGATTCCCTTGAACCCCCGGCCGCAAGGCCCCGTGGAGAAACGTGACCATGCTCTGGATCCATCCCCTCGTGCAGCTGACGATGACGCTCCTGGCCCTGTGGGTCATGGAGATGGGCGTGCGGCGGTTCCTGTTCGTCCACCTGGGGCGGCGCGCGGTGCTCTTCCCCTGGAAGCGCCATGTGTTGTGGGGCAAGGTGGTGCTGGTGGGCTGGCTGGCCGGGCTGGTCATCGGCGTGGCCGCTATGCGCCTGTCCTTCGGCACCTGGGGCATCACCGGGGCGCACTACACCGTCAGCGCGGTCATGGCCGCCCTCATCGGCACGGGCTACGCCAGCGGCCACCTGCTGGACCGCGTCAAGAAGCGCCGCAAATACCTGCACGTCTTCCACGGGCTGAACAACGCCGCGCTGCTGGCCCTGGCCCTGTACCAGGGCTGGACGGGCTGGGCCCTGGTGGGCATGTTCCTGCTGCCCCAGGGCTAGCGGGCCGCCCCCAAACGGCGCTGCTGAGTCAGCGAAAATCCAGGCCGCTGCCGAGCGCAACGCGCGGCGCGGCCTGGATTTTTTCGCGCAAGGCCTTCCGCCGTCTTTGAGCGGCCTGCACCGTGTGCCTGCCCCGGCAGCCAGCCAGGGCCGGGCTGCCCCTGTGTGCAGCCTGTTGCACATTTTTGTGCCGATTCCTGCGCCATGCACATCCAGGCCTGCGGGCTTGTCCTCCATCCTTCCGGAAAGACTCGATCTGCCGTTCTGGCAGGGCTCTTGCAATCCCGACCGGACCAGTCGTGAATGTGTGCAGCTTGTTGCACACGCCGGCGCCCCCCGGTCCGGGGCGGCCCGGGCGACCATGCTCCGAGAGGCTGTTCCATGCGCAACAGGATTCCCGTCCCCGGCGGACTGACCTTCGCGGTGCTGGCCCTGGCCCTGGTGCTGGGCGCGGCGCCCGCCCGGGCCTTCTTCGGCCTGGGCTCCCGGCATACTGCGGTCACGCCCCAGGGCGACGCCGTGCTCCTCCCCCTGGCCGGGGTCGCGGACGGCAAGGCCCATTTCTTCGAGCTGCGCGACGCAGGCAAGGCCGTGCGCTTTTTCGTGGTCCAGAGCGCCGACGGCGTGGTCCGCGCGGCCTTCGACGCCTGCGACGTGTGCTACCACGCCCGCAAGGGCTACGTGCAGGACGGCGAGCAGATGGTCTGCGTGAACTGCTCGCAGCGCTTCCACGTCGCGCGCATCAACGAGGTCCAGGGCGGCTGCAACCCCGCGCCCCTGGAGCGCACCGTGGACGGCGACACCCTGCGCATCCCCCTGGCCGCCCTGCGTGCGGGCGCGGGCTACTTCTAGGCTGGTGCGCCCGTGAACATCCTGACCATCGCCCTGCGCAGCGGGCGGCGCCGCTGGCTGCGCACGCTGCTGCTGCTGGCGGTCTTCACCCTGGGCGTGACGAGCATCGTGGCCCTGGGCCATGTCTCGCGCGTGGTGGGCGACAGCCTGGAGAAGAAGCTCACGGCCTTCGGGGCCAATATCCTGGTCTCCCCGCGCTCGGAAACCCTCTCGGTGAGCTACGGCGGCCTGAGCCTGGGCGACATGCTCGTGGAGGTGCGCCTGCTTGACGAGGCCGACGTGCTGGCCCGGGTGGCGGGCATCCGCAACGCCGCCAACGTGGCCGCCGTGGCGCCCAAGCTGGTGGCCATGCGCGAGCTGGAGGGCGTGGCCGTGGGGCTGGTGGGCGTGCGCTTCGACAAGGAGCGCGCCATGAAGGGCCACTGGGCCGTGGACGGCGCGTGGCCCGAGGGCCCCGGGCAGGTGCTGCTGGGCGCGCGGGTGGCCGCGCGCCTGGGCCTGGGCCCGGGCGACGCCGTGACGGGCCTGGGCGCCCCGGCCACCGTGGCGGGCGTGCTGCGCCCCACGGGCGACGACGACGACGGCGTCGTCCTGGCCGATCTGGGCTTCGTGCAGGATCTGACCGGGCGGCCCGGGGCCGTGAGCTTCGTGGAGGTCGCCGCGCTGTGCGCCGGGTGCCCCATCGAGGACCTCGTGGCCCAGCTGGGCGCGGCCATCCCCGGGGTGGAGGTCAAGGCCCTGCGCAGCGTGGTGGAGCAGCGCATGATGTCGGTGCATTTCGTGCAGCGGCTGATCCTGGCCGTGAGCGTGGTCATCCTGCTCACCGCCTGCGCCATGATCGGGCTGTCCATGCTTTCGGCGGTCAACGAGCGGCGCCGCGAGATCGGGCTGTTGCGCTCCCTGGGCTACTCGCGCGGGGCGGTCTTCACCCTGTTCAGCGCCGAGGCGCTGTTTTTGGGGCTGGCGGCGGGGCTGGCCGGGTTCCTGGCGGGCTACGCCCTGAGCTTCAAGGTCGTGGCCGTGTTGCACATCGCCGACGTGGCCGAGCTGGCCTTCGCGCCCCTGGCCCTGGCCGCCACGGTGGCCTTCATGGCCGGGGTGTCCGTGGTTTCGGCGGCTGTTCCGGCCTGGAAGGCCTCGCGCGTGGAGCCTTCCGAAGCCCTGGTTTCCCTGTAAGGAGGCACCATGCTCACGGCACGCGGCATCACCAAGACCTACCGCTCGGGCGGCGCGCCCGCCCCGGCCCTGGCCGGGGCGGACCTGGACGTGGCCCCGGGCGAGTTCGTGGCCATCGTGGGCCGCTCGGGTTCGGGCAAGTCCACGTTTTTGTCCATCCTCTCCACCCTGCTGGCGCCCGACGGCGGCAGCCTGACCCTGGACGGGCGCGACCTGACGGCCCTGCCCGAGGCCGGGCTGAACGCCCTGCGCAGGCGCGACTTCGCCATGGTCTTCCAGCAGCACCACCTCTTGCCCTACCTCACGGCCCGCGAGAACGTGCTCTTGCCCTTCATGGGCAGTCTGGCCCCGGTGCCGCGCGCGGTGCGTGATTTCGCGGGCGAGTGCCTGGAGCGCGTGGGCCTGGGCGGCAAGGGCGGGCGGCTGCCCGGGCAGCTCTCGGGCGGCGAGCAGCAGCGCGTGGCCATCGCCCGGGCCCTGGTCAAGCGCTCGCGGGTGCTCTTTGCCGACGAGCCCACCGGCAGCCTGGACAAGGCCACCGCCGAGGGCGTCATCGGCCTGTTGCGCGGTCTGTCCGCCGAAGGGTTGGCCGTGGTCATGGTCACCCACGACGCCGGGTATGCGGAGCGCGCCGACCGCGTTGTGGCCATGGCCGACGGGCGCACCGCCCCGGCCCCGGCCACGCCCTGAGCGGCGCGGGGCAACTATCCGATTTATCTATTGATAAATAGATATTGACAAAGAATGATTAATCCTTAGTATTCCAGTCAAGTTTAATGCGACCTCGCGCCTCCGCCCGCCCGGAGGCGGCCTGGCCGGGCACCGGTATCCCCCCCTCAATGCCGGTGACTGCCTGGGCCGCTTCCTGGCAGGCGGGGGCGCCTGTTTTTCCGGGGCCGGGCGTGAAAATGCGCCGGGCGCGCGTTCCGGGGCTTGCCCCCGGCGGGCTTTGTGGGCCACAGTGGGGCGGGGCGCACGCCAGGCCCCACCCCGGAAAAGATCCCACACCGCCCGCGCGGGCCAAGGAGACGCCATGGAACTGAGCACTGTCGCCGTCCACAACCCCGACGCCCTGAACATGATCCTGGGCCAGTCCCATTTCATCAAGACCGTGGAGGACATCCACGAGGCCGTGGTGGGCACCGTGCCCGGCGCGCGCTTCGGCCTGGCCTTTTGCGAGGCCTCGGACAAATGCCTGATCCGCCTGACGGGCACCGACGATGCGTGCGTGGCCCTGGCCCGGCGCAACGCCGAGGCCATCGGCTGCGGGCACAGCTTCATCCTGTTCATGCGCGACATGTTCCCCATCAATATCGTCAACGCCGTGCAGGCCGTGCCCGAGGTGGTGCGCCTGTTCTGCGCCACGGCCAACCCCGTGCAGGTGGTCGTCGCCGCCACCGAGCAGGGCCGGGGCATCCTCGGGGTCATCGACGGTTTCGCGCCCAAGGGGGTCGAGGGGCCCGAGGACGTGGAGCGGCGCAAGGGCTTCTTGCGCATGATCGGCTACAAGCTCTAGGCGCCTGCGCCAGGGCGCGCCACGCGCCGCGAGGATGGTGGTGCGCTTGACAAAATTGAAGCCATCCTCGTATACATCTATGCCTTTTAAAGTTTTTCGTGGGGACCACAACCCGGTCCCGGACCGCGGAGGGATCGGGAACAGACGGCTAACACAAGGGAGAAATCAATGTCGGATGCGCTGAAGAACCAGAGGACCTACGCCCTCGTCGGACACGGCGGCTGCGGCAAGACTTCCGTTGCCGAGATGCTGCTCTTCCAGGCTGGCGTCATCAACCGCCTGGGCAGGATCGAGGAGGGCACCACCACCCTGGATACCGAACCCGAGGAGATCAAGCGCCGCGGGTCCATCCAGCCCGCCTTTGCCAGCTACCCCTGGAAGAAGGCCACCCACTTCCTGATCGACACTCCCGGAGACACCAACTTCACCGGCGACATCGCCTACTCCCTGACCGCGGCGGACGGCGTGGTCTTCGTCGTGGACGCCGTGGACGGCGCCAAGCCCCTGACCAAGAAGCTCTGGGACGAGGTGCGCGCCTCGGGCCGCCCGGCCATGGCCTTCGTCAACAAGATGGACCGCGACCGGGCCGACTTCGAGATGGCCTTCTCGTCGCTGACCGCCGTGCTGGGCATCCGCCCCGTGCTGCTGTACATGCCCATCGGCGAGAAGGACGCCTTCAAGGGCGTGGTGGACGTTCTGGGCAACAAGGCCCTGTTCTTCGAGGACGGCGGCAAGCTGCGCGAGGGCGCCGTGCCCGGCGACATGGCCGCCGACGTGGACTCCCTGCGCGAGACCATGATCGAGAACATCGCCGAGAGCGACGAAACGCTCATGGAGAAGTATCTCGAAGAGGGCGAACTGAGCCCCGAGGAGATCAGCCAGGGCCTGCGCTCGGGCGTGCTCTCGGGCGGGCTGGTGCCCGTGGCCTGCGGCTCGGCCCTGGAGAACAAGGGCGCCAGCTTCATCCTGGACATCGTGCAGGAGCTGTTCCCCAGCGCCCTGGACCGCGGGGCCTGGCTGGGCGAGGACGGCGCCGAGCGCGCCAGCGCCGCCGAGGCGCCCGTGTCCGCCTTCGTCTTCAAGACCCTGGCCGACCCCTTCGCCGGGCAGCTCTCGGTCATCCGCGTGCTCTCGGGCGTGCTGTCCCCCGACAGCACGCTGCACAACTCCACCAAGGGCGACAAGGAGCGCGTGGGCCAGCTGCTGGTGCTGTGCGGCAAGGAGCAGAAGCCCCTGAAGGGCGAGGCCGGGCCCGGGGCCATCCTGGCCCTGGCCAAGCTGAAGCTCACCGCCACCGGCGACACCCTCTCCGACCCCAAGGAGCCCTTCACCCTGGCCAAGCCGGGCCTGCCCCCGGCGCTGATCTCCTACGCCCTGGCCCCCGAGGAGAAGGGCGAGGAGGACAAGGTCTACTCCGCGGTGAACAAGCTGCTGGAAGAGGACGTGTGCCTGCACCTGACCCGCGACGCCGAGACCGGCGACATCCTGCTCTCGGGCTCGGGCCAGCTGCACATCGAGATCAGCGTCGAGAAGGCCCGGCGGCGCTACAAGGTCGGCATCGCCCTCAAGACGCCCAAGATCCCCTACCGCGAGACCTTCAAGGGCAAGGCCGACGTGCAGGGCCGCCACAAGAAGCAGTCCGGCGGGCGCGGCCAGTTCGGCGACTGCTTCATCCGCCTGGAGCCCCTGCCCCGGGGCACGGGGTACGAGTACGTGGACGCCATCGTCGGCGGCTCCATCCCCCGCCAGTACATCCCCGCCGTGGACAAGGGCGTCCAGGAGGCCGCCGCGCGCGGCGTGCTGGCCGGCTACCCGGTGGTGGACTTCCGCGTGACCTGCTACGACGGCTCCTACCACGCGGTGGACTCCTCGGAAATGGCCTTCAAGATCGCCGGGTCCATCGCCTTCAAGAAGGCCGCCGAGGTGGCCAAGCCCGTGCTGCTCGAACCCATCGTCCAGGTCAGCGTGTTCGTGCCCGACGCGTTCATGGGTGATGTCATCGGCGACCTCTCCAGCCGCCGGGGCAAGGTCCTCGGTTCGGACTCCAAGGTCGGCATCACCGAGGTCAAGGCCCACGTGCCCATGGCCGAGGTGCTCCAGTACGCCCCGGACCTGCGCTCCATGACCGGCGGGCAGGGCACCTTCACCATGGAGTTCGACCACTACGAGGAGGCCCCGCCCCAGGTGGCCGAGAAGGTCATCGCCGAGAGCAGGAAGGACCAGGAGTAGCCCGGCTCCGCCTGCAGCAATCGCCGCCGCCCCTCCCGGTGCCGGGAGGGGCGGCTTTTGCGGCCCGGGCGGCGGCTCCCGGCCTTGTTTCGCCGCCTGTTTTCCCGTACATTGCCCGCAACGCGTCACACACCACCAGAAACAACGCCCGGCGGAGTCCTGAGCCCCTGATGTTACGCAACCTGATTTTCTTCATCGCCTTCCTGCCGGTGACCATCTTCTATTCCGCCCTGGCCGCAGGGTGGCGCAGGTTCGGCCCCTGGGCCGGGCGGGCCTGGGCGGGCGTCGTGGTCCGGCTCACCGGTCTGCCCCTGGAGGTGGACCTCTCGGCCCTGGACCCGCAGCAGCGCTACATCTTCATCGTCAACCACCAGAGCCAGCTGGACATCCCGGTGATGACCCACGTCCTGCGCGCGCGCCACGTGGGTTTCGTAGCCAAGGAGTCGCTGTTCCGCATCCCGCTGTTCGGCAAGGCCCTGGAGTGCGCCGGGCACGTGAGCGTGGACCGCGGCAACGCCCGCCGGGCCATGAAGAGCCTGGAGGAGGCTGCGGCCAAGGCCCGCGAGGGCGCCAACATCCTGGTCTTCGCCGAGGGCACCCGCCAGCGGAACCTGGAGGCCCTGGGCGAGTTCAAGCCGGGCGGGATGATCCTGGCCCTGAAGACCGGGCTGCCCGTGGCGCCCATCGTGGTCTGCGGCACGGGCGACGCCCTGCCCAAGGGCAGCCTGCTGCTGCGCCCGGCGACCATCCGCGTGCGCGCCCTGGCGCCCGTGCCCGCCGGGAGCTACACCCTGAAGCAGCGCGAACAGTTCCGCGACGACCTGCACGCCCTGATGAACGCCGCCTACCAGGAGTTGCGCCGTGGGTGAGCATGACGTGACCCTGACGCCCCTGGGCGGCCTGGGCGAGATCGGCATGAACTGCATGGTCCTGGAAACCCGGGGCTCCATGTTCCTTATCGACTGCGGGCTGATGTTCCCGGACAACTATCTCTACGGCATCGACGTGGTCATCCCGCGTTTCGATTACGTGGTGGAGAACAAGGAGCGCCTGCACGGCATCGTGCTGACCCACGGCCATGAGGACCATATCGGGGCCCTGCCCTGGCTGCTGCCCCACGTGAGCGCCCCGGTCTACGGCTCGGAGTTCACCCTGGGGCTGGTGGCGGCCAAGCTGCGCGAGCACAACCTGGAGCAGTACACCGACATGCGCGTGGTCCAGGACCGCGAGCGCGTCCAGATCGGCGACTTCCACGTCAATTTCTTCCCGGTGTGCCATTCCATCGTCGGCGGCTACGGCCTGGGCATCGAGAGCCCCGCCGGGCGCATCGTGCACACCGGCGACTTCAAGATCGACCGCACGCCCACCCACGGCCAGGAGACGGACCTGGAAGCCTTCGAGCGCTTCTCGCGGCCTGGGGTGCGGCTCATGCTGTCCGACTCCACCAACATCGAGCGCGAGGGCCACGCGCTCACCGAGCGCGAGATCAAGGCCTCCCTGGGCGAGATCTTCCGCACCGCCCCGGGGCGGATCATCGTGACCCTGTTCTCCAGCCACATCCAGCGCATGCAGGAGATCTTCGAGCTGGCCGAGCAGTACGGGCGCAAGGTGGCCGTCAGCGGCCGCAGCCTGGTGCGCAACATCGAGCTGGCCCGCGAGCTGGACTACATCCGCGTGTCCTCGGGGGTGCTCATCCCCCTGGAAGAGCTGCCCCGCCACAAGGACGAGGAACTGGTGCTGCTGGTCACGGGCTCCCAGGGCGAGCCCCTGGCCTCGCTGTCGCGCATCGCCGCCGGGGAGCACCGCCAGCTGCGCATCAAGAAGGGCGACCTGGTGCTCATGTCCTCGCGCTTCATCCCCGGCAACGTGCGGGCCATCACGCAGATCATCAACAATCTCTACCGCCTGGGCGCCGAGGTGCTCTACGAGAAGGTCCAGGCCATCCACGCCTCGGGCCACGCCCACCGCGAGGAGCTGCGCACCATGCTCCAGACCGTGCGCCCGACCTTCTTCGTGCCCGTGCACGGCGAGTACCGCCATCTGGTCAAGCACTGCCGCCTGGCCCGCGAGTGCGGCGTGGCCGTGGAGCGGACCCTGATCCTGGAGGACGGCGACCCCCTGACCATCAGCCCGTCGAGCATCCGCCTGCACGAGCGCGTGCACACCGAGTGCATCTACGTGGACGGCAAGGGCGTGGGCGACGTGGGCCAGAGCGTGCTCAAGGAGCGTCAGCTCCTGGGCGGCGAGGGCATGGTCATCGTGACGCTGGTGGTGGACAAGGAGACGGGCGAGATCCTCGTGGGCCCGGACCTGGCCTCCAAGGGTTTCGTCTTCGAGCAGCGCTACAGCCATGTGCTCGAAGACGCCAAGTGCATCATCCTGGACATCTTCGAGAACATCCGCCCCGGCGAAACCAGCAAGCTCAAGGAGCGCATCCGCTCCTCCCTGCGCCGCTTCTTCCGCCGCGTGCTGGACCGCGATCCGGTGGTGGTGCCGCTGGTGATGCTGGTCTAGCGGGCCGCCGTGCGCTGGCGCGCCCCGGCGCGAACGCTTCAGACCCTCGTGCATGGCTCCATGCGCGAGGGTCTGCCTGTTTCGCGAGCCGGTGTGCCGTTTCCGGGCGGCCTGCGCGGGAGGGGGGCGTGGCGCGAGGCCGGGCCGCCTGCGCAGCGCGCGGGCGCCCTGCGCGGTTCCCGGGTGCGGGGCTGGCGTCGCCCGCAGGGCGAGGACTCTGCCCCCGGGCTACTCCCGGGGCAGGGTGATGGTGAAGCGCGCCCCGCCGTCGGGGGCGTTGCGGGCGGTGAAGGTGCCCCGGTGGTTGCGGGTGACGATGAAATAGGACACCGACAGCCCCAGGCCCGTGCCCCGGCCCGGGCCCTTGGTGGTGAAGAAGGGCTCGAAGACGCGGGTGCGCGAGGCCGGGTCCAGCCCGGGCCCGTTGTCCTCGACCTCGATGCGCACCCAGCCGGGGGCCTGGGCCGTGCGCAGCACGATGCGCGGGGGCCGGTCGGCCTCGCCTTCCAGCATGGCCTGGGCCGCGTTGCGCAGCAGGTTGAGCAGCACCTGGACCATCTCGGTGCGCACCGCAGGCACGGGGGGCAGGTCCGGCGCGTAGTCGCGCACCAGTTGCACGCGATGGAAGCCGCCCTGGCCGTCCTGGCCGAACTCGTTGGCCGCCAGGGCCACGGCTTCCTCGATGAGCGCCGTGACGTCCACCGGGCTGCGCTGGGAGGTGGACGGTCTGCTGAAGGCCAGCATGCGCGCCACGATGTCCGCCGCGCGGGCCCCGGCCTCGCGGATGGCCTCCAGGGCGCGCAGCACGCCGCGCGCCTCCAGGTAGCCGCGCACCCGGTCCAGCTCCACGTCGCACGTGTCGGCGGCGCGGCAGTTGGCGGGCACCTCGTCCTGCACGCGGCGCAGGGCGTTTTGCGCGCTCTGCATGATGATGCCCAGGGGGTTGTTGATCTCGTGGGCCATGCCTGCGGCCAGCCCGCCCAGGGAGAGCATCTTCTCGCCCTGCACGGCGATCTCCTCCAGGCGCACGCGCTCGGTCACGTCGTCCACGCGCAGCACGGCGCGGGTGCCGCCCGTGTCGGCCAGGGGGAAGATGGTGATCTCCTCGTAGCGCAGGCTGCCGCCCACGATGCGCGAGCGGCGCGGCAGGTGCCTGCGCGCGTCCGAGGCGGCGGCCCCGGTCAGCTCGGGCAGCACGTCTTCCAGGTGCAGCAGCACCTCGCCCAGGGGCTGGCCCATGGCCTGGGGCCTGGGGATGCCCGTGCGCTCCCAGGCCGTGCGGTTCCACAGGGTGACGCGGCCCTGGTCGTCCACCCCCGCCAGCAGCGAGGGCATGGCGTCGATGACCCCGGCGATGGAGCCCTGGGCCTCGCGCAGGGCCTTTTCGGCCTGGGTGCGCACGTCGATTTCGCGTTCCAGGCGTCTGTTCTGGGCCGCCAGCTCGCGGGTCTTGCGCGCCACCTGCGCGCGCATGGCCACGATCCACAGCCCGCACAGCAGCACGGCGGCCAGGGCGGCCCACAGGGCCGTGCCCAGCCACGCGGGCGGCTCCTGCCCGGGCCGCGCGGTGAACCAGTGGTCCAGGGCGCGGTGGTAGGCCGAGTTCTTGTCGGCCTTCATGCGCGCGAGTTCCTCGTCCAGGGCGTCGAGCAGGGCCCTGTCCCCGCCCTTGGGCGCGGCGATGCGCAGTTCGATGGGGTTGAGCAGGATGGGCGTGGCCTGCACGTCGTAGGCCGTGCCCTGGCTGGCGGCGAACAGGTGGTTGACCACGGCCAGATCGCCCTGGCCCTGCTCCAGGGCCACGAAGAGGTCCCTGTAGTCGGGCAGGCGCTGTTCGACGTAGGTGATGCCGAAGCTGCGCATGGTGGAGCGGAAGGCCTCGGCGTGGATGTCGCCGGGCTGGACCAGCACGCTGCGCCCGCGCACGTCGAGCAGGCTGCGCACCTCCAGCCCCGGGCGGGCGAAGACGTGGGCCCAGTTGACCAGGGGCGTCTGGCTGGTGAAGGCCAGGCGCCGCGTGCGCTCCTCGCTGTAGGCCACGTCGGGCAGCAGGTCCACCTCGCCGCGCTGGACCATGTCCAGGGCCTCGGGCCAGGAGCGGTGGATCCAGGTCAGCTTCCAGCCCCGGGTGGCGGCGGTGTGCTCGATGAGCACGGCGAACAGACCTGCGGGCTTGCCCGCCGCGTTGCGGAACAGCACCGGCGGGTTGTCGTAATAGGCCACGGTGACGGCCCGGGCGTGGCAGGCCGGGGCCATGGCGGCAGCCAGAACGAGGACGAGGGCCGCGAGCAGGAGTCGGATCATGGAGCTTCGCGCATGGGTTCCCGGAAAGTGGCAGGAGCCGGGTGCGGAGGCCCGCACCGGATGGGCAAAGCTACAGGCGGGGCGGCACGGAGGCAAGGGAATTGTGGCGGCGGCGCGGGCCCCGGAAATGGCGGGCCGCCGGGCGGGGCGGGGATTTTAGCGCAGCAGTTCCTGGTCCTCGGCGACCATGCGCGCGGCGATGTCCTGGCCGTTGACGGCGTAGGTGCCGGCTTCGACCATGGCCTTGAGGCGCGCGACCTTGTCGGCGCGGACGTCGGGGGTGTTGCGGATGGCGTCCATGGCCGCGTTCATCAGCCGCGCGTCCTCGCTGACCACGACCTCGTCGCGCTGGACCGTCGGTTTCTTGGCGGTCTTGGCCGCCTCGTCCAGGCGCTCGGCCTCGTGCTGGATCTTGATGCGCTCGTAGGGGGACTGTCCGTTCCCGACGCCCTTGATGGCCATGTGCGGCACCTCCCTGAAGCGCGACCGGACTGCCGGGCGCTCCGTTGCATGGATACACTAGTCGCTTCCAGAGCGGGTTGTCAAACCCTTGGGCCGGAAGCAATGCAATAACGGGGCCAGCACACAAGAAGGCGGGGCCCGCCGCCAGGGACGGGCCCCGCTGTCCAGGCAGGGCTGGGAGACACGCAGGCATCGGCCTGCCCGCTACCGTGCGGGCGCGGAACCGATGACGCCGAGGGACTGGATCAGCTCCCCCTTGGAATTGTACACGGGTGACGCCTCCAGGGCCGGGAGCCTCGCGGCCAGGGCCTGGTCGCCCAGGGCCTGGCGGCGCAGGCGGGCCTTGCCGATCTCCTTCATCACGTTGGCGAAGGAGGGGTCCCTTGGCGCGGGCTGCATCTCCAACCCCTTCCCGGGCGCGGTGAGCGGGGAAAGAGTCATGATGAAACCTCCTTGTTTCCACGGGCGCAATCCCTGGGCCACTACCTGGAGTACTCATCGGCAGGGGGTCCATTTTTCTTTATATGAAAGGCTGTGCCCAGCGGCGCGGCGCAGTGGCTGGCCGAATGAAAATGCAGTGCAGGCATTGCGTTGAGCCTGTGCGCGGCAATTTTTGTCACTGTTGCTGCACTGCGTTGGGACATCATTTCCGGGCTGCCTTGTGTGCGACTTGCGCCTTTTTGCGCCCGGTGCGCCGGGCGGCTCAGGCCGGGCCGGGGCTGCGCAGGCGCGGGCACTGCCCGGCCAGGGCGCAGCCCTCGCAGCCCCCGGCAAAGGGCGTGCTGGTCAAGAGGGCGTAGCGGCGGCACAGGGTGTCCTGCTCGGGCCAGGACAGGCCGAGCTCGTGGACGGCGGCGGTGATGGCCGGGTGGGGCGGCGGCACGGGCGAGCAGCCGTGCCCGGCCAGCCCGGGCTCCAGGCTCGCGGCGGCGGCCATGACGCAGTGCACGGCCAGGGCGTGCTCCAGGAACCCGCGCGCGGGCTGCTCGGCGAAGCGGCGCTCCACGGCCTGCTCCAGGGCCTGGTCCAGCCACAGCAGGAGCCAGGCGCCCTGGGCGCCCGCGTCGATGCGCCAGGCGTGCAGGGCGGCCAGGGTGGCGGGCCACAGCCCGGCCAGGGCGTCCAGGTCGGCCTGGGGTAGGGGGCCGGTCTGGGCGGTGCGCACCAGGGCAGCGGGGTCAAAAACCGGACGCGGGGCGAGGCGGACGAGGCGGTAGCTGGCAGACAAGACAGACGCTCCTGGACTGGTGTGTATCGGCCCGGGCCGCTCCCAGGCGCAGGGCAGAGGCAACATCCATGCCAGGGCGGGCGCCCCGGGCTGGACAGCCGGGCCCAGGGGCACTAGCATGGACCCGGGCGGGAGCCTGCGCGCCCCGTACCGGAGCCCCATGCCGCTGACCAGTGACAACGCCTACGCCAGGGCCATGCGCGCGCCGCGCGTGGTTTTGCCGCCGCACACGGTGCATACGGCGGCCTCGTCGGCCCGCGCCGAAGAGGCCGCGCGCGACGCCGCGCGCGATGCGCGCTTCGCCCGGCGCACCCAGGCGGGCGAAAGCCCCCAGGACTCCTTCGCCTGGACCCAGGGCCGCCAGACCCCGGCCCGGGGGCCGGAGGCCGAGACGGGCCGCGTGCTCGACGCCCGGGCCTAGCGGGCGGCACCCGCAGGCGGCGGCCCGGCGCGGCGGTGCAGCCCGGCCAGCGTCGCCCACGCAGGTCTGTGCCTGCGCCCGGTCCTGCATGTTTCCCGGGCCGTCATCCCGGGCCCGGGCCGTTCAGCAGGCGGGCTGACGGCGCGAAAAAAAGCCGAGCCCGGCGCGTATCAAGACGGACGCGAGGGCTCGGCTTTTTTGGGGCCACGCGGCTGCGCCACTTGGGGCAGTCTGCTAGCCGGTTTCGCCGGTCAGGTCCAGGGCGATGCCCTCGTCGCGCGAGCGCAGGGCGGGGTCCTTGGCGTAGGCCGCCTCGCGCAGCTGGCGCGCCTCGCGCAGCTCGGGGTTCTGCTCCAGGGCCTGGAGGCTGAAGGCCACGGACTGGGCGTAGTCCGCGCTGTGGAAGTGGGCCCGGGCGATGTTGAACAGCAGGTGGTCGTCGTCCTGGGCGTGCAGCTCCAGGGCGCGCGTGTAGTATTCCAGGCACTCCTTGAACAGGCCGCTCTTGCGCAGGCTGATGCCGAATTCGTTGAACAGGTGCTTGTGCTGCGGGGCGAACGCGCTGGTCATGGAAACGATCTTGCGGAAGGTGTGCCGCGCGCGGGCCTTGTCGTCCAGGTGCAGGTAGGTCAGCCCCAGGCCGAAGTTGGCGCGGATGTGGTCCTCGTCGATGGTCAGGGCGCTGCGGTAGGCGTATTCCGCGCTGTAGAACTCCTCCTTGGCGCGGTGCTCGTCGCCCTCGTCGGCCAGCCGCTCCACCTCGCGCATGCGCGGGGCGACCTTTTCCATGTAGATGCCCGGCTCGGGGTAGAACTGGTCGACCACGTCCTGCAGGGGCACCTCGCGGGGCTCGCCCGTGGGCAGGTATTCCCTGTTCAGGGCCCGCACGGTGGTGCGGCCCTCGGCGTCGCGCTCCAGGTACCAGAAGACCTTCTTTTTCTCCTTGCGCTTGGTTGCCCCGAAGCCCACTGTCTTGGTAATGATCTCCGAAAAGACCCCCCGGAAGGGGAAGGGGATGGCCAGGCCGCCGGGGTCCTGTCCGGGGGCCGGGGTCGGCGGGTGCGGGGTGATCTGACTGGGCTGGGTCATGTGCTTGCTGTTTCCTTCCTGGCGGGGCCGGGCACGAGTCTACCTTGACTCTAATCATCTCCTTTCGGCGGTCAATTCCGGCAGATTGCGAAATGGGGCTGTTGCCAGGGCCATGCTGCAAAAAACTCAACGATGGTCCGGATTCGTGAGGATTGGTGTAAATTGCGTATTGATAATGGAAATCAAAGAGTTGGTGGCAGATGTCATTTTCGTGTCCGCCCCTGGCGCGGGCCCGGGGCCGTGGCCCGCGTGGCGGCCCTGCTGGGCCTGCTGCTCCTGGCGGCCCTGCCGGCCCGGGCCCAGTTCCTGGGGGGCGTGGACGCGGCGGGGCTGCGGGCGCTTCTGGCGGCGCAGGGCGGCAAGGTGGCGGTGGTCAATTTCTGGGCCACCTGGTGCGGGCCGTGCCGCGTGGAACTGCCCGAGCTTGTGGCCCTGCGCGCGGCCTTCACCCCGCAGGAGCTGTTCCTGGCCGGGGTGTCGCTGGATTTCGACCCCGAGGCCCCGGCCCTGCTGGCCGCGCAGGAGCGGCCCGGCTATCCGTTCTATCTCGCCGGGGACGACGTGCCCGCCGCCTTCGGGGTCGGCGCCATTCCGCACACCATGATCTGGGGTCCGGACGGCGTCTTGGCCGTGGACCATGTGGGCATCATGGACCGCCAGGGCCTGATCGGGGCCGTGTCCACCCTGCTCGGGCGGCCCGTGCCGCCGGGAGGTGCGCCATGAGGGGAACGATTGTTTGCCAGCGCCTGCTGGCCCTGGCCGCGCTGTGCGTGGCCCTGGTCGCCATGCCGGGCGCGGCCTTTGGGCAGGACCCCGGCCTGCCCCGGGAGCCGGGCGCCTGGTTCCAGTACTGCGCCTGCCTGGAGGGTGGGGAGCACGCCGAGGCCCTGGCGCGCAGGCTCGCGGCGCGGCTGTCGGGCCTGGAGACCCGCGTGGAGCGGGCCCTTGCGCCCGGGCCCGGCGGGCAGCAGCGCGCGGTGGGGCTGGTATTCGTGCGCCACGCGGAACTGACCCCGGCCCAGGTCTGCGCGCGGCTGGGCCCGGCGGACTGCCCCCCGCCCGGCGCTCCGGCCCCAGGGGGTGGTGAATAGCTGGAACCACTCTTTTCTTTCATTGTTCGGGAAAGTGCACTATCCTGGCTGCACCGTGGGTTCTCCGGGAAGGAACTCCGGCGCGAGGGGGAACAGGCCACACCGGGATTGGTGCATGAAAATTCGGACCAAGATCCTTGCCGGGTATTTTCTCATCTTCACGGTGACCATCCTCGTGGGCATCGCCGTGGTCTATGCGCAGCTCAAGGGCTCCCTGCGCCGCAACATCGAGCACGAGCTGTCCAACAGCGCCGCCACCGTCGCGGCCATGGTGCGCACGGCGGTGGACGTGTCCATCCGCAACCACCTGCGCGCGGTGGCCGAGAAGAACCGCGAGATCATCGCCGGGCTCCACGCCCGCCAGCTGGCCGGGGAGCTGACCGAGGCCCAGGCCAAGGCCCAGGCCGCCGCCATCCTCGGCGCCCAGCGCATCGGGCGCACGGGCTACCTCTACTGCCTGGACGGCAGGGGCGTGCTGACCTACCACCCCCGGCCCGAGAACATGGGCCGCGACGTTTCCGAATTCGCCTTCGTGCGCCAGCAGACCGCATCCCGCGAGGGCTACCTCGAATATTTCTGGAAAAACCCCGGCGAGCAGTCCCTGCGTTCCAAGGCGCTGTACATGACCTATTTCGCGCCGTGGGACTGGATCATCTCCGCCAGTTCGTACCGCGAGGAGTTCGGGACGCTGGTCAACGCCGCCGACTTCCGCGCGGGCATCCTGTCCCTGCGCTTTGGCGACGACGGCTACGCGGCGGTCTTCGACGGCGCGGGCAACGCGGTGATCCACCCGCACCTGTCGGGCAACGTCCTGGCCATGAAAGACGGGGAGATGCGGAGCCTGGTGCAGGAGCTGGTGGCCCGCAAGGCGGGCCTGTTCTACTACTGGTGGCGCAACCCCGGCGAGGAGCAGGCCCGGGAAAAAATCATCATTTTCAACTATCTGCCCGAAGTGGATTGGATCGTCGGGGCCACGGGCTACGCCGACGAGTTCTTCGCGCCGCTGCGCACCCTGCGCCTGGCGGCGGCGGTGGCCGTGCCCCTGGTGCTGCTGCTCGGGCTGCCGTTCTCGCTGTGGGCCGGGCTGTCGGTGTCGCGGCCCCTGGAAGCCCTGCGCCAGAGCTTCGCCCGGGCCGCCGAGGGCGACTTCGACCAGCGCGTGGCCCCGGGCGGCACCCGGGAGATGGCCCAGCTCGCTGGGTATTTCAACGGCTTCATGGAGCGCATGGGCCAGTACAGCGCGTCGCTGCGCCGCGAGGTGGCCGAGCGCCAGCAGGCCGAGGAGCGCGAGGCCCGGGCCCGGGCCCACATGCAGGACGTCGTGGACTCCATGGCCTCGGTGGTCATCGGCCTAGACGGGGAGTGCCGCGTGACCCTGTGGAGCCGCCGGGCCGCCGAGGAATTCGGCGTGGAGCCGGACCAAGCCCTGGGGCGGCCGGCCGAGGACGTCTGCCCCATGTGGGGCCTGTGCCGCGACGCCGTGGATGCGGCCCTGCGCGAGGGGCGGCCCGTGGTGCGCGACAAGCTGCCCGTGCGCCGGGGCGGGCGCACGGCCTATTGCAAGGTCGAGGCCACGCCCCTGTCCGCCTCCGGCGGGGTGGGGGTGGTGCTGCGCATCGTGGACATCACCGAGCGCGTGCGCATGGAAGACATGATGGTCCAGACCGAGAAGATGATGAGCGTGGGCGGGCTGGCCGCAGGCATGGCCCACGAGATCAACAACCCCCTGGGCGGCATCCTCCAGGGTGTGCAGAACGTGCAGCGCCGCCTGGCCCTGGACCTGCCCGCCAACCAGCAGGCCGCCCGCGAGGCGGGCATGACCATGGACGCCCTGCGCGACTACATGGCGCGCCGGGCCATTACTCCCACCCTGGAAGGCATCCGCGAGAGCGGCCTGCGCGCCGCGCGCATCGTGGCCAACATGCTGGAGTTCAGCCGCCGCAGCGAGTCCAGCCGCATGCCCTGCGACGTGACCGACCTGCTGGACAAGGCCGTGGAGCTGGCCGAGAGCGACTACGACCTCAAGAAGCGGTACGATTTCAGGAAAATACGTGTCGAGCGCGACTACGAGCCGGGGCTGCCGCTGGTGAACTGCGCGGGCACGGAGATCGAGCAGGTCTTCCTGAACCTGCTGCGCAACGCGGCCCAGGCCATGGGCGGCATGCGCGACGGGGCCGAGCCTGTCCTGCGCCTGGGGGTCCGGCGCCAGGGCGACTGGGTGCGGGTCGAGGTGTCTGACAATGGCCCGGGCATGACCGAAACCACCCGCAAGCGCATCTTCGAGCCCTTCTTCACCACCAAGGAGGTGGGCGAGGGCACGGGGCTCGGGCTGTCGGTGTCCTATTTCATCATCACCCGCAACCACGGCGGCAGCTTCGCCGTGGAGTCCGAGCCCGGCCAGGGGGCGAGCTTCGTCATCCGCCTGCCGCTGTAGCCGGGCTCAGGGCGCGGTGCCATTGGCCGGGCGGCGCTTGAGCAGGGCCATCAGGCAGTCGTACGACTCGCCGCAGGACGCCAGGGCCTTGTCCAGGTGGGCCATGTTGCGGACGATGGCCACGGCGTAGAGATCCTCGTCGATGTCCCAGCGCTGGCGGAAGTGGTGGACCATGTAGCGCATCTGCCCGCCCAGGGGGCCGTCCATGCGTTTCTTGGCCACCTGCTCGTAGAAGGACCGGGTCTTGAGCATCAGGTCCATCTCCGAGCTGAAGCCGGGCAGTCCCGCCTCCTCGAATTCCTTGAACAGACTGGGGAGCTTCTCCAGGTAGTTGCGGTCGGCGATCTGGGCGGCGAGGTCCGCCGTGCCCAGGATCAGCCCGGCCCGCGCGGCCTCCACCGTGCGGAAGGACACCTGGGAGGGGTCGCCCGCCAGCTCGGTGCAGCGGATCATGGCCATGGCCTCGTCCAGGTCCGCCCCGCTGAAGCCCAGGGGTGTGAGAAAGGCGCGCATCACCGCTGCGGAGCGGGCCTCGTGGCCCAGGGTGTGCCGGGCGCCGGTGCCCTGGGTCTCGTGGCGCTCCTGGATGAGCCCGGTGTCGTGGAAGTAGGCCGCCGCCAGGCCGAGCAGGAAGGGCCCGGGCGTGCAGCCGCCGTGGGCCAGGGCGCAGCCGTGCAGCAGGCGCAGCGTCGCCAGCACCACGGACAGGGTGTGCTCCAGGTCGTGGTAGCGGGTGTTGCTGGCCTTGTAGCCGGGGTTGCGGCCCCCGAAGAGGTCCGCCACGGCGTTGTGGATGGCAGTCAGGGTCCCGGCCTGCTCCGTGAAGCCCAGGGAGGCGGCCACGGATTGCACCTCGGCCAGCACGGCGGCCTCGTCGGCGGGGTTCACCAGCTCGTAGAGTTGAGGCAGGTCGGACACACACGCTCCTCGGGCCCTGCCTGGCGGGCCGCTGCATGCCGGCCCGGGCGGGGTGTCCGTGCGCGGCACTGCACTGCATACGGCAAAACGGCCCTTGAAGGCAAGGGGCGCTCCTTCCGGGTGGGCCGCAACGCTTTTCCCGCGCCTCAGACCTCCTGGATGGGGTGGATCTCCTTGCAGAACTCGTCCCACTGCGCGCAGGTGTCGGGGGAGACGGGCGCGGGGTAGTCCTGGCCGCAGTGCGGGCAGTGGGCCAGGGCCACGGGCGCGTCGCCGCCAGCCAGGGCCTTGGCCTTCGAGGCGTCCAGGGCCAGGGGGGCGGCGCCCGCCAGGGCCTTCATCTGCCTGGCCTCCAGGGCCAGGGTCGTGCCCTGGCCGCAGCCGGGGCAGGTGCCGTGCACGGTGTAGGTCTTGGGGCTCATGGCGTCTCCTTTGTGGCGCGGGCAAAAACTGCCCGGCTCAGAACGCCATTACCCCCTGTTCGGCGCGCAAAGTCAAGGGCTGCCCGCACCGGCCCGGGCCGGGCCGCCCCTGACCAGGAAGGCGCCGTTGCCCAGCAACTCTTCCAGGGCGGCATCGGTGAGCCCGGCGGCGCGTTGCAGGGCCGCGATTTCCTGCCCGGGGTCGAACAGCGGATAGTCGCTGCCGAACAGGACGCGCTCGCGCGGGTGGCGGCGCAGGATGGCCGCCAGGTCGGCGGGGTCCATGAAGGGCACGGAGCTGGAGGTGTCGATGTAGACCCGGCTGCCGACCAGGCACTCAAGGGCCCATTTCCAGTGCAGGTAGCCGCCCATATGCGCGGCGATGAGGGTCAGGCGCGGGTGGTCGGCGTGCACGCGCATGAGCTTGAAGGGGCAGGAGGGGTTGCGCTCCGGGGGCAGGCGGTCGCCCACGTGGACCATCACCGCGAAGCGCCCGGCCATGGCCTCGAACATGGGGTTCAGGCGCGGGTCGTCCAGGCGGAAGCCCTGGAAGTCCGGATGCAGCTTGATGCCGCGCACGCCGCCGCGCTCCAGCAGGTCGAGCTGGGCCTCCCAGGGCCCGTAGCCGGGGTGCAGGGTGCCGAAGGCCGTGGCCCGGGGCTCGTCGCGCTGGATGGACAGGGCCCAGGCGTTGGCGGGCACGACCTGGTCCGGCGTGGTGGCGGCGTTGTGCACCACGCAGCCGTCCAGCCCGGCGCGCTCCACGCGGGCCATGAGGTCGGCCAGGGTGCCGTCGCCCACGGGGCTGATGCCGTAGTGGCCGCTCAGTTGTTCCAGGACCTTGTGGGCGATCTTGTGGTGGAAGGCGTGGGTGTGGACATCAAGGCGCATGGCCTTGTGCATTGCCCCAAACCCGGGCCCGCCGCAAGGAAATGTTGGTTGCGCAATCAGCCGTTCCCGGCGCCGCGCTACAGCCCGACCTTGAAGCCGCCGCCCTCCTCGCGGCGCACGGTCTTGAAGAATTCGCAGCCCATGCAGCGCCGGAGCCTGCGCATGGCGTCGGCCCCGGCCCGGTGGTGGGCGTCGGTGTCGGCCAGGGTCCAGCAGACGCGCCCGGCGCAAGGGCCGGAGTTGGTGCCGTGGTGGTACTCGGCCTCGGCGGCGGGGCAGACGCCCAACTCCCCGGCGCTGTGCCCGCCGGGCTGGCGGCCGCAGTTGCGGTGCTCCCAACAGGGCGTGCGCAGGCCATGGCCGGGCGTGCCGGAGCCCGGGGCGGGGGGCGCGGTGCGGAGCGCCGCGAGCAGCCTGGAGAAAAACTTCCGCATGGCGTGGCCTGGAAACAGGAGGTCGGATAGTTGAAGGACGTTTGGGAACATGGGTAGCGTATTTGGCGGGGAATGGAAAGCAGGGAAGGGGAAAAAAGTACGCGGCTCTGTACACTGTTTGGGCAACAACTGTTGCGGAATGCGGCTTCTGCGTGGCGCCATCCGGGCGGAGGGGGCGTGGCGTTGGCCGATGCAGGGCGCGGGGCGTGTGTGGCGACAAAAATGCACCGCCTGGGCCGGTGGTGCATCGGGGTGGTGCAGAGCACAACCCGGGCCGGACCGGGCCGGGGTTCAGGGTTCCTGGAACAGGTCGCGCAGCCAGCCGGGGATGCGCACCGGGCGGCCCGCCGGGTCCACGCAGGCGTGGCGGGTGCTGCCCGTGGCGTGCAGGGTCGTGCGGTCCTCGGCGTAGACCTCGTAGGCGAAGCAGACCGAGGCCCCGCGCCACTGGCTGATGCCCACGCGCACCAGGGCCAGGTCGTCGTAGCGCAGGGGCCGCTTGTAGCGCACGCTGGCCTCGGTGATGGGCAGGGCGATGCCGCGCTCCTCCACCGTGGCGTAGCTCATGCCGCGCTCGCGGATGAACAGCGAGCGGGCGCGCTCGAAATAGTGCAGGTATTCGGCGTAGTAGACGACCTTCATGGCGTCGGTTTCGCCGTAGGACACGCGGTGTTCCAGCCAGGCCTCGGGGCGGGGGAAGCCGTCCGGGCCCAGGGGGGCGCCGCTGTCCGCAGGGGTGGCGGGCGTGGGTGTGGTGGGGGGCATGGTCATCCTCGCAGGCGCTCCAACACGTGGGGCAGCAGGTCGTGGCCGTGGTCCAGGGCCAGGCCGGTGGCGGCGGCGTTCGCCTCGCTGAAGGCGGGCAGGCCGTGGTCGGCCAGGCGCGGGTGCCAGAGCAGGAAGGGCACCGGGTCCGGGGTGTGGGTGCGCCGGGCCAGGGGCGTGAAATGGTCGCAGGTGACCAGGATGGCCGCGTCGGCGCCTTCCAGGGCGCGGACCACGGGCCCGACCACGCGCTCGTCGAAGCGGCGCACGGCCTCGACCTTGTCGGCCACCACGCCCGAGTGCCCGCATTCGTCCGGAGCCTCCACGTGCAGGAACACGAAGTCCCCGCCGCGCGCCAGGAACGCCAGGGCCGCGTCCACCTTGCCCTGGTAGTTGGTGTCCAGAAGGCCGGTGACGCCCGGCACCTCGGCCACCTCCATGCCCGAGGCCCGGCCCAGGCCGCGCACCAGATCCACGGCGGAAACCACCGCCCCGCGCAGGCCGAAGGCCTGGGCAAAGGCGGGCAGCAGCAGCGGGCGGCCCTGGCCCCAGGGCCAGATGGCGTTGGCGCGCGTGGCGTTGGCCGGGGCGCCCAGAAGCTCTGCAGCCCGGCGGCGCAGCTCCGCCAGGCGGGGCGAGGCGGCGAAGCGCTCCAGGTCCGGCCCCTGGGGCTGGCCGGTGATGTCGTGGGGCGGGCGGATGTCCAGGCCCGCCTCGGGTGCGCGGGCCCCGCCGCGCTGCACCAGCAGGTGGCGGTACTGGATGCCCGGCACGAAGGTGAACGTGCCGTCGCCCAGGCGGGCTTGCAGGTCCTGCACCAGGGGCGTGGACTGTGCGGTGCTGATGTGCCCCGAGGAGTAGTCGAGCATGGCGTCGGCGGGCCCGGGCCCGGCCACCTGCACCAGGTTCAGCCGCCAGACCAGATCGTCGGGGTCCAGCTCCAGGCCCTGGGCGGCGGCCTCGATGGGCCCACGCCCGGTGTGGTGCGCGGCGGGGTCGAAACCCATGAGCGACATGTTGGCCACGTCCGAGCCCGGGGGCATGCCCTGGGGCACGGTGCGCGCCGTTCCGGCCACGCAGCGCCGGGCCAGGGCGTCCATGTGCGGGGTGGGCGCGGCCTCCAGGGGCGTGCGCCCGCCCAGCTCGGCCACGGGCCAGTCGCCCATGCCGTCGGCCACGAGGAAGAGGAGTTTGGTCATGGCGGTGTCGTGTCGCGTGGGCGACGGGGTTGGCGGTTGGACGGCGGGGTCAGTCGGAGAACAACAGCGGCGCCAGCAGCGCGGCCAGCAGGATCAGCAGCGCCACCACGGCCAGGAGCATGGCGGCTGGGCTGGCGCCCCTGCCGCGCAGCGCCTTCTGGAAAAACGTGGCCAGGACCTGGTGGATCATGGGGCCGCCCCCGGCGGCGCCCGGGGGGCGCGGGTCGCGGGCGGGCCGGGTCCGCCCTGGTTGTGCCGGTCCGGGCCAGGATGCCCTTTCCCGGCCTGTTCGTCCAGTCCCCGCCCGCCGCGCGCCCGGCTCCGGCAGGGCGTCCCCGGACGGCGGCCTGCCGCGTTGCCCAAAAAACAGGCCCGGCGCATGTCTCGCTGCGCGCCGGGCCCGGGTTTTCTGCCCCGGGCCGCCCGCCAGTGCTGGACGGCCCGGGAAAAGGAATCTGCCGACAGTCTGCTAGAGAATCCTGTAGTGCATGGTCGTGCCCAGGGTCAGGCCCAGGGCCTCCACCTGGCGCATGGCCTTGTGCACGGCGTCCGCCGCCGCCTCGTGGGTCAAAAACACCAGGGGGATGCCCTCGCCCGCGTCGCTGCGGCTCTTCTGGATGACCTGCTGCAGGCTGATGGCGTGGTCGGCCATGACCCCGGCGATGTCGCGCAGCACGCCCGGCGCGTCGGGCACGATGAAGCGCACGTAGTGCTCGCTCACGGCGTCGTCCAGGTCCAGGATTTCCGCCTCCGGCAGCCGGGAGTCCACGAAGCCCAGGTTGTCCGGCGCGTCGTGGCGGATGGTGGCCATGACATCGGCCAGCACGGCGCTGCCCGTGGGCATGTCGCCCGCGCCGCGCCCGTGCAGCACCACCGGGCCCGCGTTGCCCTCCAGGCGGATGGCGTTGTACGCCCCGGACACCGAGGCCAGCAGGTAGCCCTCGGGCACCAGGGCCGGGTAGACCCCGGCCTCGACCTTGCCGTCCACCAGCCGGGCCTGGGCCAGCAGCTTGATGCGGAAGCCGAACTCACGGGCGAAGGCGATGTCCATGGGCGTGACCACGGTGATGCCCGTGACGGGCAGCTGGGCGAAGGGGTAGTCCACCCCGAAGGCCAGGCGGATGAGCAGCACCAGCTTGTGGGCCGCGTCGATGCCCTGGATGTCCAGGGTCGGGTCGGCCTCGGCGTAGCCGAGCTGCTGGGCCTGGCCCAGGGCGGTGCCGAAGTCCAGGCCCTTGTCGGTCATCTCGGTCAGGATGTAGTTGGCCGTGCCGTTGAGGATGCCCAGCAGGCTTTGCAGGCGGTTGCCCGCCAGGGCCTCCTTGAGCGGCTGGACCACGGGGATGCCCCCGGCCACGCTGGCCTCGAAGCCCAGGTGCACCCCGCGCGCCTGGGCCTGGGCGAAGAGGTCCATGCCGTTTTCGGCCAGCAGGGCCTTGTTGGCCGTGACCACATGCTTGCCTGCGGCGATGGCCTCCTCCAGGAAGCGCCGGGCGAACCCGGTGCCGCCCATGAGCTCGCAGACCACGGCGATGTCCGGGTCGTCCAGCAGCTCGCGGTAGTCGGTCACGGCGCGGGCGCCGATGGCCTCCACGGCGGCGCGGCGGTGCTCGCTGCGGATGAGCACGGACTTGATGCGGATTTCCTTGCCCGTGCGGCGCCGGATGGACTCGCGGTTTTCGTGCACGAGCCGCGCCAGGCCCTGGCCCACGGTGCCGAACCCGGCCAGGGCGATGTCCAGCCGCTGGGGCTGCCCGGGGCCTGCGGGCCGTCCGGGATGCTGCTCCTCTAGCACGCGCCCCCCTCCAGGACCTTCTTGATGCCCTTGATGGCCTGCTTGGTGCGGTGGGCGTTCTCGATGAGGGCGAAGCGCACGTGGTCGTCGCCGTAGTGCCCGAAGCCCAGGCCCGGCGACACGGCCACATGCCCCTCGCGCAGCAGCAGCTTGGCGAACTCCACCGAGCCGAGCTTGCGGAAGGGCTCGGGGATGCGCGCCCAGGCGAACATGGTCGCCTTGGGCGGGGTGATCTCCCAGCCCACGCGGTTCAGGCCCTCGCAGAGCACGTCGCGGCGCTCCTTGTAGACGTTCACGATGTCCTGCACGCACTCCTGGGGGCCGTTCAGGGCGATGATGGAGGCGATCTGGATGGGCTGGAAGATGCCGTAGTCCAGGTAGCTCTTGATGCGCGTCAGCGCCTGGACCATGTCGCGGTTGCCGCAGCAAAAGCCCACGCGCCAGCCGGCCATGGAATACGACTTGGACAGGGAGAAGAACTCCACGCCCACGTCCTTGGCGCCCTTGGCCTGCAGGAAGCTCGGGGCCTTGTAGCCGTCGAAAACCAGGTCGGCGTAGGCCAGGTCGTGGATGACGTAGATGTTGTTTTCCTTGGCGAAATCGACGATGCGCTGGAAGAATTCCAGGTCCACCACCTGGGTGGTCGGGTTGTGCGGGAAGCTCAGGATCAGCAGCTTGGGCTGGGGCCAGGTCTGGCGCATGGCCAGCTCGAGGTCCTCGATGAAGTTGCGCTCCGGGCTGGTGGGGATGCGCCGTACGTCCGCCCCGGCGATGATGGCCGAGTAGGGGTGGATGGGGTAGGTCGGGTCCTGGGCGAAGACCACATCGCCCGGGGAGAGCATGACCATGGCCAGGTGCGACAGGCCTTCCTTGGCGCCCATGGTCACCACGGCCTCCTGGTCGGGGTCGATGTGCACGTCGAAGCGTCGCAGGTACCAGTCCGAAATGGCCTTGCGCAGGTTGGGCAGCCCGCGCGAGGCGCTGTAGCGGTGGTTGATGGGCTTGTGGGCGGCCTCGACCATCTTGTCCACGATGTGCTGGGGGGTGCCGAGATCGGGGTTGCCCATGCCAAGATCGACGATGTCGATGTTCTGGCGGCGCATCTTCATCTTCAGCTCGTTGACCACGGCGAACACGTAGGGGGGCAGCCTGTGGACCCGGGGGAACTGTTGCATGGGGCCTCCTTGCGGGCGTGTCTTTGCGCCATCCCGGACGCATGCGGTGTTGTGCGCCCGGGCCCGGGGGGCACGGGGCGCGGGAATCGCACCAGGGTTTCCATCCCCCCGCGACAGGCCGGGAGGACCGGGATGGCGGGGGGGCCGCCTACTCGAACAGGTAGGCGTACTTCTCGGCGACGGCGGCGGTTCGCCCGGCCAGCGCCTGGGCGGTGGCCTCGACGGTGGCGGCGTCCACGGTCCCGGCCTCGCTGGCCAGGTAGTGCGTCAGCACGGACTCGTTGGCGGCGTAGATCCACACGGCGGCATAGACGGAACCGACCTGCTCGCGGCCGGGAAATTCAGGCTGGGTGGAGAGGATGACCTTGATCCTGCGCTCGTCCTTGGCCGAGAGGGCGAAGAGCGACGAGGCGTTCAGGGTTTCCTTGAGGCGGAAGGCCAGGCGCGTGCCGAGTTGGTCCGTGTTGTCGTGGACCACGGCCACGGGGGTCACGAAGCCGTCTTTGGCGGGCTCCGCGGGCTTGTCTTCCATGGCCTCGGCCTTGGGCCCCGGCTGGGGAGCCTGGGCCAGGCCGTGGGGCGCGCAGAGCAAGAGCGCCGCGAGGGCAGCGGCGCAGAGCAGGGCGGCGGCGCAGCGGCCCCCGGGCACCCCCGCCGGGCGGGGGAGAAAAGATGATCTGTGGAAGGACATCGGCGCTAGTCTTGAGGCGTAAACGCCGTTTTGTCAACACTCGTCTTGCCTTGCAGGAAGGCCTCCACCACGGGCTTGTCGTGCGCCGCGATCCGCAGGTCGGCCACCGGGGGCGGCGCGGCCTCGCCGCCGTACAGCAGCAGGGCGCGGTCCACGAATCCGGCCAGCACCAGGCTGGCCCGCACGCGTCGCGCCCGGGGCGGCTGGCCCCATACGGCGGAAACGGCCAGCACATGCCCGGCCCCGCCCGCCAGCAGGTTGCCGCTGCGCAGCAGGGTTTCGCGGGCGGTGCCCGGCGCCGTGGCGCCCCAGCGGGCCAGGTGCTCCACGAAGGCCGGATGCAGCGCGAGGTAGTGGAAGGGGTCGATCTTCACGGCCACGGAGACCCCGGGCACGCCGAGGATCATGCCGTTGTCGCGCCAGGCCCGGCCCAGGCCGCGCTGGAGCCGGTCGAGAATCCGGGCGTAATCCTTCATGGCACCTCGCCCCGGGGCGGGCCGCCTGGCGGCGTCAGCCCTGGGGGTAGTTGGGCCGCACGCGCACCGTGTCCACCGCCGTGCGCACGGCGTCCTCGATCTCGTCCTGGCGCACGGGCTCGCGCAGCACGATGGAGCCCTGCTGCACATAGCGCGGGGGCAGGCTGTTCAGCGCCAGGGCGTAGATGTCCTGCAAATCTATGGTGTTGGGGATGAACCCCGGGTGCTCGGCCAGGATGCGGGGGATGGCGTCGATGACCCGGCGCTCGTTGCGGTTGCGGATGAAGAAGAGGTTGGTGTCCCCGACGTTGTAGCGCTCGGCGAGTTCCTTGATCTTGGCGTCCATGACGACCCCCGGTGAGGATATGCCAAAGCATAACCATTCGGCGGCATTATTTCAAACCGAAAAAAGAACGCGTCCGGCAGGCTTGCGGGGCCGCCGGGCGGCGGGCTCAGAAGTCGAAGCGCAGGGGCGCCTTGGGCCGGGCGGCCTTGCTCCGGCGCGCGGTGCCGTGCTTGCCCACATGCTTGAGGAATTGCCGCGAGGGCGCGAGGTCCGGGTTCAGCTCCAGGGATTTTTCCAGGTAGCGGATGCAGTTGGGCAGGTCCTGCTTCTCGAAGTAGGCCCGGGCGATGTTGTGCAGCAGGTGGTCGTCCTCCCCGGCCAGGGCCAGGGCCCGCAGGTAGTGCTTGAGGGCCAGGTCGAACAGGCTCTGCTTGCGCAGGCTGACGCCGAAGTCGTTGAACATGTGCTTGTGCTCGGGCACGAAGGGCGCGTCCATCTCGGCCAGGCGGGTGAAGATGTCCACGGCCTTGGCCTGGTTGCCCCGGCGCAGGTAGGTCAGCCCCAGGCCGAAGCTGGCGCGCGCGTTGGTCTCCACGTTCTCGGGGCTGCCGCTCAGCTCGAAGCCCTCGATCTCCACGCGCAGCCCGGGCAGGGGCGCGGGCGGGGCGGGGGGCGCGTCGCGCTCGGCCATGTCCTGCCGGGCGGCGGAGTCGGGGTGCTGGATGTAGAAATCGGGCTCGGGGGCGAAGCGTTCCAGCAGGGTGTCCAGCGCGATGGTGCGCTTCTTGCCCACGGGAATGAGGTGCTCGTTGATGGGCTGGACCTCGGCCAGGTTCGCCGCGACCTGGCGCACCAGCCAGTACTGCTTGACCGTGGCCTTGCGCTGGGTCTGGCCGGTGCCGACCTTGCGGGTCTCCATGGTGGAGAACACCCCCTGCACGGGCGCCTGGGGCGGGGAGGGCTTGGCGGGCATGGTGCTGGCTCCGCGTGTGCCCGCGCGGGGCGGGCGGTTGCCGGGCCGGGGGTCCGGCGCCGGGCAGGGTCATCCTGGCGGCCATGATAGCCCGGAAGCCCCGCCCGCACAAGGCCGACATGCCGCGCGCCCGGCTGGCCGCCGGGAAGCTGCCCCGCAGGTCGCTTCTGAAGCAGGCATGCCGCCGCAGCGGGCGGGCGCGGCGCTAGCGCGAGAGGGCGTCGAGCAGGAACACCGCGCCCACGGCCAGCGCCGTGCCCACCAGGAACCACAGCAGGCTGCGGCGGATGCCCAGGCCCGGGGTGGCCCGGGGCCGCGCCGTCAGCCGGGCGCCGGAGGGCGCGCTGGGGGCCTCCAGGGGCAGGTCCTCCCAGGGCGTGTGGCGGTAGTCGGGCACGGCGTCGGGCCGGGCCGGGCGCGGCCCGGCGGGCGCCGCCGTGGGCCCGGGGGCGGGGGCGGCGCCTGGGGCGGCGTCCGCTCCGGGGGTGGCCTGGGCGGCGGCCTGGGGCTTGGCCTGCTCCGCCTGCCCCGGCGCGGGCGCGGCCTGCTCCGCAGCCTGGGCGCTGCGTTCCAGCAGGCGCCAGGCCGTGTGCAGCACGTCTTCGAGCTGGGCCATGCGCGCGTCGCGCCCCTGCAGGCAGAGCACGCCGTGCAGCGAGGTGGCGCGCACCAGGGTGCCCTCGGGGCGCTGGCTCAGGGCCAGGGCCACGCGACGGCCCACGTTGGCCAGGGAAAAGGGCGGCTTGGCCAGGATCAGCCCCAGGGCGCGGTCGGCGGTGACCAGGGTCAGCCCCCGGAGGGCGGCTGCGGCGGCCAGGGCCTCCCAGGCGGCGTCGCGGCCCATGGGCCCGCCCGGGCCCCCGGGGCCGTGCGGGAAGGTCCAGGCCAGTTCGGTCTGGCGGGCGGAGTACGAGGCGCTTTCCAGCACGGGCCCGGCGGGTGCGGGCGCCTGGGCCTGTGGTCCTGCGGTGGCGGGCATGGAGCCTCCTTGCCGGAGCCTGGGGCGCAACCCCCCGGGGTTCCAGGGCATGGCCACGATGCACCAAAACGCGCGCCCCGGCAACAGGCCCGCGCCGGGCGGGCCGGAGCGCGCCGCTGCGGCCTTCAGGCCCCGGCGGCGTCCAGGGCGGCCCGGGCCCGGGCCGCGAAGGCCGCCACCAGGGCCGGGTCCTTGCGGCCCCGGGCGTCCTCCAGGCCGGTGTGGGCGTCCACCCCGGCGGGGCGCACGGCGCGGATGGCCGCCGCCACGTTGTCCGGGCCCAGGCCCCCGGCCAGGAGCAGCGGGCACGGGCAGGCCCGGGCCAGCAGCGCGCTCACGCTCCAGTCGTGGGTGCGGCCCGTGGCCCCGGTGGCGCCGCTGGCGGGGTCGAGGCTGTCGGTGAGCAGGGCGTCGCAGTGCGCGGCCAGGGCCCGGGCCTCGGCTAGCAGGGCCTCGCGCCGGGCAGGCGCCGGGTCCGGCGGTACGATGACGCTCTTGATGACGTACAGGTCGGGCCTGCGGGCGCGCAGGGCCGCCAGGGCCGCCGGGGCCATGGGCGCGTGCAGTTGCACCGCGCCGCAGCCCAGGGCCCGGCACAGGGCGTCGATCTCCGCCGGGTCCGTGGCGTAGGTGATGCACACGGCCAGGACGTCCGGGGGCAGGGCGGCGACGATGCGCGCGGCCTGGGCCTCGGTCACGTCCGGGGCGTGCACGGCCAGGCGCAGGGGCAGGCCCACGCTGTCCACCCCCAGGCGCGCCAGCATCAGGGCCTCGTCCACGTCGTGCACCCCGGCCACCTGCACGCGCGGGCAGGGCCTCACGGCGTCTGCCCCTGCGGGGCGCGGTGGCCCCGCGCGGCCCGCGCGTCGTCCAGGGCCCGGGTCAGCCGCTGGGCGTACAGGGCCGCGATATCGCCCGGGGCCATGCCCGCCTGGGCGGCGAGGTCGAAATCCGGGGCCGGAAGGCCCGGGGGGCGCGGCACCAGGGGCCGGGCCTGGGCGAACTGCTCCCGGGCCGTGGCGGGGTCGCCCGCCTCGCGCGCGGCCAGGGCGCGGTCCAGGGCCAGCAGCGTGTCCGGCCCGGCGTCCGAGCCGAAGGCCGCAGGCAGGGTGCCCGGCAGGGGCCGCCCGCCCAGGATGTCGCCCACGGCGCGGGCCGCCAGGGCGGGCCAGCGGGTCAGCCGGTCGCCGGGCAGGTCGAACTCCGCCGTGAATCCCCCGGGCGGCCAGCGGCGCATGGCCTCGGCCCGGGCCACCCCGGCCCGCTGGGTCAGCTCCGTGGCCCGCGCCTCCAGGTCCGCGCGTGTGGCGCGCAGCTCGGCCTCGCGCTGGGCCAGGGTCTGGGCGTTGTAGGCGAAGATGTGCGCGGCAAGGCCCACGGTGGCCTGCTCCAGGGCGCGCAGGTCCTGCTGGGCCCGGGCGGCGGTCTCTTCCAGGCGCTCCAGGCGGCCTATGGCGATGGCCGCCGCGGTCAGGCTTCTGGCGCGGTGCAGCTCGGCAATGTGTTCCTGCAGGGCGCTGCGCTCGGCCAGCAGCTCGTCCAGGCGTTTTTCGGCCTCGAAATATTGCAGGCCGAAGGCCGTCTGGGCCAGATCCTGGTCCAGCAGCGCCAGGGCCTGGCGGGCGTCGGCGGCGGCCCGGGCGGCCTGTTCGGCGGCGTCGCCCAGCCGCGCCAGCCGTGCGGGGGCGGGCTCGGCGCTTTGCACCGCCAGCCGGGTGCGCACCATTCCCGGCGCCCCGGGCACCGGGGCCAGGGTCGCGGTGACGGCGTACTGCGCGCCGACCAGCCGCGCCAGCAGCAGCGCGTCCTCGGCGCCCTGGGCCGCGTCGCCCCCTTGCGGGTCCAGCCCGGCCTCGGCGGCTACGGCCTGCATCAGCCCCCAGGGCGCGATGCGCGGGGCGTCCAGGCCGCCCACGGCCCCGTGCAGCAGCAGCAGCAGGGCCCGGCCCACTCCGGGCACCCCGTCCTCCAGGCGCGGCGGGGCCAGCACCGCCAGCCCCGGGGCCAGGGGCTCGTCCTGGCCCTGGAAGGCCGCCTGCACCAGCCCGCGCGCCCGCAGCCGGTCGGCCAGCAGCTCCAGGGCCGCGGCCTCGGCGCGCAGGGCGGCGGCGAAAGCGGGCAGCGGGGTTTCGGGATAGGCGTCCCACAGGGCGGCGGTGGCCTCGGGGCGGCCCGCGAACCAGTGGCACAGCCCCAGGTAGGCTGTGGCCAGCGGGTTTTCCGGGTCGCGGGCCAGCACGGCCTCGAAGCGCGCCCCGGCCACGGCGTAGCGCCCGGCCTCGAAAGACTCGCGCCCCGAGTCCAGCACCCCGGACAGGGTGGCCAGCACGGGCACCGTACGCAGGCTGGGGCCGCCGTCCGCCACCTGGCCGGGCTCGGTGGGCGTGGTCGGCGGAATGGACGGCGCGCAGGCGCCGAGCCATGCGGCCAGGGCCAGGAGCGCCCCCAGGCGCAGGGTGGAGACAAGCGTGCGGCGCGGCATGGAACCCACTCTATCCGGTTGAAAAATTCTTTCCCACAGGCCGTTCAAAAATGACGCAAGGACGCTTCGGGTCGGCGTGTTGCTGGACATCCGCACCGCCCTGAAGCGTTCGCAGCAGCGCAGCGGACCATTTTTCAACGGCTTGCTATAGCAGAGGCCCGGGCGCGGGGGAAGGGCCGGGCCAGGCCGCCAGCACCTGGGCGCACGGCCCGCGCGCCGCCACGCGCCCGGCGTCCAGCAGCAGGCAGCGCTGCACCGCCGGAGGAATCTCCCCGGGGTCGTGGGTCACCAGCAGCAGCGTGACCCCGCCCAGCGCCAGGGCCTGGACCACCTCCAGGAAGCGCCCCCGGGCCTCGGGGTCCAGCCCCGAGCAGGGCTCGTCCAGCAGCAAAAGCTCCGGCCCCGGGGCCAGGGCCCGGGCGATGAGCAGGCGGCGCATCTGCCCGTAGGACAGGGTGCGCACCCGGCGCTGTTGCATCCCCGCCAGCCCCACCATATCCACCAGCGCCGCAGCCCGTTCCGCCTGTTCCGCACTGGGGCGGTCGTAGAGGCCGACGCTGGAAAAATAGCCGGACAGCACCGCTTCCACGGCGGTCACGTCGTAGCGGTACGCGGCCTGCAATTCCGGGGACACCAGGCCCATGCGGCGGCGGATGTCCCACACGTTTACCGGGCCGGGCAGCCCGAACCACGAGGCCCGGCCCCGCGTGGGCCGCAGGGCGCCCATGCACAGGGCCACCAGGGTACTCTTGCCCGCGCCGTTGGGCCCCAGCACCGCCCAGTGCTCCCCGGGGCGCACGGCCCAGTCGATGCCCGCCAGCACCGCGCGCCCCTGGCGGACCACGTCCACCCCGCGCAGCTCGACATAATGCTCCGGCGCAGCCTGGGCCCGCGCGCCCTGGGCCCGGGGCAGGGCCAGGGCCGGGCCTGCCGCGAAGACGCCCCGCGCCGCCCCGAGCACCTCCCGCGCCGGGCCCTGGCGCACCACGCGCCCGTCCTCCAGCAGCGCCGCATGGGTCGCCACCGCGCGCACTTCGTCCAGATGATGCGTGGCCATGACCAGCTGCGTGCCGCCCGCCGCCAGCCGCTCCAGGGCCCGGCCCAGGCGCGCGCGCGCCGCCGCGTCCAGCCCCTGCATGGCTTCGTCCAGCAGCAGCACGCGCGGCGCGCGCACCAGGGCCCGCGCCAGCACCGCCAGCCGCCCCTGCCCGCGCGAGAGCGAGAGCACGTCGCGCCCGGCCAGCTCCGCCGCGCCCAGGGCCGCCAGGGCCGCCCGGGCCCGCTCCAGCTCGGCCTGCGAGGGCTCGCGGAACAGGTACTGCGTGTCGTGGATGCCCGTGACCACGAAGCGCTCCACGCGCATGGCGCGCTCGTCGCGGGTCAGGGCGTCGTGGTCGTCGGGGGTGACCAGGGCCACCGCCGCCCGGGCGTCCAGGGCGCTTTGCGTGGGCCCCTGGCCGAAGTTCCAGCAGCGCGTGCCCCGGTGGCCGAAATGCTCGCCCTGGGCCGGGTGGACCTCGCCGCGCGCCAGGCGCAGCAGCGTGGTCTTGCCCGCGCCGTTGGGCCCGGCCAGCACCCAGTGCTGCCCGGGCAGCACCTGCCAGGAGGCGTCCTTGATGGCCAGGCCGGGGCCCAGGCGCACCGTGCAATGGTCGATGGCGATGACGGGATCGTGCGGCATGGGGGCTGTGGTACCCCCTGCGCCGCCCGGGGGCAAGGGCGGGGTCTGCGCGCGGCGGCCCGGGGGGCGGCTTGGTCTCCCCCGCCCCAGCGTCCCGGGCCCTGCCCTGCGGCGCTTGGCCGCAGGGCAGGGCCCGGCATGTGGGGTCACGGGGCCGTTGGCCCCGTGCGGGGGGTGCCGGGGGGCAGCGCCCCCCGGCCAGGGTCCGGGGCAGCGCCCCGGCGGTTGCTACTTCGCGGCCTCTTCGGCGGCCACGGCCCTGCCGAAGCCGTACTTGAGCAGGAAGGCGCCCAGGGCCACCACGGCTGCGGCCACGCCGCCAGCGACGGAGGCGGTCATGGACATGCCAAAGCCCAGGTCGGACAGGATGATGAACGAGGCGCACACGGCGGTCATGAAGGTGGCCGGGACGGTGCAGATCCAGTGGAAGCGGGCGGTCTTGGCCAGGTACACGGCGCCGGACCACAGCACGAGCATGGACAGCATCTGGTTGGAGAAGCCGAAATAGCGCCAGATGGAGTCGAAGGGCAGCTGGGAGATGACAAAGCCGATGACGAACATGGGCACGGCCACCAGCAGGCGCTTGGGCGCCTTGGCCTGGTTGATCTTGAAGGTCTCGGCCACGATGAGCCGGGTGGAGCGGAAGGCCGTGTCGCCCGAGGTGATGGGCAGGACGATCACGGCCAGCACGGCCAGGGCGCCGCCCACGGGCCCGAGCAGCATGTTGGAGGCCTCCTTGACCACGGCGGCGGGGCTGCCTGCGGCGACCACGGCGTTCAGGGCGGCGCCGTCGTCGTAGAAGCTCAGGCCGATGGTGGCCCAGACCAGGGCGATGACGCCTTCGATGATCATGGCCCCGTAGAAGACCATGCGGCCCTCGCGCTCGTTCTTCACGCAGCGCGCCATGAGCGGCGACTGGGTGGAGTGGAACCCGCTGATGGCCCCGCACGACAGGGTCACGAACAGGAGCGGCCACAGGGGCAGGTTCTTGGGGTGGGCGTTGGTGAAGAAGTCCATGTTGGGCAGGATGGGGTGGTCGCTGGCCATGAGGGCGACGGCGATGGCCACGGTCATCACCAGCAGCAGGGCGCCCAGGGCCGGGTAGAAGCGGCCGATGACCTTGTCGATGGGCAGGATGGTGGCCAGGAAGTAGTAGACGAAGATGGCGCCCACGAAGATCGGGGTGGCGACGCCGGTCAGCCCGGTGAGCAGCTTGGCCGGGGCCAGCACGAAGACCACGCCCACGAGCATGAGCAGGATCACCGAGAACACGCGCATGGCCTGGCGGGCAGGCATGCCCATGTATTCGCCCACCAGCTCGGGGATGCTGGCGCCCTTGTTGCGCACCGAGAGCATGCCGCTCATGTAGTCGTGCACGGCCCCGGCGAAGATGGAGCCGATGACGATCCACAGCAGGGCCGCCGGGCCGTAGAGGGCGCCCAGGATGGGCCCGAAGATGGGCCCGATGCCCGCGATGTCCAGCACCTGGATGAGCAGGAGCTTCCATTTGGGCATGGGCACGTAGTCCACGTCGTCGCGCATGGAGTAGGCGGGGGTGACGGCCTTCTCGTCGGGGCCGAAGACGCGGTCCACCACCGTGCCGTAGGTCATGTAGCCCACGACCAGGGCGGCGAGGCACAGGAAGAAATAGAACATGGCAAACCTCCGGTTGGCTTGGCCTGCCCGGGTGGGCCGGACGGCTTTGCGCCGCCCTAGCTCCGGCCCTGGTCCGGTTTCAATCCTTCTTGCGCGAAACGTCGATTCCGGTGCCTGAAATGCAGCATGTCCGGGGCGGGGGCGTCAGGCTGCGGCGGGCAGGGCCTGGCGGGGGATGCGCATGGCCACCAGGGTGCCGCCGCCGGGGCGCGAGCCGATCTGCAGGCCGAACTGGGCGCCGTAGATCTGGCGCAGGCGGCGGTTGCAGTTGGCCACGCCGATGCACTGGCCGTCGCCGTCGCTTTCCAGCAGCGCCCGGGCCTTGGCCGGGGCCATGCCCACGCCGTCATCCTCCACGGTGACATGCAGCTCGTCGCCGCGCACGGCGGCGCGCACGCTGACCATGCCGCCCTGCTCGCGCCCGGCCAGGCCGTGCTTGATGCCGTTTTCCACCAGCGGCTGGATGAGCAGGGCGGGCACGGGCCAGTCGCGGCAGTCGTCGTCCACGTGCAGCTCGGCGTGGATGCGCCCGCCGAAGCGGGCCTGCTCGATGGCCAGGTAGGAGCGCACCTGGTCCAGCTCCTGGGCCAGGGGGATGAAGCCGCCGCCGCTGTGCAGGTTGCGGCGCAGGAACACGGCCAGATCCTGGAGCAGGTCGCGGGCGCGGTCGGAGTTGGTGCGGCAGAACGAGGCGATGGTGTTCAGGGCGTTGAACAGGAAGTGCGGGTTGATCTGGGCTTGCAGGCGGCGGATTTCCTCGCGGGCCAGCAGGCGTTCCTTGATCTGGATGTCTTCGAGCTCGAGCTGGGTGGAGAACAGGGCGGCCAGGCCCCGGGCGATTTCGTAGCGCACGGCGTCCAGGCCGTTGCCCTTGGTGCCGTAGAGCTTGAGGGTGCCGACGATGGCCCCGCCCTTGCGCAGGGGCACGATGATGGCCGACTGGAAGGGGCAGCCGCGCACCCCGCAGCCGATGGCCGAGGCGTCGCGCACGAAGGCCGGGGCGCCGGTGTCGAGCACCTCGCGGGTGGCGGCGGTCATGATGCGCTGGCCGGGCAGGTGGTGGTCCGCGCCCTCGCCGACGTGGGCCAGCACGCGCGAGGCGTCGGTCACGGCTACGGCGGCCACGCGCACGCTTTCGAAGATGATCCGCGCGGCGGCCTCGGCGGTCTCGCGCGACAGGCCCAGGCGCAGGTGGCCCACGGTCTGCCCGGCGATGGCCAGGATCTGCTGGGCCTGGGAGGACTCGCGCTTTTCCCGGTAGTGCGAGACCACCACCAGGGTCTGCACGAACAGCGCGGCGCCGATGGTGTTGACGATGATCATGGGCATGGCGATGAGTTGCACGAGGCTCACGGCGTCGGCCAGGGGCCGGGCCAGGGCCAGCACCAGCAGCATGTGCACGCACTCGCCCCCGAAGGCCAACAGCGCCGCGGGCTTCCAGTCCAGGGGCTCGCGCAGGCGCAGGGCCACCAGCCCGGCCACGGTGCCCTCCAGGAAGGTGGCCAGCCCGCAGGGCAGGGCCGAGAAGCCGTAGAAATCGATGAGGTTGCGGTGCAACCCGGCGATGAACCCGGCCCCGGCGCCCACCACCGGCCCGCCCACCAGCCCGGCGGTGACCACGCTCATGGCCCGCAGGTTGGCCACCGAGGCCTGCACCGCGCCGCCGGTGTAGGTGCCCAGGATGCCCATGCCCCCGAAGAGCAGGATGAGGAAGATGGTGTTGCGCCGCGTGGTGGGCCGCAGGTCCACGTTGCGGGTGGCGCCCAGGGTCATGATGAGGAAGGCCGCCGTGAGCATGAGCCCGAAGCGTTCCACGAGGATGAAGAGCAGGTCGAGGGTGGTCATGGCGGCGGGCCGGCCTACAGGCCGAGGCGCTCCTTGAAGGCCGCCACGCGGCCCCGGCTGACGGTGACTTCCGAGCCCGCGGCGTCGTCCATGGTGCAGGCGTATTTGCCGTTGAACCAGGGCGAGAACCCGCGCACCCGGGCCAGGTTGACCAGTGTGCCCCGGTTGGCGCGGAAAAAGCAGTGCGCCCCCAGGCGCTCTTCGAGGATTTCCATGGTCACCGGGCCGTGGCAGGGCAGGGCGGCGCGCGCGGTGTGCGCCATCACGCGGCGCTCCTCGGTGCCCAGAAAGACGATCTCCTCGGGGCGCAGCAGGGCGATGCGCCCGCCCTGCTCCACGGCCACGCGGGTCAGCCCGCGCGCCGGGGCCATGGCTTCGAGCAGGCGCAGCACTTCGCCGCCCATGGCCGCGCGGTCGGGCGCGGGGCCATGGGGTGCGGCCAGGGCGCCGCGCACGCGGGCCAGGCTCTTGGCCAGGCGCTGCTCTTCCACGGGCTTGAGCAGGTAGTCCACGGCGTTGGCCTCGAAGGCGCGGATGGCGTAGTGGTCGAAGGCCGTGGCGAAAACGAACTGCGGCGGCCTGGGCGGCCCGTCGGCCAGCACCTCGGCCACCACGTCCAGCCCGCTGCCCCCGGGCATTTCGATGTCCAGGAAGGCCACATCGGGCGCGAATTCGCGGATGGCGGCCACGGCCTCGCGCGCCGAGGCGGCCTGGGCCGCGACCTCCACGTCGGGAAAACGCGAGAGCAGGAAGGCCAGTTCGTCGCGCGCGGGGGGCTCGTCGTCGGCGATGACGGCGCGTATGGGCATGGGGCGGGGCCTCCTCGTCGCCGGGCCGGGGCCGGGCGGACGCCGTCAGCTAATGCCGCGCGGCGGGAGGTGTCAAGGCCGGGGGCGCAGTGGCCATGCGGTGGAAACCGTTGCCCGGCGCGCGGCCGGACGCTTTATTCCGAAGCGCGCCCCTGCGCCGCCGCGTAGACGCGCAGCTTCTTGCGCTTGCCCACGGCGATGACGGTCACGAAGACAATCTCCTGGTCCACGCGGTAGACCAGCCGGTAGCCGACCTTGCGCAGCTTGATCTTGTAGCAGTCCTTCATACCCCGGAGCGCCGCAGAGGGCACGCGCGGGCGCTCCAGGCGTTCGGCAAGCTTTTTCCTGAACTGTTCGCGCAGGTCCGCAGCCAGGGCGCGCCACTCCCTGAGAGCCTGCTCGTGGAAGCGGAGCCTATAGGGCATCGATGTCCACATCCACGAAGGGCCCGTCCTTGCGTTCCTGGGCCAGCCGGGCGTCTTCGAGGTCTTCCAGGTATTCCAGCAGGCGTTCGTAGTGCGCGGCGGAGAGCAGGTAGGCTGCTGGCTTGTTGTGGTTCAGCACGGCCACGGGATCGTCTCCCGCCTGGCTCAGTACGGCGGTCAGGTTCCGCTTCAACTCGGTGACGCTCACGGTCTTGCTGGCATGGATGGTCTGCATGATGGCGTGCCTTTTTATGGTTCTTTTTTAATGCTAAATTATCCTCCGGAAGTGTTCGTGTCAACCGCTGCCCCGGCTGGCGGAGCCGGAGCGGGCCCGGTGCCCGGCGCCACAGCACGTCTGCGGGGCCGGGTTTATGCGCGCCGATGGCCGGGCAGGCCGGATTCTCGCCTCGCAGGCCTAGAAGCCGCCCAGGACCATGCGGTAGATGCGCCCGAGCATCGCGGGGGCCAGGGTCGCGTCCCAGTGGCCGGTGGCCCGGGCCCAGGCATACAGGGCCAGGAGCACGGCGGCGCAGCCCAGGCCCGCCAGGGCCCAGGGCATGCGGGCGGCGCCCAGGGCCGGGCCCAGGCAGCCGGGCACGGGGCAGGCCCCGGTGCACTCCATGCAGCCCACGCATTCCGGGGAGTTGACGCGGGTTTTCTCCTGCACGCGGATGGCCCCGGGGCAGACGCGGGTGCAGCGCCCGCACTGGATGCACGAGGCCGCGTCGCGGCGCACGGCCAGGGGCGAGGCCAGGGCCGCCAGGCCCAGCAGCGCGCCGTAGGGGCACAGGAAGCGGCACCAGAAGTAGGGCAGCACCAGCCCCAGGGCGGCCAGCACGCCCAGCACCGCCAGGGTCGTGCCCGAGGGGGCCAGGAAAAAGGCCAGCATCTTGGCGTCGGCGGCGATGTTGTAGGGCGTGCGCAGGAAGCCCTCCAGGGCCGCGAGGTCCATGCCCACCCAGGTGGTCCAGACGAAGAAGGCCAGCAGCAGGTATTTGGGCGCGGCCAGGGCCAGGGCTGCGCGCCGGGGCAGGGTCCGCGCCCAGCCCAGGGTCCGCCCGGCGCGGGCCAGCAGGTTGTGGACCAGCCCCACGGGGCAGACGTGGCCGCAAAAGCCCTTGCGCAGCAACAGCGCCATGAGCAGCGCCGCCAGGAGGATGGTCAGCCCGGCGGGGTGGACGGGGTCCCACTGTCCGGTGGCCAGCAGGCGGCGCAGGGCCAGAAAGGCGCTGATGGGCAAGAAACCCTCCACGGCGGGCGGGCGCGTGACCGGCCCCGGCCCCTGGCCCAGAACCCAGGACACGAAGCGGAAAAACTCCCACCCGGCCCACAGGCAGGTCAGGGCGAAGGCCGATTGCAGGGCCAGGCGCAGCCGTGCGGGGCGGCGCCCCGGGAGCGGTGCGGGGGAGGGTGCAGCGGGTTGCGGCGCGGGCGCGGGGGCGAAGGCCGGGGCGGCACAGGGGGCGGCGGGTTGTGCGGGCCCGGAGCCGGGCCGGGGGCCGGGTGCGGGGGGCGTCTTGGGGGCGCAGGGCCGGGACATGGGCGGACTCCTTGGGCTTTGCCAATGGCGGGGTGGTGCCGTACCGTGGCGGGGCGACGCTGGGGCAGGGTGCCGCGCAGGCCGCCCCGGCGCCTTGACGCGGGTCAAAAGGCTGCGCGCGGCGGCGCAGGCGCGGGGTGGGCGTCCGATGCACGGCGCCCGCCAGCTGCGGATGCCTGGGTGGCGTCGCGCGTGCCGGGGCGTCTGGCGCGCGGGTTGCCTCGCCGCCACTTCCGGGCGGCGGGCACCGGGGCGCTGCTGTACGCCCGGGAGCGGCCCGGGGCAAGGCGGTGCGCCGGAATTTGCACAAGAAAATGCGCCTGCGGGCGCGGGAGGATACGGATGAACCAGGAGACGACGGCGCTGGCCCGGGTGGTCGGCGCGCTGACGCAGGCGGCGGCGCGCATCCGCGAGCTGGAGCGCGAGGCCGAGGGGCTTTTGCACGAACAGGGCGACCCCCAGGGCGCGGCGGCGAAACTGCGCCGCAAGGCCGAGCTGCTGCGCGACCTGCCCGACGAGCTGGACGGGCTGCTGGACGGGCTGGACCCGCAGACGCGCGACCGCGTGGAGCGCAAGGCCGACAACCTCTGCGCCCGGGCCTCGGCGGCCCTGGGCCAAGGCAGCGTGTTCTGGATGCGCAACCTGCTCTACCCCGAGGACTACCGCGAGGGCGAGCCCAACGAACTGGAGCGTTTCATCACGAGCCTGGGGCGCTGACCACGCGCTTGAGATCCAGGCCGAAGCGGCGCATCCGGTTCTGCACCGTGCCCCGGCTGACGCCCAGCAGGGCGGCGGCGCGGGTCTTGTTGCCGCCGGTGGCCAGCAGGGCGTCGATGAGCGCCTGGCGCGGGTTGGCGGGCAGGGCAGGGTGCGGGGCTTCGGGCGCGCCCGGGGCGTTCGCCGGGTCCGGCGCCCCGTGGGGCGCCCCGGCGGGCGGCGGGCAGGCGCCGGGGGCGCCCCCCGCGTTCTGGATGGCCGGGGGCAGGTGCTCGGGGCCCACGGGCCCGGCGTCCTGGAGCACGCAGGCGTATTCCAGGGCGCTTTTCAGTTCGCGCACATTGCCCGGCCAGGGGTGGGCCGTGAGCAGGCGCAGGGCCTCGGGGGTCAGGCCCTGGGCGCCCCGGCCCGTGCGGGTGCGGATGTCCTCCAGGAAACGCGCGGCCAGCAGGGGGATGTCCTGCGCGCGCTCGCGCAGCGGTGGCACGTGGATGGGGATGACGTTGATGCGGTAGAAGAGGTCCTTGCGGAAGGCGCCCTCGGCCACCAGGCGCTCCAGGTTGCGGTTGGTGGCCGTGATCACGCGCACGTCCACCTCGATGGGTCGGTTGTCGCCCACGCGCTCGATGCGCTTGCTCTCCAGCACGCGCAGCAGCTTGACCTGGGTGGCCGGGGGCACGTCGCCGATCTCGTCCAGGAAGATGTCGCCGCCGTCGGCGGCCTCGAAGCGGCCCTCGCGGTGGCGGATGGCCCCGGTGAAGGCGCCCTTGACGTGGCCGAACAGCTCGCTTTCCAGCAGGCTTTCGTTCAGGGCCGCGCAGTTGAACTGGATGAAGGGCCGCTCGGCGCGCCAGCCCAGGGTGTGGATGGCGTGGGCGGCCAGCTCCTTGCCCGTGCCCGACTCGCCGAAGATGATCACCGGCGCGTCGGAGCGCGCGGCTTTCTCCAGCAGGGCGTAGAGCCGCTGCATGGCCGGGGAGTGGCCGATCATGCCGTGGAAGCCCGTGTCCAGCAGGCGCGACAGCTCCTCGATCTTGCGGTCCTTTTCCACCAGTTCCGAGAGGTCGGTCAGTGTTTCCACGGCGGCGATGACCTCGCCGTTGTCCAGGAGCAGGGTGGCGTTCTTGACCACGTCCACACAGGAGCCGTCCTTGCGCACGATGCGGCAGTTCTTGCGGCTCTGCTTGCGCTCGTCGAACAGGCGGCACCAGTGGTCGCGCCCTTCGCGGCGCGAGATGCGGCAGGCGTCGCAGTTGAGCACCGTGCAGGGTTTGCCCAGCAGCTCGCGCCGCGAAAAGCCCGTCAGCCGCTCCAGGGAGCTGTTGACCATGGAGATGCGCCCGTCGGGCCCGACGATGAACAGGCCCTCGTTCATGGTCTCGATGATCTCTTCCAGGTACTGCTTCACGGAATCCTGGTGCATGCCCGCCGCCTTGTTTTGCGCAGTTGATTAACCACCTGTTCAAATACTGATCAAATTTCGCTCTGGCAAGAGGCGTCGTCGTCACCGTGGCGTCACAAAGAAGGCCAGTTATTCCGGTGGGAAAAAATCATGGCGTTGCGCTGCGTAGCCTTCCGGCACAGGGGCTGCTAAGGGGAAAATGGACCCGGTTTCCCATGCACACGCGGCGGCGCTCCGGGTCGCGCCGCACGGCACCTGGAGCGAGATGAACCGCAGAACCTTCCTGAAGACCATGGCCGTGGCCGGGGCGCTGGCCGTGCCCGGCGCCGGAGCGGCCCGGGCCGGGGCCGCCGCGCCCGCCGGGCGCGTGGAGCTGGCCACGCTGCTGGACCTGTCGCGCTGCGTGGGCTGCGGCGAGTGCGTGGCCGCCTGCCGCGAGTCCAATGCCGCCAAGTTCCCCGAGCCGGTGCGGCCCTTCCCGAAGATGTACCCCGCGCGGGTCAAGGCCGAGGACTGGTCGGCCCGCCGCGACGAGGACGGGCGGCTCACGCCCTACAACTGGCTGACCATCCAGACCGCCGTGGTGGAGAAGGACGGCCAGGAGCTGGAGGTACATATCCCCCGGCGCTGCATGCACTGCGTGAACCCGCCCTGCGCCAACCTCTGCCCCTGGGGCGCGGCCTACAAGCGCGCCGACGGCGCCGTGCGCATCAACGAGGCCATCTGCCTGGGCGGGGCCAAGTGCCGCGACGTCTGCCCCTGGGAAATCCCCCAGCGCCAGACCGGGGTCGGCCTGTACCTGGACCTGCTGCCCGCCCTGGCGGGCAACGGCGTGATGTACAAGTGCGACCGCTGCCATCAGCGCCTGGACGCCGGGCAGCTGCCCGCCTGCATCGAGGCCTGCCCCATGGAGGTGCAGAGCATCGGCCCGCGCGAGGACATCGTGGCCCGGGCCCGCAAGCTGGCCGCCGAAACCGGGGGCTTCCTCTACGGCCTGGACGAGAACGGCGGCACCAACACCATCTACGTGTCGCCCGTGCCCTTCGAGGCGCTGGACCGTGCCGTGGCCCACGGCCCGGGGCAGCCGCACCTGCGCCCGGTGGCCGATGTCATGGCCCGCGACGAGGCCTTTGCCGCGGCGGTATTCGGCGCGCCCCTGGCCGGGCTGGCCGCCGGGCTGCTCACCGCCGTGCGCGGCCTGCGCGGCGGCGGAAAGGACGACGCCGGGCCCGGCGGGCCCGCCAAGGGCCCGGAGAACGGCCCCGGAGAGGAGAACGCCCATGGCTGAACAGCGCGCCACCTCGGGGCGCCCGCGCCGCACCGCCCGCAGGCTGTGGATCGCCCTGTGCCTGGCCCTGGGCTTCACCGGCGCGGGGCAGATGCCCATCTTCAAGCGCTACTACCTGGCCGACCTGCCGGGCCTGGCCTGGACGGCGGACTACATGCTGCTGCACACGGCGCACACCCTGCTGGCCGCCGTTTTCCTGGCCTGGGCCGGAGCCTGGGCCGGGGCGTGGCTGGTGCGCCGGGAGCGGGTCGCGGCCCTGGGCGCGTGGCGCGTGGCCGTGGTGGCCGGGCTGGCGGCCACGGGGCTGGCCCGGGTGGTCAAGAACCTGTCCGGCGTCTGGCTGCCGCCGGACCTGGTGCTGGCCGTGGACTGGGCCCACCTGGCCCTGGCCCTGGCCTTCGGGGCCCTGGGCGCGGCGGCGCTGCTGCGCGGCGCGCCGTATCCCGCCACGGCGGGGCGCTAATCATGCCACAGGGTTGCATTGTAATTCCACCGGGTGCGTAGCTGATTGAAATAAAGGCCTATAATTTTTTGGGGGAACATCTTGGAAATCGTCCCGCGAGGGGGTATCGTCCCCGCAGCATCCGCCCGGGCATGGGGCCCGGGGCCGCAACCTTCGCAGGGAGTCGTCCATGAAGTTGTCCACCAGAAGCCGCTACGGAACCAGGATGCTCCTGGACATCGCCGAGAACAGCAACGGCCGCCCGGTCTCGGTGAGCGAGGTCTCGGCGCGGCTGGGGGTCTCGGTGAAGTATCTGGAGCAGCTCATCCGGCCCCTGAAGCGCGGGGGCTATCTGGCCAGCGTGCGCGGGCCCAAGGGCGGGCACATGCTCACCCGCCGGCCCGAGGAGATCACCGTGGGCGAGGTTGTCCGGCTGCTGGAGGGTGGCATCAACCTCACCGACTGCGTGACCGACGGGCGGGCCTGCTCGCGCAGCGGCAAGTGCAGCGTGCGCAACGTGTGGGTGGAGGCCACGGCGGCCATGAACCGCATCCTGGACTCCATCACCCTGTCGCAGATCAGTTACGAGAACTGCGACACGAAACGATAGCGCGGGGGACGGAACCTCCGCGCCACATGGCCCGCCGGGCCGCCGCCGGGGTGTTTGCGGCGGCTGGCGGAGAACCTGAAACGCAGGGGGTGTCTGCATGAACCGTTTTCCGTCATTGCGCCGTGGGGCGTCTGTGGCGCTGCTTGTCCTGCTCTGGGGCGTATGCGCCGTGCCGCTGGCCCGCGCGGCCACCGACACGTCGGCGCCCGCCCAGGGCGGCGCGGCGGCCCCGGGCCGCCAGCTGGCGCGCCAGGCCACCAAGGACCCGCAGCTCTGGATCACCTCGGACCACACCAAACACGAGGCGCTGCGCCAGCAGTTCGCCAAGCCCGAGGACGTGACCCGCGCCTGCCTGACCTGCCACACCGAGGCCGCCGCGCAGTTCCACAAGAGCATCCACTGGACCTGGATCGACCCCAACTCCGAGCCCTCCGAGCGCATGGGCAAGGGCGGGCTGGTGGTCAACAACTTCTGCATCAGCATCCTGTCCAACGAGGCGCGCTGCACCTCGTGCCACGCCGGATACGGCTGGAAGGACAAGGACTTCGACTTCACCGACCCGGCCAAGGTGGACTGCCTGGTCTGCCACGACACCACGGGGACCTACGAGAAGTTCCCCACCAAGGCGGGCTACCCGGTGACCGAGCCCACGCCCTTCGGCCCCAAGAAGACCTTCCAGCCGCCGGACCTGGCCAAGGTTGCCCAGAACATCGGCCGCCCCGATCGCGACAACTGCGGCACCTGCCACTTCCACGGCGGCGGCGGCGACGGCGTGAAGCACGGCGACCTGGACAGCTCGCTGGCCGAGCCGAGCAAGAAGCTCGACGTGCACATGGGCGTGGACGGGCAGAACTTCGACTGCACGCGCTGCCACACCACCACCCTGCACAACATCGCCGGGCGCATCTACGCCAACCCGGCGGCCACCGAGCGCAAGAGCCTGCTCGAAGATGACCTGGCGCCGCGCATCACCTGCGAGTCGTGCCACAGCGCCACGCCGCACAAGGCCGGGCACAAGGCCAACGACCACACCGATAAGGTCGCCTGCCAGGCCTGCCACATTCCCGAATACGCCCGCGAGAAGCCGACCAAGATGAGCTGGGACTGGTCCACCGCCGGCAAGCTCAAGGACGGCAAGCCCTACAAGGAGCAGGGCCCCTACGGCAAGGACACCTACGATTCCATGAAGGGTGATTTCGTGTGGGAGATGGACGTGGTGCCCGAGTACTACTGGTGGGGCGGCTCCATGACCACCGTGCGCGCCACCGATGTCATCGACCCCTCGGGCGAGGTGCGCCTGTCCTGGCCCGTGGGCTCGCCCGACGACCCGCGCTCGCGGATCATGCCCTTCAAGATCCACCGCGGCAGGACGCCTTACGACACGGTGCACAACACCATGGTCGTGCCGCACCTGTTCGGCAAGGACGACACCTCGCTGTGGAACAACTTCGACTGGGCCAAGGCCATCCAGGCGGGCATGGACTACGCCGGGCTGGAATACTCCGGCGAGTTCGGCTTCGCGCAGACGGCCTGGGCCTACCCCACCACGCACATGGTGGCGCCCAAGGACAACGTGGTCGCCTGCGCCGAGTGCCACAGCAGCCAGGGGCGGCTGGCCAACCTGGCGGGGTTCTACATGCCCGGGCGCGACGGCGCGCCCCTGGTGGACTGGGCGGGCTGGGCCGCAGTGCTGGCCTCCCTGGTCGGGGTGCTGATCCATGGCGCCATGCGTGCGGCGTCCCGGTCGCGCAATGCGAAGGAGGAGCGGTCATGAGCGGTTCCGTGAAGAACGGCCTGAAGAAGGTCTACCTGTACACGCGCTTCGAGCGCTTCTGGCACTGGTTCCAGGCCGCGCTGATCCTGGTGCTCGCGGCCACGGGCCTGGAGGTCCACGGTTCCTTCACCCTGCTGGGCTTCGAGCGGGCCGTGGCCGTGCACGAATGGTGCGCCTGGACCTGGCTCGGGCTCTACGTGTTCATCGTGTTCTGGCTGTCCACCACCGGCGAATGGAAGCAGTACGTGCCGACCACGAAGAAGATCTACGAGGTGGCCATGTACTACGTGAGCGGCATCTTCCGGGGCGAGCCGCACCCCGTGCCCAAGACGCAGCGCGCCAAGCACAACCCGCTGCAGCGCCTGACCTATCTGTCCATCTCCACGCTGCTCATCCCGTTCCAGATCGTCACGGGCATCGTCTACCTCTACTACAACGACTGGGCGGCCCTGGGGCTGACCAGCCTGTCCCTGGAAACGGTGGCCACCCTGCACACCATCGGCGCCTTCGGCTTTTTGGCCTTCGTGGTGGTGCATGTGTACATGACCACCACCGGGCACACCGTCTCGGCCCACGTCATCGCCATGTTCACGGGCTGGGAGGAAGTGGAGGACGAAAAGGCCGTGCCCGAATGGGAGCGCAAGACCAGCCCCATGTAAGGTTCTCCTCCTCGGAAAAGCCGGGGGCGGCGCCGCGCCGGGCGCGGCCCGCTCCCCGTGCGAGGGGCTCCCGGGCCCCCGTCCGGAGCGTTCCGGGCGGGGGCCCGTTGCGCGTGCGGGGCAGAGGATGAAAATCGCTGTCACGATTTGCACTGCGCGGGCGATGGTGTAGTCTGGCGGCTCGGAGTCGGCCCGGCGGGATGGTCCTGCCGTTGGCGCGGCCCGAGGTCTTCGGGAGGGGTGTGATGATCGCCAGTATGACCCAGGGCCGGCTGCGGCTGCGCAGCGGGGCGCTGAAGGTGGAGGACGTGGCCCGCGAGGCCCGCGAAAGGCTCTTGGATCTCAAGGGTGTGCTCGAGGTGCAGGTCAACCGGCGGGTGGGCAGCCTGCTGGTCTGCTACGACAAGGCGCGCATCGGTGCCGAGGCGCTGCTCGGGCGCGTGGCCGAGCTGCTGCACGTGGACCTGGAGCGCCTGAAGGCCGGGGTCGCCCGGGCCGACAAGGCCCTGCGCACCCCCGAGGCCCGGCGCGCCGTCAAGCGCGGCATGGCCGGGGCGGTGGTCCTGGCCGTGGGCGCCCTGGCGGTGTCCGGCAAGGTCCACGCCGGGGCGGGGGCGCTGTTCCTGGCCCTGGCCGGGGTCCATGTGTTCCAGAACCGCCGGACCCTTTTGCGCTAGCAGGCCGGGCCCGCAGCCGGAAAACGAACGAGGCCGACGCGCGCTGTGCGCGTCGGCCTCGCGGCGTTTGTGCGGGCGGGGGGCTAGTGCCGGGGCAGCACCGGGCGCATGCTGTGGGCGCAGGTGAGCACGGTGCCCGCGTTATGCAGCAGGGCCAGCAGCGCCGGGGAGATCAGCCCGGCCACGCCCAGGGCGATGAACAGCGTGTTGCTGCCCACGATGAAGCCGTAGTTGCGCCGGATGCGGCGCATGGCCCGCCGGGCGATGGCCATGGTGTCCAGCAGGCCGTCCAGGCGCGGGGTGGTCAGCAGCACGTCGCAGGCCTCGCGGGCGATGTCCGCCCCGTGCTTCATGGACACGCCGACATCGGCGCGGGTCAGGGCCGCCGAGTCGTTGATGCCGTCGCCGACCATGGCCACGGTCAGCCCGGCGGCGCGCAGTTCGTCCACGATGGCCGTCTTGTCCGTGGGCAGCACGCCCGCGCGGTATTCCTTGATGCCCAGCTCCTCGGCCACGCGCCGGGCGCTGGCCTCGCCGTCGCCGGTGAGCATGATGATGCGCGAAAGGCCCATGTTCTCCAGGCGGCGCATGAAGCGCGGGGCGTCGGGGTGGATGGGGTCCTCGATGCAGATGACGCCGGCCAGCTGCCCGCCGATGGCCATGTACAGCGCGGTGTGCCCGCTGGCCGCGCAGCGGCGGATGGATTCCTCGGCGGGGTCCAGGTCCACGCCTTCGTCCTCGTGGACGAAATGGCGGCTGCCCAGCAGCACGCGCTGGCCGTCCAGGGTCGAGGAGATGCCGTGGGCCAGGATGTATTCCACCTCGGCGTGGCGCTCGCGGTGGTCCAGGCCTTCCTCCTCGGCCTTGCGCACCACGGCCTCGGCCACGGGGTGCGGGAAGTGCTCCTCCAGGCAGGCGGCGTGGCGCAGGATGTATTCGCGCGAGTAGTCGCCCACGGGGCACACGTCCACCACGCTGGGCCGGGCCTGGGTCAGGGTGCCGGTCTTGTCCAGGATGATGGCGTCGGCCCGGGCCAGGGCTTCCAGGTGCTTGCCGCCCTTGACCAGCACCCCGCGCCGCGCGGCCTCCAGGATGGCCGCGCGCACGGCCAGGGGCGTGGAGAGCTTGATGGCGCAGGAGTAGTCGGCCAGCAGCACGGCGGCGGCCTGGCGCACGTTGCGCGTCACCGCGAAGACCAGTCCGGCCAGGATGAAGGAGAAGGGCACGATGCGGTCGGCCATGCGCACGGCCTGGCTGTGGACCTCGGCGCGCATGGACTCGGACTCGGTGATGACCTGGGCGATCTGCGCCAGGCGGGTGTGGTCGCCCACGCCCTCGGCCAGGATGGTCAGGTCGCCTTCCTCCACCACGGTGCCCGCCAGCACCTCGTGGCCCACGGCCTTGCGCACGGCCAGGGGTTCCCCGGTCATGGACGACTGGTTGACCATGGCCGTGCCGTCGGCCACCACGCCGTCCACGGGGATGGCCAGGCCGGACTTGACGATGACCAGATCGCCCGCCTGCAACTCGCCAGCGGGGATGCGCACGGGCTGGCCCTGGCGCAGCACCCAGGCGGGCCGGTCCTCGCCGCGCAGCATGGCCGCGATGTTGCCGCGCGATTTTTCGCGGGTCCATTCCTCCAGGGTCTCGCTGATGTCCAGCAGCAGGAAGATGGTCCCGGCGGTGTTGAAGTCGCGCAGGGCCAGGGACGAGCCGATGGCTGCGGCGTCGAGCACGGCCACGTCGAGCCTGCCCCGGGCCAGGGAGCGCAGCCCGCCGAGCAAAAGCGGCGCCACCTGCCAGGCCAGCCACCAGGGCCGCAGCCACATGGGCATGAACAGACGGCGCAGATAGAAATTGGCCACCTTGCGGGCGATGATCAGGACGGGGTGCTCCAGGGCCCCGCGCTGGCGGTCGGCCTGGCAGACCCCGGGCAGCAGGCATTCGGCGCCGGGGGGCGTGCGGCGGCACACGGCGGGTTGGCAGCAGGCGTCTTCGGCCAGGGCCGGGAGCCCGGGGTCTGGCGCGGGGGGCTGGGCCTGGGCCAGCAGGATGTCCACGGCCAGGGCCGTGAGGGCCTCGTCGGCGCGCAGCAGGAGCAGGGCCCGGCGGGTGCGCGGGCTGTAGGTGATGTCCAGGGCCTGGCCGCGCAGGGCGGGGGCGGCCTCCAGGGCCCTTGTGGCGGCTTCCAGGGCCGCCGCGCTGCCCGGGGTGAAGCGGATGCGCCCGGGAATCTGGTGGTTGACGAGCATGGTCCTTGGGGGGCTGGGGTGGGCGCGCGGGCGCGCGAGTTCGCCCGGGCCCTGCGGGGCCCGGGGAGGTGCCGTGTCGTGGGGCGGGTCGCGGGGCTAGGCCCCGGCGGAGCCCTTGCCGCCCCGGCCCCGGGCCGGGCCCTTGGCCCCCGCGCGCGGGCCTTTGCCCTTGGGCGCGGCGCCGCTTCCGCCCGTCTTGGGCCTGGCGGCGGGCTTGGTCGCTGCGGCCTTGGACCCAGCGGTCGCCGTGGCGGCGGGCTTGCCCTTGGCCTCTCCCCCGCGGGGGCCCTTGCCCCTGCCCTTGGGAGCGGTCCCGGCGCCGGGTGCCGCCTCGGCCCGGGCGTCTTCCTTGGCCTGGGCCTGCTGGCGGTGGCGGGCCTCGGCCAGGGAGTCCTCCACGTCCTCCATGATCCGCTCGGCCCAGGCCAGCAGATTCTCCTTGATGCCGTAGCCGCCGCGCACCAGCCCGGCCAGGGTCTGGCGGGCCTGCTCGTCGCCCTTGCAGGCGGCAGCGCCCGCCGCACCCAGGGCCGCCCCGGCGAGGAAGTATCCGATGTTGCTCATGGCCGGGACGCCTCCTCGGGCGCTACGGCCTCGCCCCCCTGGGGCCGGGCCATTTCACGGGCCTGGGCCACGGCCTGCTCCACCAGGGGCAAAAGCCGGTCGCGGTGGCGCCAGGCCAGGTAGCAGGCCGCGCCAACGGCGGCCCCGGCCACCAGCAATAGCGCCTTTTCTCCAAGTTCTTTCATAGGAAACTCCGCTGTGGGTAGAGGATTGGAACTCGAGTCTAGCACGGCAGGGCCGCCGGGAAAAGCCCTAGCCGTCGCCCTGGCGGTCTTTTTGCACGCTGGCCCGGCAGGCCTCGCACAGGCCGTAGAGCAGCATCTTGTGCCCGGTCAGCTCGAAGCCGTGGCGCCGGGCCAGGGCTTCCTGCAGGGCCTCGATCCGCGGGTCGAGGACTTCGATGTTGCGGTCGCACGCGGTGCAGATGATGTGGTCGTGATGGGCGCGGCCATAGTCGTACTCGTAGCGCGCCACGCCGTCGCCCAGGCGCAGCTCGCGGGCCAGCCCGGCCTCCTCCAGCAGCCTGAGGGTCCGGTAGACCGTGGCCAGGCCCAGGCCGGGGTCCATGTCCCGGGCGAGCTGGTGCAGCTCCTCGGGGGTCATGTGGTCGTGGTGGTCCATGAAGATCCGCAGCACCACCTGGCGCTGGGGGGTGAGCTTCTGGTTCTTGCCAGCCAGAAACTGCCGGAAGACGTCGATGGGGTCTTTCATGGGCGGTCTCGCTGCGCCGGGGTTGCCGCGCCGGACCGGCCCGCGCGTGGATGGGGACGCGCGGGCCGGAGGGCGGGAGTGGCGGGCGCGGCGGGAGCCCCGCGCCCGTCCGCACTAGAGGCGGGTGCCGACCTGGTACACCAACGTGGCCGCGCCGAAGGCCAGGGCCGTGTTGAAGACCATGGAGAAGGCGGCCCACTTCCAGGACGATTCCTTGGCGATGGCCACCACCGTGACGAAGCACGGGGCGTAGAGCATGGTGAACACCAACAGGCTGATGGCCGTCCAGGCGTTGAAGGCCGGGTCGGCGGCCAGGCGGGCCGACAGGCTGTCGGTCTCCTCGGGGTCCACCTCGCCCAGGGAGTAGGCCGTGCCCAGGGTGGAGACGATGACCTCCTTGGCCGCGAACCCGCCCACCAGGGCGATGTTGGTGCGCCAGTCGTAGCCGGCCAGGCTGGTCAGGCCCTCCAGGGCCGTGCCCACGCGCCCGGCCAGGGAGTTGCGCAGGGCGGCCTCGGCTTCGAAGTTGTCCACTTCGGCCAGGCGGTCCTCGAAGGCGGCCAGGGCGTCCTCGGCGGCGCCTGCCTGGCTGGCGGTCTCCATTTCGGCCTCGATGGCCGCGCGCTGCTCCTCGAACTCCCCGGCGCGCTCCTCGGGCAGGCCGGGGAAGGTCATGGCCGCCCACAAGAGGATGGAGATGGCCAGGATGATGGTACCGGCCTTCTTGATGTACTGCCAGCCGCGCTCCCAGGTGTGGATGAGCACGCCGCGCAGGGTGGGGATGCGGTAGGGCGGCAGCTCCATGAGGAACGGCGTGGCCGCGCCCTGGATGACCGTGCCTCGCAGAAGCCGCGCCACCAGCAGCGCCATGGCCCAGGCGCCCAGGGTCAGCACGAACATGGCGTTGCCCGCCGTGTCGGGGAAGAAGGCGGCGATGAGCAGGATGAACACCGGCACCTTGGCGCCGCAGGACATGAACGGGGCGGTGAGGATGGTCGCCAGGCGCTCGGGCGGGCTGCGCAGGGTGCGCGCGGCCATGACGCCGGGCACGGCGCAGCCGCCGGGGATGCCGCCGGAGATGATGAAGGGCATCACCGAGCTGCCGTGCAGGCCGAAGAGCTTGAACACGCGGTCCAGGATGTAGGCCAGCCGGGCCATGTAGCCCAGGTCTTCCAGGAAGGCCAGGCACAGGAACATGACCAGGATGAGCGGCACGAAGCCGAGCACGCCGCCCACGCCGTCGATGATGCCCGAGACGATGAGCGACTGGAACAGGCCCTCGGGGATGGACGCCTCGGCCACCCCGCCCAGCCAGCCGAAGAACGTCTCCAGCCAGCCCATGGGAATCTCGCCGATGGCGAAGGTGAGCTGGAACATGCCGTAGAGCACGGCCAGCATGATGATCGGCCCGAGGAAGGCGTTGGTGACCACCTTGTCCACGCGGTCGGACAGGCGGATGCTCTCGACGGTCGTGTCCTTGCGGACCACGCCCTCGCGCAGCAGGGCGGCGATGTAGCCGTAGCGGTGGTCGGCGATGATGGACTCGGGGTGGGTGTTCTCGGTGCGCCGGACATGGGCGGCCACGCGGTCGGCGATGGACGAAAGGGCGGCGGCCAGGGCCTTGTCGCGCTGGCTCATGGCGACGATGTCGGGGTCGCCTTCGAGGAATTTCAGGGCCACCCAGCGCGCGGGCACCAGCGCGGCCATGAGGCCCGAGTTCTTGACCAGCGGTTCCATCTCGTCCAGGGCGGCGTCGATGTCGCGGCCATAGGAGATGCACAGCGGCGTGGTCTTGCCACGATTGGCCTCGGCGTAGGCCACGGCCTCGCGGATCAGGGCCTCCTTGCCCTCGCCGTCGCGGGCGATGGTCTCCACCACCGGCACGCCCATGAGCGCGGAGAGCTTGGCGGTGTCGATGGTCATGCGCCTGCGGCGGACCTCGTCCATCATGTTCAGCGCCAGGATGAGCGGGGCGCCCAGCTCAAGGAACTGCACGGCCAGATACAGGCTGCGCTCCAGGGTGTTGGCGTCGAGCACGTCGATGACGGCGTGGGGCTTCTCGTTGATGAGGAAGTTGCGCGCCGCCAGCTCCTCCTGGGAGTAGGGCGTCAGCGAGTAGGTGCCGGGCAGGTCCACCACGCGCACGTCACGGTCGCCCGAGCGCAGCAGGCCCTCCTTCTTGGCCACGGTGACGCCGGGGTAGTTGCCCACATGCTGCCGGGCCCCGGTGAGGGCGTTGAACATGGTGGTCTTGCCGGAATTAGGGTTGCCCGCCAGGGCGAAGGTCAGTTTCTCAGACATCGGCGCACTCCAGGACTGTGACGGTGATGTGGTCGGCCTCGTTGTTGCGCAGGGTCAGGGTGAAGTCGCGCAGGCGGATGGCCACGGGGTCGCGCAGCGGGGCCTTGCCGATGACCTGGATCTCGGTGTCGGGCACCAGGCCCATGTCGCGGATGCGCCTGCCCAGTTCGCCCTGGGCGGTGACCTGACGGATTTTTGCCCGGCAGTTGATCTTGAGCTGCCGCAGTCCTGTGGTCTGTTCCATGGGGTGATCCTCCGGTGCCGCTCCTGCTCCGCGCGAGGCAGCGGCGGAAAACGGTGATTCGCGCATCGCCGGGCCGGGCGGTCCGGCGGGCGCTGCGGGTGGGGCGCGATGCCCCCGGCCCCGGGGCGTGGGCGGGGGCCGGGCCGCGCCATCCAGGCGCGGCACGACAGTGTTGATATTGAAAATGGTTCTCACTGTCAACTGGCTTGTGCAAAAATTTGGGGCGGGGCGGCGGGGACATTCGGTGGGCGGGGAGTTGGCAGGGGGCGTCAGTCGGCGGGAGCATAAAAGGACAGGGAAGGCTGGGGGCGGGTGGGGCTGTCGCGGCCTTCATGCCGCGCGGACCCCGGTGGGCCTGTCGCTGGCCCGCCGCTCGCGCCACTGCGGCGGGCGATCTGCGGCTTTGTCGCGCGCCCGCGCGCCAGGGGAAGTGCACGGCCACGCCCTGGATCTGGACACCGCGCACAGCCGCGTGCCCGCGCGCTCAGGGAGAAAGCAAAGCCGCCTCAAGCTGCGCCCGGAGCGCCGACCGCGCGTCCGTGCGCTTGGGGATAGGGCTTGAGCTGTGCGCACATGGCCGCATTGCGGTCCCGCGTGCTCGCGCGCCCGGAGATAAGGCTGTCAGGCAGCAGTTCCAGCAGCGTGATTCCCCGCGTGCCCGCGCGCCCGGAGATAAGGGTTCAGCACTACGCCGCCAGCTGGGCAGAACCCCCGCGTGCCCGCGCGTCCGGTGATAAGGCCAGCACTCGCACGTCCACCACCCCCGGGGTCGGCGCGTGCCCCCGCCCCGGAGGCAGGGCAGGAAGACTCGCCATCTCGCGGCGCTCCCATCCTCCCGGATTGCGTGCCTTGCCCGCTGTTCCGCTCCTCCCGGCGCTCGGGCTGTGCCGGACGGGCGATTCCGTGCGAAGCTGCACTTTTCGCGGCGAAACGCGAAAGATATTATTGACAATGATTTTCAATTTCAATTAGGGTCGGCTCCGCGTGGCCCCGCCGGGGCGGCGCGCGCCGGAGGGGACTCCGGTCTACCGGGGGCGGCCTCCGGCGGGCCGGGGCGGGGCCGGCCATCCCGAAGGGGTCTGGCCTTGCGCAGGGCCTGCCATGAGAGTCGAACAGCCATGAAAGTCGATACCAAACTGTCCCTGATCCTCGGCCTGACCGTGCTCGCGCCCATGGCGGCGGCGCTGTTCCTGGCCTACGGCAACCGCATGGAGCAGCTCGAGCTGTTCCTGTGCGTGTTCATCATCGCCTTCGCCATCGCCCTCAAGCCGCTGGCCAACTACCTGGGCAACGTCATCTTCATGGCCGACATCCGGGCCATGAACAACTTCTGCCTGCGGGTGAAGCAGGGCGACTACGACGCCGAATGGCCCCTGCCCCCCGAGGGCGACGACGAGCACGAGCTCATGCAACTCAAGCGCAATTTCTACTGGATGGTCCACGCCATTGCCAGCCGCGAGGACTGGCTGCGCTGCCGCCTGAACGACACGGCCCAGAGCATGGAGAAGTTCGAGCAGCTCTCCTTTCTCGACGGCCTGACGCGCATCTCCAACCGCCGCTTCTTCGAGATCCGCGTGCGCGAGATGGCCGCCCGGGCCCTGGAGCGCGGCGAGGCCTTCCACCTGATGATGATCGACTGCGACGGGTTCAAGGGCGTGAACGACACCCTGGGGCACATGGCGGGCGACGACCTGCTCATCCGCCTGGCGGAGATCCTGCGCCTGTCCACCCGCGAGGAGAAGGACACGCCCTTCCGCTACGGGGGCGACGAGTTCGGGGTGCTGGTGGCCGGGGTGTCGCGCCGGGGCGCGGTGGAGCTGGCCGAGCGCATCCGCCGCCGTTTCGCCGACCTGGGCATCCCCGGCACCTCGCTCAGCGTGGGCGTGGCCGAGGGCCCCGGGCCGCTGCTGGGCGACGTGGAGCTCGTGGCCGAAGAGCTCAAGCGCGCGGCGGACGACGCCCTCTATGCCGCCAAGAACGGCGGCAAGAACCGCGTGGTCACGGCCTGGGCCGACGGCCCGGAGCAGCCCGCAGCCCCGGCGGGCCCGGTGGTCAGCGCCGGATAGCTTCCGCCCGGGGCCGCGCCTGCGGGCCCCGGGGCAGGGCGGCCTGCCCCGGCGCGACGGGCTGGCTGGCCCCCGCATCCCCGTGCGGACGCAAAAGCCAGCGGGCTGCCCCGCTGGCTCCACCAATGCCGTTGCTTCAGGATTCACTCCGCCTGCCCGGCCAAGCCACCCATTTCGCGACCGGGGCGGAGCATGACCTCCGCCCCGCAGCGCCCCGGCTAGCGCCTGCGCTGGGCGGCGCCGCCGCCCGTTCCGGCCCCGGGGGCCTCGGCGGGGGCTTCGGCGTCGCGGCGCTGGCGGGCCAGCTTGAGGTAGCGCCGGCGCATGTCGTCGAAGGTCTCGCGGGTTTCGCGGCGCGCGGCCGGGGTCAGGAACGAGGAGAGCTTCTTCTCCAGCACGTGGGGGTTGGTCTCGGTCTTGATGGCCGTGACGCCCTCGATGATCAGCTTGTGGACCAGGATCTCCCGGTCGGTCTTGCTGCGGATGTTCTCGGCCACGGGCGAGAGCACGAAGTTGCCCAGCAGGATGCCGTACAGGGTGGAGATGAGCGCGATGGGGATGTATTTGAGGATTTCGCCGGTGTTGCCCAGCCCGAAGAGCAGGCCGATGAGGCCGATGACGCTGCCCGCCAGGCCGAAGGCCGGGGAGTAGGCCGCCATGGCCCGGAACACGCGCTCCTGCTGGCGGCGCCGGATCTTGAAGAAATGGATCTCCGTCATCAGGATGTCGCGGATGTCGTCCACGGCGTAGTTGTCGGCCACCATGTTCAGGGCTTCGCGCAGGAAGTTGAAGGTGGTGCGCTCCCCGGCGTGCTCGAGGCTTTGCAGCCCGTCCACGCGCGAGCGGATGGACAGGTCCAGCAGCACGCCGATGACGTCGTCGGGGTTGGTGCCGCCGTGGCGGTAGGCGCCCCGGGCCACGAAAAAGGCGGTCTTGATCTGGTCCAGCGGGAAGGAGAGCAGCGTGGCGCCCAGGGTGCCCGAGGCCACGACCAGGATGGCCTCCAGGTTCAGGTAGGCCCCCAGGCTGCCAGCCATGGCGAAGGCGATGATGAAGATGATCACGCACAGGGCGGCGCCGATGGCGTTGGAACGGGTCATTGCCCTTCTCCCTTGTAGTCGATGGACGCGGGGGCCGTTGGCCGCTTGAGCTCGATTTCCACGCGGCGGTTGCGCAGCCTGCTTTCGGGGGTGATGTTCGGGGTGCGCGGCTTGTACATGGCATGCCCGGAAACGGTGATCTGCGCGGGGTCCACCCGCCCGGCGCCCATGAGCACGCGCGCCACGTTCAGCGCCCGCGCGGTGGAGAGCTCCCAGTTGGTCTCGAACTCGGGGGTGTGCACGGGGGTGTTGTCCGTGTGCCCATGGACGTGCACGTCGTAGCGGGCCTTGGCCGCGATGGCCGACACGGCGGCCAGGAAGCGCAGGCCCTCGGGCTGCACTCGGGCGTCGAAGCGCTCGAAGAGCATGGGCCCGTGCATGCTGATGCGCACGGTGTCGCCCTCCAGTTCCACATGCACGTCGGTCAGGGCCGACTCGGTGACCGCCGCGCTGACGGACTCGAAGAGCTTCTGCGGGCCCGTTTCAGGCAGCAGGCCGGGCACGTGCTTGTCGTACACCGGCACATCGCCCTTGCGCGTGCCCACCTCGGAGACCTGGTCCACACTTTCGAACTCCACATGCCCCCGGAACGCCTGGAGATAGTCCATCTTCGCGCTGGCGTAGACGAAGAGCACCGTGAACAGCACGAACATGGTCATCATCAGGTCGGCCCAGGGCACGGACCAGTGGACCTCGGGCACGTCGGTGTCGCCGCCGAAGATGTCCTCCTCGTACAGCTTGATGCGCCGGGCGCGGGCCACGGCGGGGTCGGGCACGGGCCCGGCCAGGGGCGGCGGGGCGCCCTGGGCGGTCTGGTCGCTGGGCATGCGGTCCTCCATGGGGGACGGTCCACACGGGAAAGCAAGGACCATGCCCGCCAGCAGGCGGGCGGCGGCCCGGCGCGGGGCGGGGCCGTGAAAGCGGCGGCCCGGGCCGCATTCCGGGCGGCGGGGCCGGGGGCGGGCCGGGCGGCGCGCGGGCGCCGGGCCCCGGGGTGTCGGAAAACCGACGCCCCGCTCAGGGCCCGGGGGCCCAGCCCGCGTAGCAGTCCGCCGGGCCCTGCATCTCGGTCAGCAGGGCATGGAAGTGGCCCACGGCGACCTTGCTGGAGATGCGCACCGGGATGCGCCGCTCGTCGGCGGTGACCCAGACGTGCAGCGCGGCCCCCGGGCTCTTGCGGAACACGCCGCCCACGTGGGACAGGTCCGGCTCCACGAGGTAGCAGTCGAAGGTCCCGGCAGGCACCTCCACGGTCTCGCGGGCCAGCACCGTGGCCCGGCCCAGGACGCATTTCACCCCGTCCGTCACCGGGCGCAGCACCGTGCCCCCCAGCTCCAGGGGCATGATGCGGAAGGCGTAGAACACCGACAGGGGGTCGAAGGTGTCCGGGTAGACGCCGATGGGGTCCTTGGGGCCGTTGGTGAGGTTGGAGTACTGGGCCTTGAAGCGGTCCCAGAAGAAGCGCACCGTGATGTCGCGCTTGTAGGAGCCCTCGCGCTGCTTCTTGAGGTAGAGCAGCGAGCGGTTCAGCCCGGTGTCGGTGTAGGCGTCCACCGTGTCGCGGACCTTGTAGAAGAAGTCCACGAACTCGGTGGTCTTGGCCTGCATCCGGAAGTGCAGGGCAGGCTCGCCGTCCACCTGCGTCACGGGCAAGACCTCGATGGACGACTCTCCGGCGGTGAGGGCGGCCCAGCGCAGGGTGTAGACCAGCCGCTCGCCCGCGCAGAAGGGCAGGCCCTCCAGGGCCGTGGCGGGCGCGGGCCGCAAGGCGGCCAGGGCCAGGACCAGGGCCAGGACAGTCAGGGGACGGATGCGGGGATTCGCCATGGGCTCGGGCGCTCCGGTCAGGGTTGCGGGGACGCGGCAGGCGCAACCATATCCTGGATCGGGCCCGGGGAAAAGGGGGCGCCGGGGGAGCGGCGGGCCGCTCCCCCGGCGCGGGGGTTGTTTGTATCTTGCCTGTGCCGTTATGCCTTGGCGATGGTGATGAAGTGCTCCTGCATGGCGATGGCGCCGCCCGCCGGGTCCACCTTGTCCAGGCCGCCGGTCATCATCTCCTGGTCGGCGATGCCCCGCGAGGAGCGCGATTCGGCGGGGATGCGGTGGCCGAAGCCGTGGACCATGAAGGCCGCCTCGGGGTGGATGAAGTCCGTGACCAGGGCCACGGACTGGGCCGAGTAGCCCCCGCCGGACACGGTGATGGCGTCACCGTCGGCCAGGCCCAGGGCCTTGGCCCGGGCGGTGTTGATCCACACCGGGTTCACGGGCATCTGCTCGTTGAGCATGGTGTTGTTGACGGTGTGACCCTGGGTGTGCAGGGCGCAGCGGCCAAAGGCGATGCGGAACTGGCCTTCGGGCGGGGCCGCCGGGCTCTGGTAGGGCAGCAGCGAGGGCAGGCCCATGTCTTCGAGCTTCTGGCAGACGACCTCGATCTTGCCCGAGGGCGTGCCGAACTTGAGCTCGTCCCAGGTGCGGTACTTGGGCTTGTCGGCCAGCCAGATCTCGCCGGTGGCGTCGAAGTCCGCCGGGGTGTAACCCGTGCCGTCGAGCTGGAAGTTCCACATGTCCTGGGCGGTCTCGAAGGCCAGCTCGGGGCGGCCCAGGCGCTTGGCCAGCCCGCCGAGGATTTCCCATTCGGCCCGGGTGTCGTAGCGCGGCTCCACGGCGCGGTCGCGGCGGAAGAAGTACGCCTTGACGCCCTTCTTGGTGGCGATGGGCGAGTCGCGCTCCAGGTAGGTGCTCATGGGCAGGACCACGTCGGCGTGCCAGGCGGTGTCGGACCAGCTGAAGGTCGTGGCTACCAGCAGGTCGAGGTTTTCCCATATCTTCTTCATGCGTGCCTGGTCGGGCATGGCGTGCAGCGGGTCGTGGCGGTGCACGATGTAGGCCTTGACCGGGTACGGGTCGCCGGATTCGATGGCCTCGTAGGCCTTGTTGATGAGCCCGGGGCCCGCGTCGATGTGCTTGAGCTTCCAGCCCGCGCCGTCGGCGCGCTTTTCCTCGGGCTTGGGGAACAGGGCCGCGAAGGACTTGAGGCCCTTCTTGCCGAAGTCGCCGGGGCCGTTGACGAAGGGCAGGCCGCCCTTGGCGCCGATGGACCCCAGCAGGGCGTTGATCAGGTACGCCGTGCGGCTGACGTAGAAGGACGTGGTGTAACGCGCGGTCATCCAGCCCGGGTGCCAGATCACGGCGGGGGCGGCGGATTTCAGCTCCTTGCAGAACTTGACGATGGCCTCGGCGGAAATGCCGGTCTCCTGCTCGGCCCACTCGGGGGTGTAGGGCGCGACGAAGGCCTCGAGCGTGTCCAGGCCCTCGATGAAGCGCTCGGCGTAGTCCTTGTCGTACCAGCCGTTGGCCAGCAGGGTGTTGATCACGGCCAGGTTGAAGGCGTAGTCCGTGCCGGGGCGGATCATGAAGAAGTTGTCGGCCTTGGTGGCGGTGATGTTGGCCCGGATGTCGATGCAGGTGACCTTGCCCCCGGCGGCCTTGCTGTCCAGCACGCCGTTGACTTCCTTGACGTTGATGGCCTCGAAGATGTTGCGCGTCTGCAAGACGAGGTGCTTGCAGTTCTTGTAGTCGTAGCCGACTTCCTTGCGGCCCTTGCCCATGACGGACTTGGCGGCGTGTTGCACGTTGCGCGCGCAGGCGGCGTCGTGGTTGCAGTAGTTGGGCGAGCCGATGGCGCGCATGAAGGCCTGGTGCAGGTCGGCGAAGGGGCCGCCGCGGTCGGACCACAGCACCGCGCGCGGGCCGTGCTCGGCCATGATGGCCCGGAGCTTGTCGGCCACGTAGTCCAGGGCCTCGTCCCAGGTCACGGTCTTCCACTTGCCTTCGCCGCGCGCGCCCTGGCGGATCATGGGCGCCTGGGGGCGCTCCTCGTCCATGAGCAGGGCGTAGCCCGCCCCGCCGCGCGGGCACAGGCCGCCGGCCATGCCGGGATCGTGCGGGTTGCCCTGGATGAAGCTCACGTTGCCGTCTTCGGTTTCCACCATGATGGGGCAGCGCACGGAGCACATGCCGCAGACGCTGTAGACGGTTTTCTTGGCCATGGCGATTCTCCCTTCGTCTTGCCCCGGGGGGCGCTGGATGAAAAATACGAGCCCCGTTCCTCCAGGCTCGGCATGTGCGCCGCGAGGCGCGGTCTCCCAGCTACAGGCTGTACAGCAGGCTGGAAGCATTTGGCAACCGGAGTCGCGCTTTTTGTGAATAAAAGAATTTGCGGTTTCCCCCGAAGCGGGATGTGAATTAAAGTAAAATATGTCGGCATATTAGTGGCTGTTGCCCTGGCGGGCGCCCTGCGGGTGCGAAATTAATTTGCAGCGGGGTGCGGGGCGGCGCCGGGGCGGTTGCGGGGGGCTGGTTGCGTGCGCAACTGGGGCCCGGGCAGCGCACCCGGGGCGGGCAGGGCGACGGAACGAATCCGGGGAGCGCCCGCCAGCCGTGGCTTGGCAGCGCTGGGGCCATTGCGGGAAAAGGCGAGTGGAGCAGTCGGAATGCAGTGCCATAGTGTGCGCATGGCGGTACTTTGCAAGACGCGTCTTCCATATAATGATATGGCGCAGGAGCATGTGAAATATATCCGAAAAAAAGAGTGGGCTTGACACGGGCTGTCAAAATGTGGTTCGGAGTACTAGCCTCTGAAACGAAAAGCCTGTTTTTACAGGCGTGATGCGGCTGCCGGAAGCGACGTGGGGTGTCGTTTTCCGGCCCTCCCGAGGAGCGTCAAGACCAAGGAGCGAAGGCCATGGCCTTCACCTGGCCGAACCTGGCGATGAAGCCGGCCTGCGGGCTGGCTGTCGGGCCCGCCCTGGCGCGGGCAGTCGGGGAGTTGCCGTCCGCCTGGTGCGCCGGGGCGGTGCCCGCAGGGATGTCTGCGGGCGCGCCACGGGCCGCCGGGCCCGCCTTTGCGGCGCCAGACAGGCGCCGCTGGACGGTTGGGGCAACGGGAGCGGGCCCGGGCCATCCGGGCCGCCGGAGCATCTAGGGCAGGAGGCGCACTGCTTCCCGCGTCCCTTTTTGGGCAGGACGCGGAAGGCGTTGCAGGAGTTTCAAACGGTGTGTGGCCCAATCAACCGCAGAGAGGAAGTGTCCCGTGCAAACGCGCTACAAGCCGATCGCCATCGTCACGGTGCTCCTGGGAGTGCTGGGGGTGGTGGGGTATCTGAGTCCGGGTTCCACGGAAGAGATGCCCACCCGCCTGCTGTTCGAGAACGCCGGGGGCAAGGTGGTATTCACCCACAAGGTCCATGCCGAGAAGTACCAGATACCCTGCCAGCAGTGCCACCACGAGAGCGACGAGCCCTCGAGCAAGCCTCTGCCCTGCGGCTCCTGCCACCCTGCCTCCTATGAGGATGGCTTCGTGGCCGCGCACCAGGACGCCATCGACCAGCAGTACTGCAACCGCTGCCACCACGCCGAACTGGCCGAGAGCAAGTTCGACCACGAGGGCCACAAGGACTACGTGGGCGGCTGCACCGATTGCCACCACGACAGCACCATCGAGCCCGAGCCCACGGCCTGCTCCGACTGCCACCAGCAGGAGGGCGACGAGGCCATGCCCTCGCTGATGGACGCCACCCACAAGCGCTGCGCCGACTGCCACGCGGACATGTTCGACCAGAAGCTCGAGGGCTGCGAGAACTGCCACGGCATGGAGAAGGGCGGCACCATGTATCCTTCGTGCTCCTCCTGCCACTTCGAGTCCAAGGATCTCCCCCTGGCGGCCCGGATGGAGGCCTACCACGTGGGTTGCATGCAGTGTCACAAGGAAAAGGGCGCTGGCCCCCATACCCCAGAAGACTGCAACAAGTGCCATTTCCGGTGAGCGCCATGACCAAGCCGAGATTCAGCCTTCTTAGCGGTAGCAGCGGTCCCGTGCAGGCCGGCCCCGAGCCCGGGGTTGTGCGCATTCCCCTGCGCGGTCATTCCACGAAAACAATCAAGAAGAAGGCCCCGGTGAACCCCGGGACCCTGGTGGCCGAGCATCCCGGCACCTCCGTGGGCGACGCCCACTCGCCCATCCTGGGCGTGGTGGCCGACGTGACCGACGCCGAGGTGGTCATCACCGCCGGCCCGGCCCAGCCCGCCAAGGAGGGCGAGGCCGCTCCGACCGCCCCCGCCGTCGCGCCCGTGCCCCTGGACGGCCTGTCGCGCGACGACCTCAAGAAGGCCCTGAAGTCCCTGGGCGTGTCCACCTCGGCCTTCGCCAAGGCGCCGCTTTTGGTGGTCAACGGCCTGAACCCCGAGCCCGGCACGCACATCGCCGAGGCGCTGCTGGCCCAGTGCCGCGAGACCCTGGAAAAGGGCCTGGCCCTGGTGCAGAAGCTGGTGGAGCCCCCGTCGGTGGTCCTGGCCGTGCCTGCGGGCAGCGCCGCGACCCTGCACGGCTGCACCGTCAAGCAGCTCTCGCCCGTGTACCCCTCCAGCCTGAACCCGCTGGTGGTCAAGGCCGTCACGGGCAAGGAGTCCATGAACGGCGTGACCGTGGTCAGCGTCATGGACCTGTACGGCGTGGGCCGGGTGGCCGAAACCGGGCTGCCGCTCACCGAGACGGTGCTCACCGTTGGCGACAAGGCGCTGCTGGTCAAGGTCGGCACGCCGCTGGCCGACGTGCTGGCCCAGGCGGGCGTCGCGCCCGAGCCCTGCGACCGCGTGGTCGTGGGCGGGCCCCTGCGCGGCAAGGCCGTGGCCTCGACCGATGCCGGGGTGGCCAAGGGCGACTACGCCCTGACCGTCGTGCCCGCCGCGGCTTTCCCGCCGGTCACCGACAAGGCCTGCATCAACTGCGGCGAATGCGTGCTGGTCTGCCCGTCGCGGATCCTGCCCGGGTTCATCACCCGCTTCGTCGAGTTCAAGCTGTTCGACAAGGCCAAGGAGTACCACATCGAGGCCTGCATGGAATGCGGCCTGTGCGGCTATGCCTGCACGGCTCGGCGGCCCCTGATGCAGTTCATCCGGCTGGGCAAGCAGACCCTGGAACTTCAGGCCTCGGCCCTCACCGCCTGCCGCCTGCAGGGCGAGTAACCGAGAAGAGAGGACGCTCCCATGGCGAAAGAGGCAACCGCACCCACCCTGTACACCGTGGCCGCGCCGCCCCACTGGCACTGCGGCCGCACCGTCACCGGGGTCATGCAACAGTATATCCTGGCCCTTGTTCCCGCCGCGGTCATGGCCGTGGTCTATTACGGCCTGCCCGCCCTGCGGGTCATGGCCCTGTCGTGCGCCACGGCTGTGGCCGTCGAGGCGCTGTGCTGCCGGATCATGGACCGCGAGTCCAGCGTGGACGACTTCCACGCCGTGCTCACGGGCCTGCTCCTGGCCTTCCTGCTCCCGGCCATGGCGCCGTGGTGGCTGGTGGTCATGGGCGCGGCCCTGTCCATCCTCATCGGCAAGATGTTCTTCGGCGGCCTGGGCGGCAACCCGCTGTGCCCGGCTGTCGTGGGCTGGGCCATCGTCGCCCTGTCCTGGAAGACCCAGGCCGACCCCGACGCCATGGTGCTCAGCACCATGCTGATCAACCCCCTGACCCAGCTCAAGTACCTGGGCCTGGAGGCGGCGCAGCAGGTCAGCACTACCGATATGCTCCTGGGGCGCCAGCTCGGCGCGCTGGGCGCGACCCAGGTGCTGGCGCTGCTGGCTGGCGGGGCGTACCTGGCGGCCCGGGGCGTCCTGCGGCTGTGCATTCCCCTGGCCTTCCTGGCCGGAGTGCTGCTGACGGCGGGGATATTCTTCATGCTGGACCCCGGCGTGCACCCGAGCCCCGTCTTCCACCTGCTGACCGGCAGTGTGGTGCTGGCCGCGTTCTTCCTGGCCACGGACCCCAACTCCTCGCCGGTGACCCGCCCGGGCATGGTGGCCTTCGGGCTCACCTGCGGCGTGATGACCGTGCTCATCCGGGTCTACGGCATTTACCCCGACGGCACGCCCTTCGCGGTACTCTTCGCGGCCCTGTTCACCCCGATCTTCGATCTCATCCGGCCCAAACCCTTCGGCGCGAGGTGAGCCATGCGTGAAATCATCAACATGATCGTCGTGCTCTCGCTCATCAGCGGGACTTCGGGCCTGTCCCTGGCCTATCTCAAGGAACTCACGGCCAAGCCCATTGAGGACCAGGTGCTCTTCTATGTCCAGGGTCCGGCCATCAAGAGCGTGTTCGCCGACGCGGACAACGACCCCCTGGCCGAACGCAAGAGCTTCGAGACCCCCGAGGGGCCGGTGATGGTCTTCCCGGCCAAGAAGGGCGGCAAGCTCACCGCCGTGGCCCTGGAGGGCTTCGGCGGCGGGTTTGGCGGCGACATCGGGGTCATCGTCGGCATCGACCTGGCCAAGGACTCCCTGGCGGGCATCGGCGTGACCACCCTCAAGGAGACCCCCGGCCTGGGCACGCGCGTGGCCGAACCCAAGTTCCAGCAGCAGTTCCGGGGTCTGCCCCTGGACCGCGTGGGCCTGAGCGGCAAGGGGGGCAGCGTCGACGCCATCTCCGGAGCGACCGTCTCCAGCGTGGGCACGGTGACTGCGGTGAACAAGGCCATCGACATCTACAAGGGCCTCAAGCCCCAACTGGAAGGGGCCTTCTAGGGCCGCCCCGAGGAGAAAGCCATGAGTTTCGTCAAGGAGTTCACCAAGGGCCTGTGGCAGGAGCTGCCGCCCTTCCGGCTGGTGCTCGGCCTGTGCCCCGTCCTGGCGGTGACCAAATCCGCCGCGGACGGCCTGGGTATGGGCGCGGCGGTCATCTTCGTGCTCGTCCTGTCCAACGCCATTATCTCCCTGGTGCGCAACCTCATTCCCAAGAAAGTGCGCATCGCCTGCTTCATCGTCATCGCCGCCTCCCTGGTTGTCGCGGTGGAACTGCTCATGCAGGCCTACGCCTACCCGCTCTACCAGAGCCTGGGCATCTTCGTGCCGCTCATCGTGGTCAACTGCATCATCCTGGGCCGCGCCGAGGCCTTCGCCTCCAAGAACCCGGTGCACCTGTCCATCGCCGACGGGCTGGGCATGGGCATCGGCTTCACCATGTCCCTGACCTTCCTGGGCGCCATCCGCGAGACCTTCGGCGCCGGGCATGTGTTCGGGATGTCGGTGTTCGGGCCGGACTTCAAGCCCTTCACCTTCATGGTCGAGGCGCCCGGCGCCTTCGTCTGCCTGGGGCTCATCCTGGGGGCCATGAACTTCCTGGCCATCTGGCAGAGCAAGCGCAAGGGTCTGCCCGAGCCGTCCCTGGCGGCCTCGTGCGGCGGGTGCCGGGCGTGCGGCATCGGTGAATCCAAGCAAGTCATTCAGGAGGGGTAGGCCGTGGACTACTTCGAGATGCTCATCGCGGCGATATTCGTCAACAACATCATCCTGGCCCAGTACCTGGGGTGCTGCCCCTTCGTGGGCTGCTCCAAGGACCGCGGCGTGGCCGTCGGCATGGGCGCGGCGGTGACCTTCGTGGCCTCCATGGCCACGGCCTTCACCTGGCTCATGCAGAAATACGTCCTCAACCCCTTCGGCCTGGGCTATCTCCAGACCCTGGTCTTCATCCTGGTCATCGCCTCCCTGGTGCAGTTCGTGGAGATGTTCCTCAAGAAGATGGTCCCGCCGCTGTACAAGTCCCTGGGCATCTTCCTGCCGCTCATCACCACCAACTGCGCGGTGCTGGGCTTGGCCATCTTGGCCCAGCGCAACGAGTTCGGGCTGGGCGTGGCGGTGTTCTATGCCTTCGCGGCGGCCCTGGGCTTCACCCTGGCCCTGTTCCTCATGGCCGGAATCCGGGAGAGGCTGATCATCTCCCGGGTGCCCAAGTCCATGCAGGGCACGTCCATCGGCCTGGTCATGGCAGGGCTCATGTCCCTGACATTCTTCGCCTTCCAGGGCATGATCGGCTAGGGCCGACGCAGGTTCGCACGCGACAGTCGCGCAAAGCAGAGGTACATACCATGATCACGTCGTCGATTCTCGTCATGTTCGGCCTGGGCCTGGCCTGCGCCATGGTGCTGGCCGCAGCCTCCAAGCTTCTGGCCGTGGAGGAGGACCCCCGGGTGGAGGCGGTGCTCGAGGCCCTGCCCGGCGCCAACTGCGGCGGCTGCGGCTTCGCGGGCTGCGAGTCCTATGCCGCCGCCGCGGTGCGCGATCCCGATGTCCCGGCGGACCGGTGCTGCGCGGGCGGCCCTGACGTGGCCGCCAAGGTCGCGGCGCTTACCGGCAAGGCCGCCGGGTCGGCAGAGCCCATGGTGGCCTTCCGACGCTGCGCCAAGAGCGAGGGCAACGTCGCCAAGCGCTACGACTACCAGGGCGTGCCCAGCTGCGCGGCGGCCAAGCTGCTGGGCAGCCCCGACGCCTGCTCCTATTCGTGCATCGGCCTTGGCGACTGCATGCGGGCCTGCCCCTTCGACGCCATGTACATGGCCCACGGCATGGTCCACGTCATCACCGAGAAATGCACGGCCTGCGGCACCTGCGTGTCCGTGTGCCCCAACCATGTCATGCAGATCGTGCCCCAGGCCGCGCGGGTCATGGTTTTGTGCTCGTCGCTGGACAAGGGCAAGGCCGTTTCCGACGTCTGCGGGGTGGGCTGCATCAGCTGCATGAAGTGCGTCAAGGAATGCCCGGCCAAGTGCATCGCGCTTGAGGGCGGCAAGATCCAGATCGATCAGGCGGCCTGCCTGGCCTACGGCCCTTCCTGCCAGGAAGTCTGCGCCGAGAAGTGCCCGCGCGGCATCCTGCGCCGTCTGGGGGCCGGGGCTGCGGCCCAGCCCCAGGAAGCGGCGGCCTAGTCCTGCAACGCTTGAACACTGCGCCCGCGCCCCCGGCCCGGGCATTTGGAGACGCGCATGAAAAAGGCAACAACCATGGAAAGCATCTTCACCAGGCGTGAGTTCCTGCGTTCCTGCGGGCTGGTGGGCCTGGGGCTGGCCGCCGTCGGCGCCGTGCCCGCCGCCGCCCACGCCGTCGTCCGCCTGGGCTCCGGCGCCCAGGCCGTGACCAGGACCCTGCCGCTCATGGGCACCTTCGTGAGCATCACCGCCGTGCACGACTCCCACGATCTGGCCGAGGAGGCCGTGGGGCGGGCCTTCGAGGAAATGCAGCGGCTGTGCGCGGTGTTCGACCGCCACCGCGGCGACACGGCGATCTCGGCGCTCAACGGCGAGGGCCGCCTGTCCGGCGCACCCGCCGAGCTGAGCGCCGTGCTGGAGCGTTCCCTGTCGCTGCATTCGCTTTCGGACGGCGCCTTCGACCCCAGCGTGGCCCCGCTGGTGGACGCGCTGCGCGGGGGTGTCGCCCCGTCGCGCCAGGAGCTGGCCGAGCTCACGGCCCTGGTGGACGCCCGCCAGATCGCCGTGTCCGGCGAGCGCATCACCCTGGGGCGGCAGGGCATGGCCCTGACCCTGGACGGCATCGCCAAGGGCTTCATCGCCGACCAGGCCTCGGCCACGCTGGCGGCCTGCGGGGTGGTCAACCATCTGGTCAACGCGGGCGGCGACATCCGGGCCGCCGGGGTCAAGGCCCCGGGCCAGCCCTGGGTCGTGGCCGTGGAAGACCCGACCAAGGCGGGCAACTCCCCCGCCGTGATCAACCTGCGCGACTGCGCCGTGGCCACCTCGGGCAACTACGAGAACGCCTTCGACCGCCGCAGGACCCTGCACCATGTGGTGACCCCGGGCAGCGGCACCTCGCCGCACGAGGTGGTGAGCTGCACGGTCACGGCGCCCACGGTCATGGAGGCCGACGCCCTGGCCACAGCCGTGATGGTCATGGGCGCGCGCCGGGGCCTGGCCTTCGTGGACGCGCTGCCCGGCCGAGAATGCCTGCTGGTCACGGCCAGTGGCGCGCAACTGCCCTCGCGCCACTGGGGATAGGGGCAACCCGAGCTTTTACGCCGCCTGGCCGTGCCAGGCGGCGTTGTCCGTTGTGCAGCTTGTGAACATCGACATACAGCGCTCAGAAAGGAGAACGAGGATGGCACGTCGGTTGTTTGGATTCCTGGCCCTGGTGGCCGTAGTGATGGCGATGGTGGCCTGGCTGGCCCCCGACGCCCTGGCGGCCGGTGGGGACCTGCACCACCAGGCCGAGGAGATCGGCAAGGAGCTGGGCGGGCTGTGGGTCGTGCCCTTCGCGTGCATGCTCCTGTCCATCGCCATCTTTCCCCTGGCCGCCCCGCACTTCTGGCATCACCATTTCGGCAAAGTCTCGGCCTTCTGGGCCCTGGCCTTCCTGGTGCCCTTCACCGTCCAGTTCGGGGCTTCCCTGGCGCTGTACGAGGTTGTGCACACCCTGCTGCTGGAGTACATCCCCTTCATCATCCTGCTCTTTGCCCTGTTCACCATCTCCGGCGGCGTGTGCCTGACCGGCTCGCTGGTGGGCAAGCCTGTGGTCAACGTGGTCATCCTGGCCATCGGCACCGTGCTGGCGAGCTGGATGGGCACCACCGGCGCGGCCATGCTGCTCATCCGCCCGCTGCTGCGTGCCAACGCCCACCGCAAGTACAAGGTCCACACCGTGGTCTTTTTCATCTTCCTGGTAGCCAACATCGGCGGCTCCCTGACCCCGCTGGGCGACCCGCCGCTGTTCCTGGGCTTCCTCAAGGGTGTGTCCTTCTTCTGGACCACCGTGCACATGTTCCTGCCCATGGTCTTCCTGGCGGCCATTCTGCTGTCGCTGTACTTCGTGGTGGACACCATGCTCTTCGCCAAGGAGGGCAAGCCGGTGCCGCCCAACGCGGGCAACGAGAAGCTGCGTCTTGAGGGCTCCTTCAACCTCGTGCTGCTGCTCGGCGTGGTTGGCGGCGTGCTCATGAGCGGCATGTGGAAGCCCCACGTCGAGTTCGACGTCTACCACGTGCACGTCGAGCTGCCGAACCTGACCCGCGACGTCCTGCTGCTGCTGCTGGCCTACATCTCCCTGAAGACCACCGCCCTCTCCACCCGCCAGAAGAACGAGTTCGACTGGTTCCCCATCGTGGAGGTGGCCAAACTCTTCGCGGGCATCTTCATCTCCATGATCCCGGCCATCGCCATCCTGCGCGCGGGTGCCGACGGCGCCCTGGCGGGCATCATCGCCCTGGTCACCGACGCCAACGGCCAGCCGGTCAACGCCATGTACTTCTGGCTGACCGGCGCCCTGTCCAGCTTCCTGGACAACGCCCCGACCTACCTGGTGTTCTTCAACACCGCGGGCGGCGACGCCGCGTACCTCATGGAGCATGTGGAGACCCTGCTGGCCATCTCCGCCGGCGCGGTGTTCATGGGCGCCAACACCTACATCGGCAACGCGCCGAACTTCATGGTCCGTTCCATCGCCGAGTCCGGCGGCGTGAAGATGCCCAGCTTCTTCGGCTATATGGCCTGGTCCGTGGGCATCCTCGTCCCCTGCTTCATCCTGGTGACGCTGCTGTTCATCTAGGACGCAGCTTCTTACGAGCCCTTGCGAGCCCCCGCAGCCAGTATCGGCTGCGGGGGCTTTTGCGGTCCGCGCCCCGAGCGCGGGAGCAGGGTGGAAAACGCAAAGGGAAGACGGCGAGTGCTGCCGTCCGCGCTCCGCACGCGGGAACAGGGTGCGGCGGCGGCGGATTTCAACGCCGGGAAGTCTTGGCCCGCGCGCGTGAGCAGGGTTGCAGTTTCTGCGGTCGCCCCGGTCCTCCCGCTGGACGCCCGGACATGGGAGCAACCCCGGGGCGGCATTTGTTTTGCCGCAGGCACAAAAAAATGGTAGGGGACAAGGAGGTTCGGGGTCTGCGTGATGCCGCCCCGCCTGGGGGGCGGAAGGGATATGGAGCTATTCCAACGTGATACTTATGGAATGGGGCGCCAGGGCGCAGGGCTGTGGCGCACATGTTAAAATAATCACAAGAACCGGGTTTCATTGGACCATTGCCTAGCTTCCTGGTGTAGGTTCGTCATCATCGAGCCGGATGCGCCGCGGGGAGTGCGGCGTGCAAGGCGAAGTCCAGCGGGAGGTGACTTTGTGAGCAAGTACATGTTCAAGACCAACCAGGACCGGTGCATCAGCTGCAACGCCTGCGAGGTGCACTGCAAACAGAAGAACAAGGTTCCTGTGGGCGCCAAGCTTGGCCAGATGATCACCGTGGGCCCTCTGGACCGCGCGGGCAAGCCGCGGATGATGAACCTGTTCATGCCCTGCTACCACTGCGAGCAACCCTGGTGCGTGGCGGCCTGTCCCTCTGGCGCCATGGTCCGGCGTGAGGAAGACGGCGTCGTGTACGTCCAGCGCGACCTGTGCGTGGGCTGCAAGGCCTGCATCATCGCCTGCCCCTGGGACATCCCGCAGTGGGACGAGGCGGCGGGCAAGGTCATCAAGTGCGACCTGTGCAAGGACCGCCTGGACGCCGGGCTCAAGCCCGCCTGCGTCACGGCCTGCACCACGCACGCCCTGGAGTTCACCTCCTCGCCCAACGCCCGGTCGGCCAAGACGCGCACGGAACATGGCCAGAAGATGCTGCTGAAGAAGGTGCTCCGGTAGGCGGGGCACGGACATTTCAACTACCTTTAGGAGGGTGGCACAACTATGAGGCACAAGAAATTCCTGGTTTTGGCCCTGCTGGCCGTTGCAGTGCTCCTGGTGGGCACGCAGACCGCCATGGCCGACGCCCTGGGCGACGCCATCGCCCAGGCGACTGCGGCGGGCAAGGTCAACGCGGCCGATGCTCCCGGCTACATGGGCATCCCCGGCGGTCCTCAGGTCTCCATGATCGTGGCCCTGCTGTGGGCCGTGTGGGTCGGCTGGATCTTCTCCACCGTGGGCGCGTTCGGCGGCATCATGGCCGGCGTGGGCCACATCACGGTCTTCGGGCTGGGCAGCTACGCCAAGGGCCTGGGCAAGGACCTGCAGCTCAACAAGCTGGTCACCGACTCCATCCGCGTGTCCAACCAGTGGCTGGTGGGTTGCTCGGCTGCCCTGTCCTCGTTCAACTACTACAAGGCCGGGCGCCTGGTGCTGCCCCTGGGCATCGCCCTGTCCATCGGCTCCGTCGCCGGTTCGCTGCTGGTGCCCTGGCTCACCGCAGGCAAGATCAGCCTGTCGCAGTACGTGGGCTACTTCGGCCTGTTCGTGCTCTTCCTGGGCTGCTACCTGCTCTATGAAATGACCCCCGCCGCCATGGCGAAGAAGAAGGAGGCCCAGGCCGCGGCCAAGGCCTTCCAGGCCAGCGTGAAGGCCGGCACCCTGGACGTGGCCACCCAGGGCGTGAAGGTCAAGACCTTCACCCCCTCGCGCTGCGAGTTCACCTTCTTCGGCGTGGAGTTCTCCTTCAACCCGCTCATCCCGGTGATCGGCGGCTTCGTCATCGCCTCGCTGGCCTCCTTCCTGGGCGTGGGCGGCGGCTTCCTGCTGGTGCCCTTCCTGACCTCCGTGGCCGGGCTGCCCATGTACCTGGTGGCCGGCACCTCGGCCCTGGCCGTGTTCATCGGCATGATCAACTCCATCTTCTCCTACATGTTCCTCAAGAGCGTGACGGTGGACTGGACCATGATCGGCGCCGAGCTGGTGGGCATCGTCATCGGCTCCACCGTGGGCCCGTACACCTCCAAGTACCTGCCCGACAAGGCCCTGAAGATCCTCTTCATCGTCCTGGCCTTCTACGTCGGCATCAACTACACGGCCAGGGGCTTCCTGGGCCACAACATCCTGCCCCCGTACTGATCCGGGGCCGGACACGAGAGCGACCGGCGGGCTTCGGCCCGCCGGTCCGCTCCCTGGAACCTGCGGAAGGGACGCCTCTTACTCCCCCATCCCCGGCTCGTAGCCGCGGGGTCCCCTGAGCCATCCGGGAGGTGTCCCTTCCCCAGCTTCCACGCCTTCTCCGCCCTGGCCGGGCTCTTGCACCGGGCTGCCCGCTGGGGTACCCTGGGCCGGGAGCCCGGTTTCCGGCCACAACCCCCGCAGGACAACGCATGCTCGTAGCAGACATGGGCCAGATTCTCGACCCGCTGTTCATTTGGATGTTCCGCTTCCCGCTGCCGCCGCTGGCGGCCTTCGGGCTGGGGCTCACGCTGCTGGCCCTGGCGGTCACGGTGGTGGGCGAGCTGTCCATGGCCGGGGCCTATTTCCTGAACCGCAAGCATTTCGCGAAGATCAACCGCGAGATGGTCCAGAACAACAACAACTCCATCCGCGCCCTGTCCCAGGGCGACAAGGCCAGCTACAAGGCCTGCAACAGCCTGGCCAACGACGCCTTCGGGCGCAACTTCTTTTCCGGCATCGCGCTGTTCGCGTCGAGCATCTGGCCCGTGGCCTTCGCCCTGGGCTGGCTGGCCCTGCGCTACGGGGCCGTGGAGTTTCCCCTGCCCCTGGTGGAGCGCACCGTGGGCCCGAACTTCTATTTCGTGCCGCTGTACATCGCGGTGCGGGTGGCCTTCTGCAAGGCCAAGCCCTGGCTGCCCGTGTTTCGCACCATCCGCGCCGCCGTGCTGGCCAACCAGGACACGGGCGAGCGGATGCTCTCCTGGGCCGACCTGCTCGGGCCCCAGCCGGGCAAGCGCCAGGAATAGATCGCCGGAGGAGCCATGCACGAGACCAGCCTTGGCCAGGTGCTGTGCGACTACCTGACCGGAGAGCGCATCGAGGAAACCAGCTACGAGGACTGCCGCCAGGCCCTGGCGCGGATGCTGGTCCTTGAGCGCGGCTACCCGCGCAAATGTCTGCGGCCCAAGGTGGGCATCGACTTCCTCGTGGACGGCAAGCCCTACTGCCGGGTGGCCGACCTTGTGGCCAGCGACGAAGCCGGGCGGCCGCTGCTGGTCATTTTCTTCACCGCCGGGCAGCCCGGCACCTTCGACCGCGAGATCGTCGCCGCCGCGCGGCTGCTGCCGGGCGGCCCCGCGCCCCTGGCCGCCGCCACCGACACCCGCGAGGCCATCCTGCACGAAACCGCCCGTGGCGCGCGCATCGGCTCCGGCCTGGACCAGGCCCTGCCACGCTGGGAGCAGCTGCTGGACCTGGCCCGCCAAAATCCCGCCCCGACCCTGGACGAAGCGCGCCTGGAGCGCGAACGGCGCATCCTGTACACCTACAGCGAATTCATCTACGCCAGCTGCTGCCACACCTGTCCGCCCAAGCCCTCCGGGGCATAAACGGCGGGCGGCTGCAACGACAAGACGCCGCGTCTGCCCGTGGCCGATCAGCCCATGACACCTTCAGGCCGGATTCCCGCAAAGGGAATCCGGCCCGAAATGTTTATGGCCCCGGCACAGTCGCCCCAGCCGCTGCTCCCCGTCCCAGGCCCACGAACAGCGCGCCCGAGGCCACGGCCACGGCGCGGCGCCAGCGGACGAGTAGGGCGGCCACGGGCGGCGAGGCCACGGCGCAGGCCACGAAGGAGTACCAGCCCCAGCCGATGGCCACCACCGTGCCCACGGCCAGGGCCTTGAACCAGGGCGCGGCGTCGGGCGGCACGGCCACGGCGAAGAGGCTGGCGAAGAACATGGCGGCCTTGGGGTTGGCGAGGTCCACGAGCAGACCGTGGCGGAAGGCGCTGCGCCTGCTGGCGGGGGCGGGGTCGGGCTGGCTGGCGCCGGGGCGTCCGTTGGCGAAGATGAGGCGCAGCCCTGTCCAGACAAGGTAGGCCCCGCCGATGAGGCGCACGGCTTCGTAGACCCAGGCGGCGGTGCGGAAGAGCAGGCCCAGGCCCAGCAGGCTGCCCGTGGCCCACAGGGCGGTGCCCACGGCGATGCCCAGGGCGGTGCGCAGCCCGTCGGCGCGCGAGCGTGCGGCGGCGGCGTGGGCGGTGGCCAGGAAGTTGGGGCCCGGGAGCATGACTGCCAGGGTCCAGGCTCCGGTGAGGGCGGCGAAATCGAGCCACAGGGTGTCGGTCATGGCATTGCCCCGGCAAAGGGTGGTGGGTCAGGTGTGGCCCGGGTCCGCCTGGGTGTCGTGGACCTCGATGCAGTCGTTGGGGCACCAGGCCAGGGCCTTGTCGATGTCCGGGTTGCCCGGGCAGTCGGGCCGCACCACGACCTCGCCCAGGGTTTCGTCCCAGGCGAAGAGTTCGGGGCAGGCCTCGACGCAGGCCAGGCAGCGGCTGCAGCGGGGCTGGATGATGGAGCAGGTGGTGTCGGGCATGGGGGTATCAGCCTTTGTGGGTTTCCTCGTGCAGCAGGCGGGCCAGTTCCAGGGCCTGCGCGCGCAGGGCGGGGATGGCGGCCACGGCCTGGTCCAGTTCGCCGCGCCGGGCGGCGGCCTCCACGCGTTCGGCGGCCTCGCGCATGGCGGGCGCGCCGATGGTGGCCGAGGCGCCCTTGAGGGAGTGGGCCGTGCGCAGCAGGCCTTCCAGTTCGAGGTTCGCGGCTGCTTCCTCCAGGGCTTCGAGCTTGGAGGGCAGGTCGTCGATGTAGACGCGGAACAGGGTGAGCAGGAAATCCCTGTCGCCCTTGAGCCGGTTCATGGTCGATTCCAGGTCCAGGACTGGCGGCTGGTCGTGTGGCATGGCGCTCCCCTGTGCGGACGAAGCGAGGCGTTGGCCTCCGGGTCCGGTCGGGGGAACCCTAGCACAGCCCGGCGCCGGGGCCAAGGTTTTCCGGTGGTTCGGGCCACGTTTCGCCAGCAATTCCCTGGCGTTCCGCCTTGCGGGCTGGCGGGCGGGGCCGGGGGGGGCAATTCGTGCCGGGGCGGGCGGGCGCCGGGGCCGGGCGTCGGGATTTCGTCCTGCCCGCCCGGGGCAGGGGCCCGTGTTGCAAGGTGCTGGAATACAAAGAAAGACGCCCGGGTGGGGATCCGGGCGTCTTCAGGAGGAAAAGCTGTCGTTTCGTGCGTCAGCTTTCTGCCTGCGCGCAAGCACGAATCGTGCCGCACCGGTGTGGCAGGCCTGGGGCGCGGGGGGAGTCAGGCCCGCCGACCCAGGTAGTCGAGGAACTTGCGGGCCTCGATGAACCCGGGGTCCAGGCCCAGGGCGATCTCGATGTGCCGCAGGCAGGCCAGCTCGTCCCCGAGCTCGAAATGGGCCCGGGCGAGGTTGAAATGCAGGTGTTCGTCGTGGGGGTCCACTTCCAGGGCGCGGGTGTAGAAGCGGATGGCGTCTTCGTGCAGGCCCTGTTTGCGCAGGCTGATGCCGAAGGTGTTGAACTGCTGGCGCTGGTCCTCGCGGAAGGCGTCGTCGCTGTTGAGCAGGACATCGACGATCTTCTTGACCTTCTTGAACTGGCCCTGCTCGCTGTATACGGCGCCCAGGCCGAGGTTGGCCTGGGCGTTGGTCTCGTCGAGCATCACGGCCTTGAGGAACTCCTTTTCGGCCTGGCCCAGCAGGCCCTGCTGGAAGAATGTCTCGCCCAGTTCGATCTTTTTTTGCAGGGATTTCAGGGCGGGCAGGGTGCGCGTCTCGTAGTAGGCGGGCTCGGGGTGGAAGTGGCGGATGAACTCGCCCTTGCCCAGGGTCGTGCGCATGCCTGCGGGCACGTGGTTGGCGTTCAGGGGCTGGACCTCGAAATCGTCGTCGGACAGGCGCCTGGCGAACCAGTACGTCTGCTGCACGTGGGCCCGGGTGGTGGTGCCGGTGCCCACGTTCTGGTCCTGCTTGCGGGAATAGGCTCCGAGAATCTGGGGGTACATTGCGCGGGTGTCCTTGGTGTATCGGGGGCTGGCGGCGGGCGTCGCAGGGCGGACCCTAGCGCAAAGCGCCCCCGGTGCCAAGGCTGCCCGCCTGGGCCTGCTTGCGGCAGTAGCGCTGGAACTTCTGGGCCACCTCCAGGCCGGGATTGATGCGCAGGCAGTGTTCCAGGTGTTCCAGCGTGGCCACATGGTCGCCCTTGTCGAAGTAGACCCGGGCGAGGTTGAAGTGCAGGTTCTCGTCGGAGGCGTCGAATTCCAGGGCCTTGCGGTAGTAGTTCAAGGCCTCGTCGAGCATGCCCTGCTTGCGCAGGCTCATGCCCAGGGTGTTGAAGCGCGCGCGCTGCTCGAGCTGGAAGGTCTCGTCGTTGTTGAGCAGGATACCCAGGATTTTCTTGACCTTCTGGAACTCGCGTTTTTCGGCGTAGACCGCGCCCGCGCCCAGGTTGGCGGGCACGTTCAGCTCGTCGATCATCAGCGCCTTGAGGAAGGCGCGCTCGGCCTCGTCCAGGCGGCCCAGGGCGAAATGCTCCTCGCCCTCGGCGATCTTTTTTTGCAGCGAGCGGATGGCGGGCAGGGTGTTGCGCTCGTAGTAGGACGGCTCGGGGCTGAAGGCGGCGATGAACTCGCCCTTGGGCAGCACGCTGCGCAGGCCCGAGGGCACGTGGTTGGCGTTGAGCGGCTGGATCTCGAAGGCGTCGTCGCCGGTGCGGCGCACATACCAGTAGGTGGTCTGTTCATACGAGTCGCGGGTCGTGCCCGCGCCGACATCGGCCACGGTGTTGCGGGCGTAGACCCCGAGGATCTGCGGATAGGCGGGCATGGGCGCTCCTTGGGCGGCATGGCTTTGCAGTGCAGGATAGCCCAAAGCGGGCGCCAAAGCCAGAGGGGGGCGGGTGGAAGTTGCGGGAGGAAATGGCCGCCGGGAGGCGGGGCAAGATCAGGCCAGGGGCAGCCAGACGGGCTCGGCCTCCAGGCGCGCGCCCGAGCGCGGCAGCGAGACCGTGAACACCGCGCTGCCGCCCTCGCGGGTCATGGTCATCACCCCGCCCATCTGCTGGACCATGCTGTAGCAGTTGGGCAGGCCGAAGCCGCCGTCCTCGTAGGGCAGGTAGAGGCGCTCGGGGTCGATGTCGCGCAGGTTGCGCAGCTCGTAGTCGAAGCTGGCGCACACGGATTCGCCGGTGGCGAAGGTGCGGATGTTCAGCGACCCGCCGCTGGTCAGGGCGCGGGCCGCGTCCTGGAGCATGATGGTGAAGACGCGGTCGAGCAGCCCGGGGTCGGCCATGGCCTCGGGCAGGCCGGGGGCGAACAGGGCCTGCACGGCGATGGCGGCCTCGTCCAGTCCGGGGGTCAGCCGTTCCAGGGCGGCAGCCAGCACTGCGCCCAGGCTCAGGGGCACGCTGTGCACGTCCATGGGGTTCAGGTAGCCCTTGATGCGCTCCAGGAGTTTTTCCAGGCGCTGGGATTCGCGCAGGATGATCTCGGTCTCGGGGAAGTCGGGGGCCTTGGCCGAGAGGCGCCGCGCAAAGCCGCCGATGGACATCAGCGGGTTGCGGATCTCGTGGGCCACCTCTTCGGAGATGGCGCCGATGGTCTTGAGCTTTTCGTCCATGACCCGCGAGTGCTCCAGGTAGATGCGCTCGGAGATGTCCATGAACACGCCGTCCAGGGCGTTGGCGCCGGGCTCGGGGCTGCGGGGCATGGTCTTGAGGATGCCGTGCACGTCGAAGCCCCGGCGGTGGACCATGCGGCACTGCACCGTGAGGGGGTAGTGGCTGGCGAAGGCCTGGGCCAGCACCTTGCGCACCCGGCCCCGGTCCTTCATGCGCACGCGCGAGGACAGCCAGCTGTCGCTGGCGGTGGCCTCCTCGGGCGAGAAGCCGAGCATGGGCTGCACCGCGCGGTTGACGAACTCCAGGCTCAGGTCCTCGCGCAGGCGGAAGATGAGCAGCGGCACGTTCTGGATCAGGGCGGCGTAGCGACGCTCGGCCAGGGCCGCCCGGCGGCGCAGGGCCAGGCGCTCGTGGAAGCGCGACAGGCACAGGCGCAGGGCCTCGGGGGTGTAGGGCTTGACCAGGTAGTCCGACGCGCCCAGTTGCAGGGCGCGGATGACGCGCGCCGAGTCCGCCGCGCCGCTGACGAAGACCAGCTCAATGCCCGGCCACTTCTCGCGCAGGCGCGCGGCCAGGTCCAGCCCGTCCATGTCGGGCATGACCACGTCCACAAAGGCCAGCACGGGCGGGGCGCCCTCGGCCTCGAGGGCGTCGGCCCCGCGCATGTGGGGCTCGGCGGCCAGCCCGGCATCGGCCAGGGCCCCGGCCAGGGCGTGGCAGACCACGGGGTCGTCGTCCACCACCAGGGTGCGCAGGGTGTGGTAATGCTCGTGCCAGTCCACGGGTACTCCGGGAGATCGTGTTCCTGGCTGGTATTGAACACCATGGGCCTGGGAAAGGCAACCCTTTCCCCGGCGCCCCGGGGCGCGCGCGGGGGGTGGATAATCCGCGCCGGGCCGGGTATGCTGGCCCTGGCGGCGCGGGCAGGGCGCGGCGCGAAACAGGGCCGACACCAAGCGAGGTGGAGCATGGGGCAGCGCGTAGGATTCCTGGGCCTGGGCATCATGGGCCGGGCCATGGCCGAGAACGTCTTGAGGGCGGGGTTTCCGCTCACGGTCTACAACCGCACCGCCGACAAGGCGGCCATCCTGGCCGCGCTGGGCGCGCGGGTGGCGGCCACCCCGCGCGAGGTGGCCGAGGCCAGCGACGTGGTGGTGGCCATGCTGAGCGGCCCCGAGGCCGTCTACGCCGTGCTGGCGGGCGAGGACGGCGCGGCGCGCGGCCTGGAGCGGGGCAAGATCTTCGTGAACATGAGCACCATCTCCCCGGCCTACGCCCGCGAGATCGCCGGGGGCCTGAAGCCCCTGGGCGTGCAGTACGTGGACGCGCCGGTGTCGGGCTCCAAGCGCCCGGCGGAGGAAGGCACGCTGGTGGTGCTGGCCGCCGGGGCCGACGCGGCCATCGACGCCGTGGAGCCCGTGCTGCTGGCCATGGGCCGCAAGGTGGTGCGCTGCGGGGCCGTGGGCCAGGGCTCCATGGCCAAGATGGGCGTGAACCTGCTGCTGGGGGCGATGATGGCCGGGCTGGGCGAGGCGCTGGCCTTCACCCGCAAGGGCGGGCTGGACGACGCGGTGCTCATGGACATCGTGGCCTCGGGGCCCCTGGCCTGCCCGCTGTTCGCCATGAAGAGCGAGATGCTGGCCAGCGGGTACTACCCGGCGCAGTTCCCCCTGAAGCACATGGCCAAGGATCTCAAGTTCGTGCTGGATACGGCCTACGACACGGGCGCGGCCACGCCCCTGGGCGCGGCGCTCTCGCAGCTCTACGGCGTGGGCCGGGCCCGGGGCCTGGGCGAGATGGACTTCGCCGCAGTGGCCCGCGTGCTCGAGGAGCTTGGCGGCGGCAAACAGGGCGGCAAGGGCTAGACGCCCCGGCCAGCGGCGCAAAAAAACCGGGCCCCGACGCATGGCGTGGGGGCCCGGTTTTTTGCATGGGCACGCGAGCACGGGCGCGGGGCATCCTGCGCAGGGGCCGCCCCGTGGGCTGCAAGGCGCGGCTGCGGGGCCGGCGCGGGCCCTAGCTGCCCCGGCGCAGGGTGGCCAGGGCGATGCCGCCCACGATGAGCCCGCCGCTGACGGCGTGGACCCAGGTCATGGGCTCGCCCAGCAGCACGGCGGCCTCCAGCCCGCTGAACAGCGGCAGGGTGTAGTAGATGAGCCCTGCGGCGGTGGGCCCGGCCTGCTCCAGGGCCCGGCCCCACAGGAAATAGGCCGCCACCGAGGCCATGACCCCGACGTAGAGCACCGCGCCGACCACCGCCGGGGTCACGGGCGCCCCGCCCGGGGGCAGGCCGTGGGCCTCCCACAGCGCCCAGGGCACGAGCCCTGCGGCGCCCAGGGCGAAGGTCGCGGCCAGCAGGGCGCCCTGGTCCAGCTCCGCCGGGCGGCGGCGCAGCAGCACGCTGTAGATGGAAAACAGCAGCGCCGCCAGGAGCATCAGCGCGTCGCCGGGGTTGAAGCGCAGCTCCAGCAGCCGCGCGGGCTCGCCGCGCGTGACCAGCAGCACCACCCCGCACACGGCCACCCCGGCCCCGGCAAAGGCCCGGGCCGTGACCCGCTCGCCCAGAAACAGGGCCGAGATGGTCATCAGGAACACCGGGGTGGAGGTGGCGATGAGGGCCATGTTCAGGGCCTCGGTGTGCCGCCCGGCGATGTAGATGAGGGTGTTGAAGGTGGACACGCCAAGCAGCGCCGAAACCAGGACGTAGCCCAGGTGGCGGCGCAGGAGCGCCCGCTGGCGCACGGCGGCGGCCAGCCCGAAGGGCAGGATGGCCACCGTGGCCGTGGCCCAGCGCAACAGCGCCAGGCGCACCGGGGGGAAGACCTCGCCCAGCCCGCGCGAGACCACGAAGTTGCCCGACCAGATCACGGTGGCGGCCAGGGCGCACAGGCAGCCGACGAGAAACGCGGAACGGCGCATGGCAAAGGGATCCGGCGGGTTCAGCGGCCGCCGTGGGCGGCCAGGATGCGTTCGATGAGCCCGGTGGTGGCGTAGCCGGGCAGAAGCGGCAGGGACAGCACGCGCCCCCCGGCGGCCTCGACCACCTCGCGGCCCACGATGCGCTCCACGCTCCAGTCCCCGCCCTTGACCAGCACCTCGGGGCGCAGCTCGCGGATGAGTTCCAGGGGCGTGTCCTCGGCAAAGGAGGTCACCAGATCGGTGCAGGCCAGGGCGGCCAGCACGAACATGCGGTCCGCCACGGGGTTCACGGGGCGCGCAGGGCCCTTGAGGCGGCGCACCGAGGCGTCGTCGTTCACGCCGACCACCAGCAGGTCGCCCTGGGCCCGGGCCCGGGCCAGCAGGTCGGCGTGGCCGGGGTGCAGGATGTCGAAGCAGCCGTTGGTGAAGACCACGCGGCGCCCGGGGCGCAGGGCCGCCAGCCGCGCGGCGGCCTCGGCCCGGGGCACGACCTTGGGGCAGGGCGGCAGGGCGGCGGGGCTCACCGGCGCACCTCCAGGCCCGGGCAGGCGCCGAAGAGCACCAGGGTCAGCCAGTCCTGGGCGAACTCCAGGCGCGCGGCCTCGTCGGCCAGCACGGCCTCGGCCCGGCCCGGGGCCATGTCCAGGCGCTCCAGCAGGCCGGTGTCGCGGATGAAATCGGCGAAGGAATCGAGCTGGTACAACGCCAGGGCGGCCATGTTGGCCCGGCGCGGGTCGATGGGCCGCCCGGTGTCCTTGATGCGGGCCATCAGGCGCATGGTGCGGTCGTTGCTGGCGTTGTAGACGGCCAGCTCCTGGTCCGCCAGCCAGGTGGCCGGGGTGAAGGTGCTGTCCTGCCCGAAGCCCTTGCAGTGGCCCTCGCGCACCAGGAAGAAGCGTTCGCGCACGGTGCCGTCCTCGCCCGGGCGCGTGGCCCGGCCCAGGGGGTAGGTGCGGCAGGCCGAGGGGCGGTGGGGATACACCGTGCAGCCCTGCGGGCTGACGAAGGGGCAACTGCGGCGCTTGTCGTCGCGCATGCGCAGGCGCATGAGGGGCAGGCCGGTGTCCGGCGCCAGGGCCACGTGGGCCCGGGTGCGGATGAATTCGGCGCTGGACTCGCCCAGGGCCTGGCGCAGGCGCAGCACGTCAAAGGGCGTGAGCATCAGGTTCAGGTCACCGCAGCAGGCGTTGAAGCAGGGCACCTGCGGGTGGCAGGCGAAGCGGAACTCCTGGTCCGGCGCCAGCTCGGGCAGGCTGTCCAGGAAGCGTTGGGTGGCGTCGTGGTCGCGGGTGGGGGCGTCGTCGCTCATGGGGCGGGGCATCCCACGCGGGGCGGGCAAAGTCAAGCCGGGGACGGGGCGCGGCGGGGCCGGGCGGCGCGGGCGGCGGCGCGGCAAGCCCGGGAAGGCGCAACCGTGCGCACGCTGGCGGGCGCGGGAGCGCGGCCCGGGCGTCTTGCGGGCCGCCCGGGCTTGGGGTAGTGTGCCCGAAATCCACCGTCATCCCGGAGTGTCGCCATGAACCGCTTGCGCGCCCTTGTCCTTTGCAGCCTGGCCCTGGCCGTGCTGGCCGGATGCAGCACCAAATCCAACCTCGTGCCCCTGGAATACCTGGCCGTGGGCCAGGCCGAGGGGCTGTGCGCGCGGCCCGTGGCCGTGGGCACCTTCACCGACCGCCGCCCGGCCGCCGACATCGGGCGCGACCGCAACATCGCCCTGTATCCCGCCGGGATCACCGTCGAGCAGTGGGTGGCCCGGGCCCTGGAAACCGAGCTGGCCGCCCGGGGCTGCGAGGTCAGCCGCGAGGCCGACTCGCCCTTCACCCCCGACCAGGCGCTGCGCGGCGAGATCCTCAAGCTCTCCATCGTGCGTGACGGGTTCGACTACACCACCGAGCTGGAGCTGGTCCTGACCCTGGTGCGCGACGGGCAGACCGCGTTGCGCAAGACCTACCACGGCCGCTGGGAGCGGACCTTCGTCACCCCGTCGGATACGCGCTTCCGCGACCTGCTGCGCCAGGCCCTGCAGGACGTGCTGCGCGATGTGGCCCACGACCTGCGGCCCCTGCTGGGCCAGTAGGGTGCCCCGGCCCCGGGCCCCGCGCCCGGGGCCGTGCCCGCCCCCGGCAAATCCTCTTTTGCACGGCCCGGCAGTGTGCTACGCTGTTGGGGCATGAGCACCCCCCAGTCCCCCTTCCCCGGGCCCTGGCGCACAGGAGCCCTGGTTGTGGCCGCTGTGGCTTTGGCCACGGCGGTGCAGTGGTTCTTCCTGCGCATGCTCACGGGCAACGGCGTCCAGGCGGGCGTGGTGGCCCTGGCCGGGCTGGCCCTGGTGGCCGCGCCCCTGGGCCTGGCCCTGTGGATGGGCCTGCGCCAGCGCCGGGTTTTGCAGGAGGAGATGGAGCGCGGGGCCATGACGCGCAGGCTGCTGCGCCAGAGCCTGGCGCGGCTGGGGGCCGTGTTCGAGGGCTCGGAGATGGTGGCCATGATCCTGGCCGACGGCTCCGGGCCCAGGCCGCGCATCGCGGAGTACAACCCCGGGGCGGAGAAGATGTTCGCCGCCTCGCGCGAGCAGATGCTGGGCCGCCCCCTGGAGGAGCTGTTCGCCGGTGACGGCGTGCGGACCCTGGCCCGCGCCCAGGACGAGCTGGGCCGGGGCCGGGGGCAGGTGGCCGGGGAATACGAGTTGGCCCGCCAGGGGGGCGGGGTGTTCCCGGCGCTGGTGGAGCTGTGCGCCGTGCGCGGCCAGGGCGGGCTGGACGGGCTGCTGCTCACGGCGGTGGACATCACCAAACGCAGGCATTCCGAGGCCGTGACCTACCTGCTCTACCGCATCTCCGACGCCGTGAGCGCCACGCGCGACCTGCACCACCTCTACGAGACCATCCACGGCATCTTCATGGAAACCCTGCGCGCGCGCAATTTCTTCATCGCCCTGCTGGACGAGAAGAACGACCGCCTGGTGTTCCCCTATTTCCGCGACGAGGTGGACGGCTCGTTCTTCGAGATCCGCAACCTGTCCGACCCGGGCACGTCGAGCCTGACCCTGGAGGTCATCCGCACGGGCAAGCCCCTGATGATGACCCGGGCCGAGATGATCGAGCGCCGCCAGCGCACCGGGCTGACCCCGGTGGGCACCTTGTCGCGGGTCTGGCTCGGGGTGCCGCTGGTGGTGCGCGACAAGGTCATCGGGGCCATGGCCGTGCAGGACTACACCGACCCCGCCTATTTCAGCCGCGACGACATCGGCATCCTGGAGGCCGTCTCGCGGCAGGTGGCCCTGGCCATCGAGCGCAAGATGAGCGAGGAGGCCCTGCACGAGGCCGGGCGCGCCGCCGAGGCCGCCTCGCGCAGCAAGTCCGAGTTCCTGGCCAACATGAGCCACGAGATCCGCACGCCGCTCAACGGCATCCTGGGCATGGCCGACCTGACCCTGGACTCGGAGCTGACCACCGAGCAGCGCGCCAACCTCGAAATGCTGCGCGACTCGGGCCGCGCGCTGCTGCGCGTGCTCAACGACATCCTGGACATCTCCAAGATCGAGGCCGGCAAGCTGGAGCTGACCGAGGAGCGCTTCGCGCTGCGCCAGTTCGTGCGCTCGGTGGCCGAGATATTCACCGTGGAGGTGCGCCGCAAGGGTGTGGACCTGCGCTGGACCGTGGCTGACGAGGTGCCCGACCTGCTGCTGGGCGACGGCGGGCGGCTGCGTCAGGTTCTGGTGAACCTGGTGGGCAACGCCGTGAAGTTCACGGACCAGGGGGAGGTGACGGTGGCCGTGACGCGCGAGGCCCTGCTGGCGGGCCCCGGGGCCGACGCCCCCGGCGCGCCGGTGGTGCTGCGCTTTTCCGTGCGCGACACGGGCTGCGGCATCCCGGCGGACAAGCAGGGCGAGATCTTCGAGAGCTTCAGCCAGGTGGACGGCTCCCTGCGCCGCCGCTACCAGGGCACGGGCCTGGGGCTGGCCATCTCGCGCCGTCTGGCGGGCATGATGGGCGGGGGCATCACGGTGCAGTCCGAGCCGGGGCGGGGCTCGTGCTTCGAGTTCACCGCCGTGTGCCGCGTGGCGGCGGGCCAGGCCCAGGCCGCCTGCCCGCAGGGGCCCTGCACCCCGGGCCCGCTGCGCATCCTGGTGGCCGAGGACAACATGGTCAACATGATCTACGCCCGGCGCATCCTGGAGCGCATGGGCCACGAGGTGGTCACGGCCAATTCGGGGCGCGCGGTGCTGGAGGTCATGGCCCGCGAGCGCTTCGACTGCGTGCTCATGGACATCCAGATGCCCGACATGGACGGGCTGGAGGCCACCCGGCGCATCCGCGAGGCCGCTCCGGGCCCCACGCCGCGCACGGTGCCCATCGTGGCCATGACGGCCCACGCCATGCGCGGCGACCGCGAGCGCTTCCTGGCCGCGGGCATGGACGCCTACCTGGCCAAGCCCATCGAGCCCGAGCAACTGGTGCGGACCCTGGCCGACGTCCTGGCCGCAGGGCCGCTGGGGACTTGACACGGCGGCCAATGCCGCTAGGGTTAGGAAAGATGCAGCGGGGGTGTCCGGGCCCTGCGGGAGGCAATCATGGCTGAGATGGATGCAGGCGGCGTGCGGCAGTACCTGAGCTTCGTGCTCGACGACGAACTGTACGCGCTGGACATTGCCAAGGTCCGCGAAGTGCTGGAGTTCCAGAGCGTGACGCGCATCCCGCGCGCGCCGGAGTTCATGCGCGGAGTCATCAACCTGCGCGGCCACGCCGTGCCGGTGGTGGACCTGCGCCTGAAGTTCGGCATGCAGGCCACCCCGCAGACCGTGGACACCTGCGTGATCATCGTCGAGGCGGCCATGGAGGGCGAGGGCGTGATCCTGGGCGCCCTGGCCGACTCGGTGCGCGAGGTCTTCGAGCTGGCCGGGGAGGACATCGCCCCGCCCCCGCGCATGGGCACGGGCGTCCGCTCGGAGTTCATCCACGGCATGTCCAAGCTGGGCGAGCGCTTCATCATGATCCTGGACATCGACCGCGTGTTCTCGGCCCAGGAACTGACCGTGGCCGCCGCGAGCGCCGCGCAGGACGCCCCGTCCGCCCGGCCCGAGGCGGCCCTGGCCGAGGCCTGACCCAGGCCCCGGCTCCATGCGAAAGGCCCCGGCGCAGCGTTGCGCCGGGGCCTTTTGGCGTGCTTGCGCCGGGGCGGGCCTCAGCCCGCGCCCGCCAGCAGCTTCTGGAGCTCCAGGGGCTCGCCGCGCGCGGCGTCGCGGCGCAGGCTGAGCGCGCCCTTGGGGCAGGCGTTGACGCATACTCCGCAGCCCATGCACTGCGCCGGGTCCAGGCGGGTCACGCCGCCTTCGAAGGTCAGGGCCTGGAACTGGCAGCGCTTGGCGCACAGCCCGCACTGCGCGCAGGCTGCGGCGTCCAGCTCGGCCACAAAGCCCGAGGAGCAGAGCATGGGGATGCCGTTGCGCTGGGCCTGCATGGCCCCGCAGCAGCACGAGCAGCAGTTGCAGATGGCGTAGAAGCGCCCCAGCAGGGCTTCCTTGAAGAAGGCGTGGTGCACGTGGCCGCGCCGGTCCTCCTGCTCCAGGATCTCCACGGCCTGCTCGGGGCTGATCAGGCGGCTTTTGCCCGGGTGGTGTTCCAGCACGAAGCTGGCGAAGGGCTCGCCCACCACGAGGCACACGTCCAGGGGCAGGCAGGGGGTCTCGTGCGCGCTGCGGCAGGGGCATTCCAGGGCCACGATGCGCCCGGGGCTTTGCAACACCAGGTCGCGGGCCCGCTTGTAGGGGATGACCTTCTCCAGGTCGCGGATCTCGATGTCGCGGCGCACGGTGACCAGCCGCCGGGCCTCGTCCAGGGGCAGGGCCTTGCCGTGGTAGCTGTCGGCCCAGGTCACGCGGTCCGGGTCGGCGTGGGCGTCGGGCCGGGTGGGGTACAGGCGCGTGGCCAGGGCGGCCAGGGGGGCCAGGAGCCTGGCCATGGGGTGCGTGCCCAGGCCCAGGCCGATGTACAGGTAGGGCCAGCGCAGGTAGACGTAGCCGTGCAGCCGCTCCAGCAGCGGGTAGCCCGGGATGCGGGCCGCCTCCTTGAGCAGGCGCAGGGTGGAGGGCTTGAACAGGGGCATGGCGGGTTTCCGGGGCTTTGGGGGCTGGGGCGAGAACCAGATTTCCATGCGCAGGCCGCGCGCGTCGCGGGGCGGCTTGCCCTGGGGCAGGCCGCCGCGTCCAGCAGGTCGTGGGCTGCGGCGGCCACAGGGCCGCAGCGTAGCCCCTTGCGCGCCCAGGCGCAACCCTCGGCGCACAGCACGGCCCGGCGCACCTCCAGGCCCGGGGCGCCGTGCCTGGAGGGCAGGGTGTGCCCGGTGAGCCGGGCCAGGGCGACCTCGACCACGCGTTCCGGCCCCACGTCCCCGGGGGGTGTTCGCGGGCGGCAAAAGCATGTATGTTCAAGGGCAGGCCAGACCCGGGGCAACCGGGGCGGCCGAAGGGAGCCTGCATGCGTCTGGCCGTTCTTGCCGACATCCACGGCAACAGCCTCGCCCTGGCCGCCGTGCTGGAGCACGCCGCACGCCAGGGGGTGGACCGCTTCGTGAACCTGGGCGATATCCACTATGGCCCGCTGGACCCGGCGGGCACCGCCGCGCTGCTGGCCCGCCAGCCCATGGCCAGCGTCGCGGGCAACCAGGACCGCCTGCTGCTCACGCCGCCCCCCGGGCCGGGCCCGACCCTGGCCCGCGTGCTGGCGGCCCTGCCCGCCGGGGAGCTGGCGCGCCTGGCCGCGCTGCCCCGGATCATGACCCTGGAAGGCGGGGTGCTGCTGTGCCACGGCACGCCCGGCGACGACACGCGCTACCTGCTGGACGACGTGGCCTCGGGGCTGCCCGTGCCGCGTCCGGCCCGCGACGTGGAGGCCGACCTCGCGGGGTGGGACTGCCCGCTGGTGCTGTGCGCGCACTCGCACCTGCCGCGCGTGCTGGACACGGGCCGCCGCCTGGTGGTCAACCCCGGCAGCGTGGGCCTGCCCGCCTACGCCGATGACCAGCCGCCCCACGCCATGAGCTGCGGCACGCCCCACGCACGCTACGCCGTGGTGGAGCGCGCCGGGGCCCTCTGGCGCGCGCAGGTGTTCGAGGTCGGGTACGACTGGCACGCCGCCGCCGCCCTGGCCGCTGCCAATGGCCGCGACGATTGGGCGCACTGCCTGGCCACGGGCCGGGCCCGCTGACCGCTACCGGCGGCCCGCCGCCGCCGCAAGGAGACCGCCATGTCCCGCTCCCCCCGCCAGCCCGCCCAGGACGAGACCCCGGACCGCGCCGCGCGCGCCCGGGCCATGATCGAGCTGCTGGCCCGGCGCCAGGAGGCCGCCGCCCGGGCCGTGGTGCCCTGGTTTTTCGAGCAGATGCCCGAGTACTATTTCCTTACCCACGGCGAGGAGGAGCAGGCCGCGCATCTGCGCGCGCTGGTCTCGGGCCAGGTGCTGACCCAGGGCCAGGTGGTGACCCTGGAAAGCCCCTGCGGCACGCGGCGCACCGTGCTCTCCCCGGGGGGCGGCATGGAGCACCTGGCCGCCGCCGTGGCCGGGGCCGCCCCGCGCGGCATCCTCGGCGCGCGGCTGCTTCAGACCCGCGACGGGCGCCTGCGCCTGGATTCCTTCGTCACCGCGCCCGCCCGGCGGGTGGCCCCCGATGCCCCGGCCCTGGCCCGGGCCGTGGCCCAGGCCAGGGCCGTGGGCGGGCTGCCCGCGCGCCAGGCCGGGGCGCTGCGCGAATTCCTGGCCACGGGCACCGACGACTGCGTGGAAAAGTTCGAGCCCGCGCGCGCCCTGCGCCATTTCGCCCTCTGGCGGCGCATCCGGGCCTGCGAGGGCGTGGACGTGACCCTGGAGCCGGGGGTCTACCCCGGGCAGTCGCGGATCACGGTGGCCATGATGGAGCCGCCCGCGCGCGGGGCCTTGCTGGCCATCGTGCGCATCCTGGCCCGGGCCGGAGCCGAGGTGTCGCGGGCCTACGCCGACGTGTACGACACCCCGAGCCGGGCCCTGTGCGTGGTCAGCCTCTACCTGCCCGAGGCCGACCCGGCCCTGGCCCCGGAGCGCTGGGCTGGCCTGAGCGCCGCGCTGCGCACGGTGAAATGGCAGGCGCCGGACCAGCCCCTGGACGCCCTGGTGGCGGCCCACGGCTTCACCCTGGCCGAGGCGGCCCTGCTCCAGGCCGGGGCGGCCTTCGCCCACCAGTTCCTGCACGGGCTGGACCCCTACGCCTACACCACGGCCAACGTCGCCGCGGCGGTGCTTGGCCAGCCCCGGGCGGCCCGGGCGCTGCTGGACTATTTCGCGGCCCGCCTCGACCCGGCGGTCCGGGGCCGGGCCGGACGCCAGCGCGAGGCCCTGCGCACCCTGCGCGAGGCGCGCGCGGCCATCGCCCCCGGCGCCTCGGGCGTGCCCGGGCGGGTCTTCCAGGTCCTGGAAACCTTCGTCACCCACACCCTGCGCACCAACTACTACCTGGCGGACCGTTTCGGCCTGGGCTTCCGGCTGGACCCGGCGGTGCTGGCGCACCTGCCCGGGCGCCCGCCCCACGCGGGCCGGACGGGGGGTCGGGCCGGGGCCGACGAGCCGCCCTACGGCATCTTCTTCTTCCACGGCGCGCACCACCAGGCCTTCCACGTGCGCTACCGCGAGATGGCCCGGGGCGGGGTGCGCCTGGTGCCCACGGCCAGCCCGGGGCAGTTCGAGCTGGAGGCGGGCCGCCAGTTCGCCGAGGTCACGGCCCTGGCCCAGAGCCAGCAGAGCAAGAACAAGGACATCCCCGAGGGCGGGGCCAAGGCCGTGGTGCTCCTCGGGCCCCTGGCCGACCGCGACCTGGCCGTGAAGTCCGTGGTGGACGCCCTGCTGGACGTGACCCTGGCCGACAAGGGCCGCCACAGCCTGCGCGGGGTGGTGGACCACCTGGGCCGCGACGAGGTCATCTACCTCGGGCCCGACGAGAACATCACCCCCGGGCATATCGAGTGGATCGTGGCCCGGGCCCGGGCCCGGGGCCACCGCTGGCCCTCGGCGCTCATGAGCTCCAAGCCGCGCACGGGCATCAGCCACAAGCGCTACGGCGTGACCTCCCTGGGCGTGGTGGTCTTCGCCCAGGAGATGCTGAAGCTGCTGGGCATCGACCCGCACACCCAGCCGTTCTCGGTGAAGTTTACCGGCGGCACGCGCGGGGACGTGGCCTCCAACGCCATGCGTATCCTCATCCGCGACTACGGGCCCCGGGTGCGTATCGTTTCAGCCTCCGACGGTCACGGCGCGCTCTACGACCCCCACGGCCTGGACCACGGCGAACTGCTGCGCCTGGCCGACGCGGGCCTGGGGGTCGCCGAGTTCGACCCCGGGCTGCTGCGTGGGCCCGGGGCCGTGTGCGTGCGCGCCACCGACCCGGACGGCGCGCGCCTGCGCGACACGCTGCACAACACCGCCGAGGCCGACCTGTTCATCCCCGCCGGGGGCCGCCCCGACACCATCAACGAGGACAACTGGCGCGATTTCCTGCTGCCCGACGGCCGCCCCTCGGCCCGGGCCGTGGTGGAGGGGGCGAACCTGTTCCTCTCCCCGGGGGCGCGCGACCGGCTCCAGGAAAGCGGGGTGCTGGTGGTCCACGGCGCCAGCGCCAACAAATGCGGGGTCATCAGCTCGTCCTACGAGGTGCTGGCCGGGCTGGCCCTGTCCGACGAGGAGTTCCTGGAGATCAAGGACATCTATGTGGCCCAGGTGCTGGACATCCTGCGCCGCCGGGCGGGCGACGAGGCGCGGCTTCTGGTGCGCGAATACCGCGCGGCGGGCGGGGCCCGGCCCCTGACGGCGCTGACGGTGGAGCTTTCGCGCGAGATCAATGCCCTCGCCGACGCCCTGGACGCGGCCCTCAAGGCCAGCCTGGGCGACGCGCGGGCCCTGCGCGACGACCCGGCGCTGTACGCCCTGCTGCTGGACTACTGCCCGCCGGTGCTCGTGGAGCGCTACGAGGAGCGGCTGACCGGGCGGGTGCCCCTGGCCCACGTGACGGCCCTGGTGGCGGCCCATGCGGCGGCCCGGGCCGTGTACACCGAGGGCATCGGCTGGATGCGCGCCCTGGCCGGGCGCTGCGAACCCCTGGAGGCCATGCGCGCCTACCTGGCCCAGGGGCAGCGGCTGGCCGGGTTCCTGGACGGGCTGGCGGCCAGCGCCCTGCCGCAGGCCGAGGCCGTGGCGCGCATCCTGCGGGCCACGGGCCGCAAGTACCTCACCGAGCGGGAGCTGGGCGTGGGCGGCGACTGACGCCCCCGGCCGCCCCTGGCGGCGGCGCGCGCCGCGTCAACGACAACGGCGGGAGCCCTCGGGCCTCCGCCGTTTCCTTTGGCCGCCGGGAGGAGCCCTCAGCGCAGGAACAGGCGCACCCCGGGCTCGGCGCTCTCGGCCCGCGCCGGGGCGCCCACCAGCTGCATCCGCGCCGGGTCCACCCCGCGCTCCGCCAGGGCCTCGCGCACCTTGCGGGCGCGCCGCTGGGCCAGGGCGGGCAGGTCGTCCGGCCCGGGGGCCAGGTGCTCGCGCAGCATGCGCTCCATCTCGGGCACGGGCTGGTCGGCCACGAAGCCGAGCATGGTGGTCGGCTTGTCGAAGGGCGCGTTCTTGTACGCCTCGGTCAGGGCCGCTTCGTATTCCTCGGCGGAGAGCGGCGTTGCCTCCACCGACGCCGGGGCCTGGCCCTGGTCCTTGAGCTCGTTGTAGCGCGCCAGGCGCACGGTGCGGCGCAGGCGCAGTTCGGCCAGGGTGGGCAGCTCGGCGGGCAGGGCCACTCCGGCGATTTCCAGGCCCAGGCCCGGGCGCTCGGCCAGGGCCTTGGCCACGGTGTCCAGCTTGGCCAGGGTTTCGGGGCTCAGCGCGGTCCGGCCCGGGTCCATGACCAGGGTTTCCAGGTCCTGCGGGGCGCCGCCGCTGCCGCCGAAGACGCTGCCGATGAGGGCGAAGGGCGAGGTCACGGCCTTGAGCAGCAGGTTCATCACCGCCCGGAACACGACCTTGCCCATCTGGAACTGCGGGTCGTCCAGGTTGCCACGGATGGGGATGTCCAGCACGATGTCGCCGCTGGCGTCGCGCAGCAGGGCCACGGCCAGGCCCACGGGCGCATCCATGGCGCCCTCCACCTGCTGCTTCTGGCCCAGGTCGAAGCGGATCAGGCGCAGCAGGTTGCTGGCGCTGACCTCGCGGCCCTCCACGGCCAGGTTCGCGTCGGCGTCGAGCACCCCGGCGCTCACGGGATGGGCGATGGCCCGCAGGGCGTAGGGCGAGAACTGGGTCAGGTCCAGCCCCCGCACGGTCAGCCGCAGGGCGGGGTTGAGCCCCTGGGCCGTGGGCGTGGTGTGGCCGGTGAGCCCCAGGGCCGCGTGGCCGTCGATGGTCGCCTCGGCGCTGAGCCGGGCCGGGGCGCCGGGCGCCGTGGACAGGCCCTCCAGGCGCAGGGTCAGGTGTTCCATGGTCGAGGAGAAGGCCGGGCTCAGGCTCTGGTCGCGGAAGCGCACGGTCCCGTCGTCCACGGCCAGGGTGTCCAGGGCCAGGGCGAAGGGCGCGGGCTCGGGTTCGGGCGCGGCGGCCCCGGGCGCGGCGGGGCTGGCGGCGGCCTGGGCCTGCGGGGCGCTGGGGGCCGCGGGCGGCCCGGGCTCGCCCTGGACGCGGCGGGCGATGCGCGCCAGGTTCAGGGTGCCGTCGGGCGCCACCACCAGCCGCAGTTCCGGGGCCTGCACGTCCACCATGGCCACGGCCACGGAGCGGGCGGGCAGGTCCACCCGGGCGTCGTGCACGGTGAGGGCGGCCAGGGTGGCCGCGTCGCGGGGCTGGCTGGGGTCGCGCAGGGCCAGGCCCTTGAGCCCCAGGCGGTCCAGGGCCGCCACGGGGGCGGGGGCCGCTAGGTCGGCCACGCGCACGGTCAGCCCGCGCAGATCCAGGGCTTCCAGGGCCGCCAGGGGGGCGCCCCCGGCGCCCAGGTTCAGGCCGCGCAGCCCGCCGCCCAGGCGCAGGTCCAGGCCCAGGGGCCCGCTGCCCGCCAGGGGGCCCAGGGTGTAGCGCCCCGAGGCCGAGGCCGTGCCCCGCTCCAGGCTCAGGGGCGAGGCCGCGGCCAGATAGGGGCCGAAGGGGGCCAGGGGCACGGCCTCCAGCTCCAGGGTGCCCGTGGCGCGCCCCGGCGCCCCGTCCGCAGGTTCCAGGGCGCCCGCCACGCGCAGGGCCCCGCCGCCGTCCGGGCCGCCCAGGGTCGCGTCCAGGGCGTAGTCCACGGGGCGGTCCAGGGCGGTGCCCAGCCCGCTGGCCGTCAGCTCGGCCACGCGCAGGCGCAGGGCGGCGGGGGCGGGCAGGGCGCGGTCGGTGAAGCGCAGGTCCCAGTCGGCCAGGGTCAGGCGGTCCAGGCTCGCGGCCCAGGCCGGGCCGGGGTTGGCTGCGGCGGCAGGGGCCGGGGCCGGGGCGGCCTGGGCGCCGGAGAACAGGGCGGCGAGGTCGATGGCCCCGGATTCCAGGCGGCTGGCGGACAGCGCGCCGCCGCCCAGGGTCAGGGCCTTGGCCGTGGCGCGCCGCGCCTCGGGGTCCACACGCCCGCCCGTCAGCTCCAGGCTGGCCAGGGTGAACAGGGGCTCCTGCTCGCCCGGGGCGGCCAGGGCCAGCCGGGCCAGCCCCAGGGAGACGTTGTCCAGGGTCAGGCGCGTTGCGCCGTCCGGCGCGGGCACCAGGGCGCAGTCGGCCCCCAGGCGCGCCGTGCCCGAGAGCACCCGCAGGGGCAGCAGCCCGGCGTAGTAGGGCGCGTAGGCGGGCAGGGCCACGCCCGACAGGCCCAGGGTGGCGTTGACGGCCAGGGGGCTCAGGGTCGCCGTCCCTGCGGCCACGAGCTGCTCGGCCTCGGCCCGGCCTGCGGACAGCGAGAAGCTCGCTGGCAGGGCCGCTTCCGGGGCGGTGCTCACGTTGTCCACGGTCAGGGTGATGGGCACCACGGTCTTGCGCAGGGGCTGGCCGCCGGGGTGGTCCGTGAAGGCCAGGCGCCCTTCCTCCACCTCCAGGCGCGCGAGCTCCACGACGAAGGCGGCCTGGGGCGCGCCCCTGTCGGGCTCTGCTCCGGGCGCGGCGGCGGGCTTGGCTTCGGGCGCGGGCTTGGGCGCGGCGGGGGCCGGGGCGGGCAGCAGCCCGGCCCAGTCCAGGGCGCCGTCCTTTCCGCGCACCAGGGCCGCGTGGGGCCGCGTCAGGCGCACCTGCGCAAGGCGCAGCAGGCCCTGGTCCAGGCTCAGGCGTTCCAGGTCCACGGCCAGGGTCTCGAACCCGGCCAGCTCGCGCCCGTCGGTCCAGGTCAGGGCCAGATCGTCCACCTGGGCGTGGCCTTCCAGGGCCAGCCCGGGCAGCACGCCGCCCGAGCGTTCGAACACCAGGCACATGTCCAGGGTCAGGCTGCCGCCCGCGAGGCGCACCTGCGGCGGCAGGGGCGCGTAGGGCGCGTAGGGCGTGAGGTCCAGGGCGCGCAGGACCAGGGAGAACTCGGTGCGCAGCGAGCGCGCGAAGGGCCGGGTGCGGCCCGTGGCCTGCACCGGGGTGCCGTTGACCACGGCCCGCAGCAGGGGCTCCACGTCGCGCTCGCTGTGGCGCGGCAGGGTGGAGGTGAAGGGCACCGTCAGTTCCAGGGCTTCCACTGTGTGGGTGCGGCCCTTGGGGCGGTCCTCGAAGGTCAGGCCGCCGTCCTCGATGACGAAGTTGCTGACCACCAGGGGGAAGGGCCCGGCGGGCTCGACGCTGGCGGCGTCCTCGCGGGCCTGCTCGTCGCCCGCCAGACGCCGCGCGATGTCCGAGAAGTTGTATTCGCCCTGGCCCAGATGCGCCAGATGGACCCGGGGCCCGATCAGGCGCACCTCGTCCACCAGCACCGTCAGGCGCAGCAGGGAGAACGACGAGGCGTTGACCACGATCCTGCGCACGGACACGAAGGGCGGCGGGGTTCCGGGGGCCGTGGCGCCAGCCGCGGCCTCGGCTTCGGGCGCGGTCGGGGCCGTGGCGTTCGCCGTGTCCGCCGTGTCCGCCGCGTCCGCCTCGTTTGGGGCTGCCGGGGGCTGCGCCTCGGCCACGGCCAGGCCGTCGAGGGTCAGGGTCTGGGTCAGGGGGTTGAAGCGCACGCTCTCCAGGGTCACGGCGCGGCCCAGGGCCTGCCCGGCCTGGGCGGGCAGCACCGCGCGCAGCACGGCGGGCAGCACCAGGAAGCCGCAGGCCAGATACAGCGCCACGGCGGCGCCAGCCAGGGCGGCCCAGCGCCGCGCGCGGGGCAAGGCGCGCCAGCGGGCACGCAGGCTGGGCCGGGCGGAGGTGCCGGGGGTGGTCATGAAAGGCCTCCTGGGAAGAGCGATGACAACGCTGGACGATCCTACCGTATTTGCGGGCCCCTGAGAAGGCTTGATGCGCTGTTTGTTCCCTGGCCGCCGGGCCGGGCCGGGCCTTTGGGGCCGCCCGCAGGCAAATCAGGGTTTCCCCGCGTGGCCGTTTGTGCTATGGGCGGCAGTGCGCTGCGCGGCTGCACCTCCTGCTCCGACCCGGACCGGTCCTGGCGCAACTGGCCTGTTCACGCTCCCTTTCGCAACCAGCAAACCGGCAGGTGCCCCCCATGCTGCTCAACGAACACCAGAGCAAGAAGCTGTTCGCCGAAGCCGGCCTCGACGTTCCCGAAGGCCTGCTGCTCACCCACGCGACCCTGGAGGCCGCCCACCCCGCCTTCCCCCTGCCGTGGTATCTCAAGGCCCAGGTTCCTGCGGGCGGGCGTGGCAAGGCCGGGGGCGTGGTGCGCGTGGACGCCGCCGCCGACCTGGTGCCCCTGGGCCGCAGGCTGTTCGAGATGACCATCGGCGGGCACAAGGTGCCCCTGCTGCGCCTGGAGGGCGCGGCCCGGGCCGAGCGCGAGTTCTACTGCTCGTTCGCCGTGTCGCGCCAGCGCGGCGGGATGGTCTTCACCGTGGGCCGCCAGGGCGGCGTGGACATCGAGGGCCAGGACGAAGGCAACCTGCTGGTGCAGGACATCCCGGCCTGCACGGGGCTTCTGGAATTCCACCTGCGCGCGGCGTTTTTCCACCTGGAGGTGGACAAGGTCTGCTGGTCGAGCTTCCGCGAGTTCGTCAAGACGCTCTACACGGCGGTGCGCCACTACGGGCTGCTGCTGGCCGAGGTCAACCCCCTGGCGCTGACCGCCGAGGGCGCGTGGATGGCCCTGGACGGCAAGGTCGAGGTGGACGACAACCACCTGGCCCAGCATTCGGACATGGAGCGCTTCTACACCCCCGAGCACGCCTCGCGCGAGGAGAACATCGCCCGCGAGGCCGGGCTGTCGTTCCACAGCCTGTCGGGGCGCATCGGGCTGATGGTCAACGGCGCGGGGCTGGCCATGGCCACCATGGACCTGCTCAACCACTCCGGCCTGCCTGCGGCCAACTTCATGGACCTGGGCGGCGCGGCGGACTACGACCGCATGCGCACGGCCATGACCCTGCTCTTCGAGGACCACGCCGTCACCGCCGTGCTCATCAACATCTTCGGCGGGGTGCTCTCGTGCGAGAAGGTGGCCCTGGCGCTGTCCGAGGCGCTGGAGGGCCGGGCCCCGGCCAAGCCGCTGGTGGTGCGCCTGGCGGGTAACCAGGCCGCCCGGGGCCGGGAGATCCTGGCCGACCTGGCCAGCGAGCGGCTGACCATCGTGGCCGACATGGGCGCGGCCATCGCCCGGCTGCGCGAGCTGGACGGGCAGCCGCCCTGCGCGGCGTCGCGCCTGGGCGGGCCGCACTGCGCGCTGGCCCACGCCCCCGCGCCCTTTCCCCCGGTGCTGGGGTTCGAGCGCGGCATGCCCGTGCTGGTCCAGGGCCTGACCGGGCGCACGGCCCAGCTCCACGCCCGGCTCATGCAGGCCTACGGCACGAATATCGTGGCCGGGGTCACGCCCTTCAAGGGCGGGCAGGAGGCCTGCGGCGTGCCGGTGTACAACAGCGTGCGCGAGGCCCAGGGGCGCCACGGGGCGCAGGCCAGCATCATCTTCGTGCCCCCGGCCTTCGCCCCCGAGGCCATCGTCGAGGCCGCGCGCGAGGGCCTGCACTGGATCGTGTGCATCACCGACGGCCTGACCCAGCAGGACATGCTCTGGGTGCGCGAGCAGTTGCGCCACACGGGCGCGCGGCTCATCGGCCCCAACTGCCCCGGGCTCATCGCCCCGGGGCGGACCAAGATCGGCATCATGCCCGACCACGCCTTCTCCCCCGGGCCGGTGGCCATCGTCTCGCGCAGCGGCACCCTGACCTACGAGACCGCCGCGCGGCTCTCGGCGGCGGGCATCGGCCAGAGCCTGGCCGTGGGCATCGGCGGCGACCCCTTCGGCGGGGTGGACTACATCGAGCTGTTCGCCATGCTGCGCGAGGACGAGAACACCCGCGCCGTGGTGGTGCTGGGCGAGATCGGCGGCAGCGCCGAGGAGGACCTGGCGCGCTGGGTCGCGGCCACGGGCTTCCCCAAGCCGGTGGTGGGCTTCATCGCCGGGCAGACCGCGCCCCCCGGCAAGCGCCTGGGCCACGCCGGGGCCATCCTGGAATCCGGCGCGGGCGTGCAGGCCAAGCTGGACACCATGAGCCAGGCCGGGTTCGCCCTGTGCCCGGACCTGTCGAGCATCCCGGCCACCGTGGCCCGCGTGCTGGGGCTGTAGGCACCGCCCGACGAAAACTGACGGGCCCGCCAGGAGTGTTCCTGGCGGGCCCGGTGCGTTTTGGGCTGGGGGCGCGTCGGTGCGGGCCGCCCGGGTGCGCTCAGGCCTTTTCGGCCTTGGTCCGGGGCTTTTTGGGGGCGGCCTTTTCGGCGCCCTTGCCCGCCCCGGCCAGCCCGGCCCAGATGGCCGGGGGCTGGCCGAAGGCCTTTTCGGCCTCGCGGTGGCCCATGTTCAGGGCCTTGACGTTCACGTCCACGATCTTGGCGGGCAGCGATTCCTCCAGGCTCTTTTTGATGAGCGCGCGCCGGGCGAAGGGCAGGAGGAAGGTCACCGCGCCGAGCACGATGGTGTTCATGGCCTGGGGCAGGCCCAGGCGGTCGATGCTCATTTCCGTGAAGGGCAGGCCCAGGTACTGGTTGGTGGGAATCTGCTTGACCAGGGTGGTGTTGACCAGCAGCACCGCGTGGGGCTTCATCAGCGGGTAGTACTTGTTGCAGGCCTCCTGCGACAGGGCCACCAGCAGGTCGATCTTGTCGGTCTTGGGGTAGCTGATGGGCCGGGTGCTGATGACCAGGTCCGTGCGCGAGGCGCCGCCCCGGGCCTCGGGGCCGTAGCTCTGGGTCTGGGCGACGTTGAAGCCGTGGCCCAGGGCCAGGGCCTTGCCCATGACCTTGCCCAGGGTGATGACGCCCTGCCCGCCCAGGCCCGAGAGGCAGATTTCGAAACGGTCGATCTGGATGTCCGGTTTCATGGCCTACCCCTTTGCGAACTTGGCGCGCATGGCCGCGTAGCGGGTTTCCAGCGCCGGTTCGTGGTTGTCCACGAAGACGCCGATGGGGATGCGCCCGGCGCGCTTGTCCGGGTCGAGCTTCTCGTATGCCTCCAGGGGCGTGGCGGTCTTCTTCAGCCACTGGTACATGTCCACCGGCGACTTGAACTTGTTCTTGCGGCCAAACTGGGTGTGGCAGGGCGTGAGCACCTCCACCAGGCTGAAGCCCTCGTGGGTCAGGGCCTGCTGGATGAGCTTGTCCAGGGTCTTGACGTGGAACACCGTGCCCCGCGAGACGAAGTTGGCCCCGGCGGCGCGGGTCATCTCCACGAAATCGAAGGACTTTTCCATCTGCCCGTAGGGCGTGGTGGTGGACCAGCAGCCCAGGGGCGTGGCCGAGGAGCACTGCCCGCCGGTCATGCCGTAGATGAAGTTGTTGAGCACGAGCACCGTCAGGCCGATGTTGCGCCGGGCGGCGTGGATGAAGTGGTTGCCGCCGATGGACAGGGCGTCGCCGTCGCCCTGCACGACGATGACGTGCATCTCGGGCTTGGCCATCTTGATGCCCGTGGCCACGGTCAGCGCGCGGCCATGCACGGCGTGCACGGTGTTGAAGTCCACATACACGGCCACGCGGCCCGAGCAGCCGATGCCCGCCACCAGGGCCACGTCGTCCTTGGCGATGCCCAGGGCGTGGACGCTGCGGATCAGCGAGCCGAGCACGATGCCGTGGCCGCAGCCCGGGCAGAGCACGTGCGGGAACTTCTTGTCGTGGCGCAGGTATTCATGGATGAGCTGGGTGACTTCGGCCATGGCTATCCCTTCCTGATGCTTTCGAGGATCTGCTTGGGCGTGATGATGTGGCCGTCGATGCGGTTGATGGTCCACACCGTGCTCGTGCCGGGGTTGACGCGCTTCACCTCGCGCGAGATCTGGCCCATGTTCATCTCGGGCACGATGACCGTGCGGCAGCGGCGCAAAAGGCCCTCCACCGCCGCCCGGGGGAAGGGGAACAGGGTCTTCAGGTCGATGAGCCCGGCCTTGATGCCGCGCTCGCGGGCCTGCTCCACGGCCAGATGCGCCGAGCGCGCCACCGAGCCGTAGGCCACCACGCCGACCTCGGCGTCCTCGGTCAGGAACTCGTCGGTGATCTGGATGTCGAAGAAGAACTGGTCGATCTTGCGGAACTGGCGCGAGATGGCCGCCACGACCTCGTCGGATTTCTGGGTCGGGTAGCCGTGGTCGTCGTGGGTCAGCCCCGTGGCGTGGAAGCGGTAGCCCGAGCCGATGGGCGGCATGGGCGGCACGCCGCGCACGGTCTCCTCGAAGGGCTTGTACCATTCCGGCGGCATGGACGGCTGCAGGCGGTAGAGGATCTCCAGGTCCTTGGCCAGGGGCACGGTGATCTTCTCGCGGGTGTGCGCGGTGACCTCGTCCAGCAGCAGGATGACCGGGGAGCGGTACTTCTCGGAGAAGTTGAAGGCCTTGACGGTCATGTGCAGGCAGTCCTGCACGTCGGTGGCCGAGAGCACGATGATGGAGTGGTCGCCGTGGGTGCCCCAGCGGGCCTGCTGCACGTCGCCCTGGGCCGGGCTGGTGGGCAGGCCGGTGCTCGGCCCGCCGCGCATGACGTTGACCAGCACCAGGGGCGCCTCGATCATGCAGGCGTAGCCGATGAGCTCCTGCATGAGCGAGAAGCCCGGGCCGGAGGTGGCGGTCATGACCTTGCGCCCGGCCAGGGACGCGCCGATGCACGCGCCCAGCGAGGCGATCTCGTCCTCCATCTGGATGAACACGCCGTCCTCGGTCCTGGGCAGGCGCTCGGCCATGCTCTCCATGATCTCCGACGAGGGCGTGATGGGGTAGCCCCCGTAGAAGCTGCATCCGGCCAGCAGCGCGCCCTCGACGACGGCCTCGGCCCCCAGGGCGAAAATTTCCCTTGCTGCGGTCTTGCGTTTGGCGCTCATGGTCAGTCCCCGTTGTCCTGGCGGGGCCGCGCGGCCCCGTTTCTGGTCTTGTCCCTGGGCGTCACCACGATGGCGAAGTCTGGGCAGTGCAGCTCGCAGAAGCCGCAGTTGATGCATTCCTCCTCGCGCACGGCCCGGGCGCAGCCCGCCGCCACGTCGATTTCCAGCACCTTGGCCGGACAGAAGGCCACGCACAGGCCGCAGGCCTTGCACCAGTCCGGGTAGATGGTGATCCGGGTCTGTCCTTTCTTCGGGTTGGTCATGGGCTCCTCGCTTTCTCCCGGGCTGGGGCGCAGAAAAGGGGTGATCGCCCGGTGGCGGATCACCCCTGACAAGCCTGGTTCACGTACCCTGCATGTGTCGCTGACGCATCGAGAATTCCGCAAAGTCAAAAAGTGTCCTGCAGTGCGACCGATGGAAACCGGATGTACCTCAACCGGATGGTTATGGCAACCGCGAGGCGCCGGTTTTCGGGTCGCGGGCTAGGGTTTGTCCGCCGCCCCGGGCCAGACCTCCATGCGCCAGGAGGTGGGCAGGTAGTATTTGGTGTGCGGGCCGAACCAGCGGTTGTAGAGCTTCATGTACTCGCCCGAGAGCCACAGCCGCTGGAGCACGAGGTTGACCCGGTCGCGCAGGGCCGAGTCGTTCTGCGGCAGGCCCAGGGCGAAGGGCTCGTCGGTGATGTAGTCGCCCGCGATGGCCCAGGCCGCGGGGTCCTGGTCGGAGTTCTTCAGGCCCAGCAGGATGGTGGCGTCGGCGCTGATGGCGTCCACCTGGCCGCGCTTGAGGGCCAGGAAGGCCTCGGCGTGGCCCGGGAAGGGCACCGGGCGGCATTCGGGCTGGGCCTCGCGCAGGGCCTGGGCCGCGAAGCTGTCCTCCACCACGCCCACCCGCCGGGCCGCGAGGTCCGTGGGCGAGCGCACGGGCGATCCGGTGCGCGCCAAGAGCTTCTGCCCGTCCATGAAGTAGGTGATGGAGAAGTCCAGGTCGGCCTCGCGGCCATGATGGTGGGTCAGGGTGGCGGCGATGCAGTCGATGTCGCCGGCCAGCAGCAGGGGCAGGCGGGTGGAGGGCGTCACGGGCACCAGCTCGGCGCGCACGCCCAGGTCCTGGGCCAGGGCCCGGCACAGGTCGGGCTCGAAGCCGATGATCTGCCCGGTCTGCTCGTCGGTGAAGGAGAAGGGGATGACCGTATCGCGCACCCCGCAACGCAGGGCGCCGCGTCGGGCGATGGCCTCCAGGCGCCCGCCGGGGGCCGGGCGCGGGGCCGGGGCCAGGGCGGGCTCGGGGCAGGGCGCGGGCTCGGGGCAGGGCGCGGGCTCGGGGCAGGGCGGGCAGGGCGGGGCGTCGCCCCCGCATCCGGCCAGGGCCAGCAGCGCCAGCAGGGCAATCGGCGCCAGCAGCGCCAGCGGGGCGGCCCGGGGGCCGCGCGGTGCTCGGGGCAGGGCCATGGGCGCTCCGCAGGGTTGGAGGTCCGGCCCGCGGGGCGGGCCCAGTGCGGAGTTGTCGGCCATGGGCGCGCGGCTGTCAAGGGCGGGCAGGGGCGGGGGCCGGGCTCAGTCGTCGCGCGCGGCCACCAGCCGGGTGCGCAGGCCCCGGGCGGTCAGCTCGCGGGCGTAGTGCTCGGCGCGCTCCTGGTCGGCGAAGCGGCCCGCGACCAGCTGGGCGGTGTTGGCCTCGTCCCAGACCCAGACGCATTCGGCGGGGGCCACGCCCAGGGCGGCGGCCTGGCGGCGCAGGGCCTCGCGGGCGCCCTCGCGCTGGTCGAAGTCGCGCGGGTCCAGCGGGCCGCCGCAGACCAGCACCCACCAGCGCCCGGGGTGGGCCGCTGGCGCCGGGCCGCCCCAGGCGGTGCGCGTGGTGCGGGCCATCTGGTCGATGAGGGTCTCTATGTCGTGGGGCTGGAGCATGGCGGCCTCCGCAGTCGCCCGCGCGGGCGCAATTCCTATTGGCCCAGTATGCCGCCATCTCCCGGGCGGTGACAACAGGAATTTGACGCCGCTGCGCCCAGGCCGTACATTTGGGCACGCGGCGGCCCTGGCCGCCTGCCACATACGCTGGAATCATTCCCGGAGAGCCCGCCATGCATGCACGCTTGAAGACCCTGGCCCGGACCGCCTGCGCGCCGGTGTTGATCCTGGCCGCCCTGACGGCCCTGGCCGCCTGTGCCACGGTGCCCTACACCGAGCGCAGCCAGTTCATCCTCGTCTCTGCCGCCCAGGAGGCGCGCCTGGGGGCCGACGCGGCCAAGGAAGTGACCTCCAAGGAGAAGATGAGCACCGACAAGGCGCTCATCGAGCGCGTGCAGCGCATCGGCGCGCGCATCGCCGCCGCGTCGGAGGTCGAGCAGGCCTGGGAGTTCCACGTGGTGGACAACGACAAGACCGTCAACGCCTTCGCCCTGCCCGGGGGCAAGGTCTTCGTGTACACGGGGCTGATGCGTCTGGCGGGGTCCGACGACGAGCTGGCCGCCGTCATCGGCCACGAGGTGGCCCACGTGACCCTGCGCCACGGCGCCGAGCGCATGAGCCAGGCCATGGCCCTGGGCCTGGGCCAGCAGCTGGCCGCCACCCTGTACGGCGGCACGTCGGCGGGCGCCCAGGCGGCCATGGTGGCCTTCGGCATCGGGGCCAACGTGGGCGTGCTGCTGCCCTACAGCCGCATCCACGAGTACGAGGCCGACCGCGTGGGGCTCATCTACATGGCCAAGGCCGGGTACGAGCCCGGGGCGGCCCTGGATTTCTGGGCCAAAATGGTCGCCAAGAGCGAGGAGTCGGGCGGCACGCGGCCCCCGGAGTTCCTCTCCACCCACCCGGTCACGGAAAAGCGCATGGAAGCCATCCGCGAACTGCTGCCCGAGGCCCGGGACCATCTGCCCCGCAAGGCCCCGGCCAGTCCGGCCCCGGCGCCCCAGGCCCCGGCCAGCCCGGCGGCTCCGGCGGGCACCCTCTAGCGCCGGGGGGCGCTTGGCGCAGGCGCGCGAGCGGCGCACCGGAAAGCGGCGATCGGCGCCACATCCCGCGCAACGCCCCCGCGCAGACGCGGAGGCGGCCTTTTCTTTGGATTTTTCTACGTTCCTGCACTGAAACCGCCGCCCCCGCGCAGCGCGCGGAGGAGGCAGGGCGCGCCCGCGCAACACGGCGAGGCGCCGAATATGTTGCAACCCAGTGCTTTTTTTGAGCATTCGCGCCGAAACCCTGCGCGGGCGCGGCCCTAGGCTTCGGCGGCGCCCCGGGGCCGGGTGGAGAGGCGGTTGTAGACGGCCAGGATGTCCAGCTCCCAGCGCGCGCGCTCCAGGGCGGCGGTGACCACCTGGCGCGAGGTGCGCCGGGCCAGGCGCCCGGCCTCGTGGCGGGTGCGCACCCAGACGGCCAGGTGCGAGTCCAGGTTCAGCAGCAGCAGGCGGGCGGTCTGGTCGCCGGACAGTTGCAGCGAGCCCAGGGCCGCGCCGTCCAGGGCCAGCAGGCGCCCCAGGAATTCGCAGTCGCGCCCCAGGGCGGCCTCGGAACCCAGCGGGCAGCTGCGGCGCAGGTCGGCCACCAGGTCATGCACCGGGCAGGCGTCCACGGCCTCCAGGGCCTTGGCCAGGGCCTTGGCCGAGTCGCCGCCCAGGCGCGCCAGCACGTCGCGCGCGCCCGGGGCCCCGCGCAGCAGCGCGTCGGAGCTCACCCCCCCCGCGCGCCCGCCCAGGGCCGATACGGCGAAATACACCGGCTTGATGCGCGCCGACACGGCCTGCTTGACCTCCTTGGACTCCAGGCAGGCGTTGGCGAACAGCAACAGGCGCCCCGGCGTGGTGAAGACCTTGTCCAGGGTCAGGCGCGTGGCGCGCAGCCCGTCGAGGTAGCGGACGTCGGCCTTGAGGGCGGCGGTGTCGGCGGGCAGGCGCGGCTTGGCCAGCACAGCGGCCAGGGCCGCCAAACGCTGGTCCGAAAGCGCCTCCAGGGCCTGGCGGGCGTCGTCGGTGTCGGCGCTGTCCAGGCAGTGCAGCAGCGTGCGCAGGGCGCCCAGCGCGCCTTCCACCAGGTCGCGGTCGGCTTGTTCCAGGGCCGGGCGCGGCGCCCCGGGCACAATGGCCAGGGCCAGGGCCAGGTAGTGGTCCAGCCTGCGCAGGTTGGCTTCCAGCAGGATGCCCCCGGGGGTGATGAAATTGCGCCCCAGGCCCAGCACCAGGCACATGCGGTCCAGCCGCCCGGTGACGTCGCGGGCCACGTCGGGCGGCAGGGCGATCATGGCCCGCTCCTTCTCCTCGCGGCGGGTGTCGCGCTGCGCGGCCACGTCCTCGGTGGCCAGCTCGTTGTACTTGCGCACCGTTTCCAGGGTCTGGCGGATCCAGGCCCGCAGGGCGCCCGGCAGCCGGACCGGAGCGCTGGCGGACTCGGGGGGCAGGGCGGCCAGGGCGTCGGCCAGCAGGCGCGCCAGGGGGTCCGCCGGGGCGTCGCCCCCGGCCAGGGCCGCCAGGGCCAGCCGCAGCCGGGGCGCGGCCACGCTGCCCAGGGCGGGCAGCACCAGGGCCAGCAGGGCCCGGGCCTCCAGGGGCGGGCTGTCGGGGTGCCCCGGCTGGTAGAGGGCGCGCAGCAGGGCCCGGTCGGCCTCGCAGTCCGCGCCGGAGTCGGCGGGCATGGCGGCCAGGCGGCGCACCAGTTCGCGCGGGGCCATGGTCCGCAGTTCGCGCAATTCGGCCTCCAGGGGAACAAGGACCGGGCCCCGGCCCAGGGCGCGCAGGGTGTCGCCCAGGGGGCGCACGGTGCCGTCCGGGTCGTTGAGCAGCGCGTCCAGCCCGGGCGGGTCGGGCGGGCGCAGGGCGCCCACCACGGCGTCCAGGGCCCGGGTCAGGGGCGCCAGGGCCTGCTCCAGGTTGGCGCGCATGCGTTCCGAGCGCAGGGCCAGGCGCAGGACGCGGGCCATGCCCAGGCCGTCCCCGGCCAGGGCCAGCGGTTCGGTCTGGCCGTCCAGCAGGGCGGTGACGGTTTCCAGGTCGGCCAGCACGGGCTTTTCGTTGATTTTCTGCCGCGGTCGGGCGGCCAGGGCCCGGGCCGCGTCGCGGTCGGCGTCGGTGATGCCCGCCAGGGCCTGCTCCACGGCCCGGGCGTCCACCGTGCGGCCCCCGAACAGGGCGCGCAGCCCGAGCAGGGCGTCCACGAGGCGCCGGGTGCCCCCGGCCTCGGGGTCGGCCCCGGGGTCGGCGCCCGCCGCCTCCAGGGCCAGCAGCAGGTACAGGACCACGCGCTCCACGTTGTCAGGCACGCGCGAGACGCTTTTGGCCACGAATCCCGCGCCCAGGCCCAGTTCCAGGCACAGGCGCTCCAGGCGCGCATGCACGGCCTCGAAGGTCTCCTGGGGCAGGCGCTCCTGGCGGACCTGGACCCAGGCTCCGCCGCGCCAGGCGTAGTTGGTCAGGATGTTCTCGCCGCGCAGCACGAAGGCGGGGGCGGCGGGGTCCTCCCCGGCGTCCAGGGTGAAGGTGTCGCTACGCAGCACCAGGCAGCGGCCCGGTTCCAGGCCCCAGGCCAGCAGCCGCTCGGGCCCGAAGGGTGCCCCGGGCAGCTCGCGCAGGCCCGCCAGGCGCAGGTCGCCCGCGAAGTGCAGCGGCGGCGGCTCCTGGCGCAGCAGGTCGTGGTGGATGACCAGATCGCCGTCCACGGCCAGGCGGTGGGTGAAGGCCTTGTTGACCACCCGCGCGCCCGGGGCGGCCAGGGCGCCCCGGACCCGGACGATGGCCGCCGGAACGTCCAGGGAGCGCACGTCGTCGGCCAGCATCAGGTCGGCCAGCCAGGTGCCCTCGCGGAACAGGATGCCGATCTCGCCGCTGTCGGGGTCCGGCCCGATGCGCGTCTTGGCGGCCAGGGAGTCCAGGAAGCGGGTCCAGGTTTCGCGGTTCGCAGGGGTGTCGGCCACCCCGGCCCCGGACAGGAAGCCCACGGTGTAGCCGCCTGCGCCCTCGCCCCCCAGGCGCAGCTCGCGCAGGGGGCGCTCCGGCTCCGGCCCGGCTAGGGCGCGCTGCCGGGCCAGGGCCGCCAGGCGCGCGGCGCGGGCCGGGGCGTCGTCGCCTGTCAGGCCCAGCCGTTCCAGGGCCTTGCGGGCGAACTGGTCCAGCAGCCTGCCCACCTCGCCCTCGTCGCCGCGCTGCTCGCGCAGGCGCAGGTAGGCCGAGGCGATCTTGTCCAGCAGGCGGTCTTCCAGGGATTTCTTGGCGGTCATGGCGTGTCCGGGCTCGGGGGAGGCGAAGGGGCCGCCGTGCGGCGCGCCGATGGTAGGGTCTGCCCGGGGCGGGCGTCAAGGCCCGCGAACGGACTGGCCCCCCTGACCGGAGGCCCCGGCGGCTCAGGCCGCAACCATGGTCCCCTGGTAGTAGAGCAGCTCGCCGTCATCGTCGCGCACGGCGCGCACGTTCTCCACCACGTCCAGCTCCGAGCCGTCCTTGCGGCGCACCCGGGCCGGGAAGCCCCGCAGGACGTCGTTCTGCCGCATGGCGGCCAGGAAGCGCTCGCGGTGCCCGGGGTCGGCGTAGATCTCGCGGCTGATGCTGCGCACCGAGTCCGTGACTTCGGCGGGGGAGGGGTAGCCCAGCAGTTCCGCCAGGGCCGGGTTGGCCAGCACGAAGCGCCCCAGCGGCGTGCTCACGTACATGCCTTCCACGGCGTTCATGAAGAAATTGCGGTAGTTGGATTCTGCCCGGCGCAGGGCGTCCAGGGCGCGCATGCGCGCAGTCACATCGCTGTATACGGCGTAGACCCCCAGGCCGCCCCCGGGCAGGGGCACGGGGATGCCGATGGCCGACACGCGCACGGGCGCGCCGTCCTTGCGCCTGCGCGTGGCCTCGATCTGCGTGATGCGCCCCTGGGCCACCTGGGCGGCGACGTCCTGGAACTCCTCCAGCCCGGCCCGGGGCACGATGAGCTCGGGCAGGCTGTGGCCCGCAGCCTCGGCCCGGGTGTAGCCGAACAGCGCCTCGAAGGCCGGGTTGATGTCGGTGACCAGGCCCCGGGCGTCGAGCACGGCGATGGCCGCAGGCGAGTTGTCCACCAGCTCGCGCTGCATGGCCCGGGCGCGCTGGCCCTCGCGGCGGGTGGCGGCCTCGCGCCGGGCCCGCCAGGCCGCCAGGGGCAGCCGCTCCAGCTCGCCCTGGGCCAGGGCGTCGAAGGCGCCCAGGTGCACGGCCCGGGCGGCCTGGGCTGCGGTCAGCCCCGGGGCGAAGGCCACGAAGGGCGCCGCCCCGGGCGCCGCCGCCAGCAGGGCCGCCAGCTCCTCGGGGGGCAGCCCGCCCAGGGCCGGGTCGCCCAGCAGCAGGTCGTGGGGCTGCCCCAGGGCGGCGCGCAGCTCGGCCGGGGTGCGCACGACGGTCAGCCGCGCGGGGCAGTCGCCCGCCGCCAGCAACCGCGCCACGGTTGCTTCGTCGGTTTGTGGATGGGCCAGCAGCAGGGCGTCGAGGCGGTCGGTCATGGGATATTCCTCAAAAAGTTGACCGGACGGAAGAAACAGGCGGCCACGAAACCACGATGCCACAATCACGGGCTTCTGACTACCGCCCCCGGCAAAAAAACCCGCAGGGCGCCGGTGTTGCCTTGCGCGGCCCGGGAGGGTACACAGGCCCCACCCGGCGCCGCCCGCCGGGCAACGCCAAGCAACGGACCATTCATGAGCACGCAACTGGAAAAAAGCCTGTGTTCGGGCCGGGTCTGCGACCTGACCCCGTTCCTGGTGATGGAAATCCTGGAGCGGGCCCAGGCCATGAGCCGCCAGGGCCTGGACGTGATCCACCTGGAGGTGGGCGAGCCGGACTTCGACGCGCCCCCGGCGGTGGTCGCCGCCGCCGACCGCGCCATGCGCGACGGCCACACCCACTACACCCACAGCATGGGCCTGCCCGAGCTGCGCGAGGCCATCTGCGAGCACTACGGCGCGCGCTACGGCGTCGCGGTCCATCCCGACCAGGTGGTGGTCACGGGCGGGACATCCCCGGCCATGCTCATGGCCTTCTGCGCGCTTCTGGAGCAGGGCGACGAGGTGGTCGTTTCCGACCCGCACTACGCCTGCTACCCCAATTTCATCCGCTTTGCGGGCGGGCGGGTGCGCAAGGTGCGCGTGTTCGAGGAGGACGGCTTCCAGTACCGCCCCGAGGCCATCGCCGCCGTGCTCGGCCCGCGCACCAGGGCCGTGCTGGTCAACTCGCCCTCCAACCCCACGGGCAACCTGCTCTCGCCCGAGCGCATGCGCGCCGTGGCCGGGCTGGGGCCGTGGGTCGTGTCCGACGAGATCTACCACGGGCTGGTCTACGAGGGCACGGAGCACAGCATCCTGGAGTTCACCGACCACGCTTTCGTGTTCAACGGCTTTTCCAAGCTCTACGCCATGACCGGCCTGCGCCTGGGCTACGTCATCGCCCCGCGCCCCTTCGTGCGCGGGCTCCAGGTCATGAGCCAGAACTTCTTCATCAGCGCCAGCGCCCCGGCCCAGTGGGCGGGCCTGGCCGCCCTGCGCGAGACCGCCGAAGACGTGGCGCGCATGCGGGCCGTCTACGACGAGCGGCGCCGCTTCATGATCCGCCGCCTGCGGGAGATCGGCTTCGGCATCACCGTGGAGCCCACGGGGGCCTTCTATGTGCTGGCCAACGCCATGACGCTCAACCCCGGGCGTGCGGCGGACTCCCTGGCCCTGGCCTTCGACATCCTGGAGCGGGCCCATGTGGGCGTGACCCCGGGCATTGATTTCGGCGAGGGCGCCCAGGGCTACCTGCGCTTTTCCTACGCCAATTCCATCGAGAACATCGCCCGGGCCATGGACCGCCTGGAGCGCTACGTGGCCGAGCACCTGCGGGCCTAGGAGGAACGTCATGCCACGCAACATCGTGCCCAAGAACGCCATGATGGAGAAGGCCGAGATCAAGGACGCGCAGCGGACCATGGTCTTTCGCCACGGCGCGGGCGGCCCCGGCGGGAGCCTGGGCGGGCGCCACGTCTTTTTCGTCGGCCTGCGCGCCAGCGGCAAGAGCACCGTGGGCGCCGAGGTGGCCCGCAGGCTGGGCCGCCCCTTCGTGGACCTGGACGCCCTGATCCAGGAGCGCGCCGGGGCCAGCGTGGCCGACGTGGTGGCCCGGGGCGGCTGGGAGGCCTTCCGGCGCCTGGAAATCGAGGCCCTGGCCGAGGTCTGCGCCCGGCCCGAGCCCACGGTGGTGGCCACCGGCGGCGGCGCCGTGCTGGCCGAGGCCAACCGCGAGCTCTTGCGCCAGGGCGGCCCGGTGTTCTTTCTCATGGCCACCACGTTGCTGGTGGTGGAGCGCCTGACGCGCGACCAGGACCCGGCCCTGCGCCCGCCGCTGACCGAATTGCCCCTGACCGAGGAAATGGGCGCCCTGCGCGAGGAGCGCGACCCGCTGTACATGCAGGTGGCCAACTTCGTGCTGCGCGCCGAGGCGCCCGTGGCCGCGTTGGCGGACGAGGTGCTGGACCGGCTGGCCCTGGTGGGCCGCTAGGGCTTCTGCTCCCGGCCCCCGGCCCCCGGCCCGGGCCGCGCGGGCAAAAGCGAAGGCGCCGCCCTCCCCGCGCGGGGAGGGCGGCGCCTGTGTTTTTCCTCGTCCGGCGCGCGGCGGCGCGCGCCTGCCGGGGCTAGCGCACCACCAGTTCGCCGTTCTCGGCGTCCACGGTGACTTCGCCGCCGTCGGCGATGGTCCCGGCGATGAGCGCCCGGGCCAGGGGCGTTTCCACGCGGTGCTGGAGGTAGCGCCGCAGGGGCCGCGCGCCGAAGCTCGGCTCGTAGGCCTGCTCCACCACCAGCGCCTTGGCCGCGTCGGTGAGCACCAGGGTGATCTTGCGCTCGGCCAGCCGCTGGCGCAGGCCCGAGAGCATCAGGTCGATGATCTCCTTGAGCTGCGCGGCCAGAAGCGGGGTGAAGAAGACCACCTCGTCCACGCGGTTCAGGAACTCGGGCCGGAAGTGCCCGCGCAGCTCGCCCATGACGCGCTCGCGCACCCCGGGGCGCAGCTCCCCGGCCTCGGTGATGCCGTCCAGCAGGTGCTGCGAACCGAGGTTGGAGGTCATGATGACGATGGTGTTCTTGAAGTCCACCGTGCGGCCGTGGCTGTCGGTCAGCCGCCCGTCGTCCAGCAGTTGCAGCAGGGTGTTGAACACGTCGGGGTGGGCCTTTTCCACCTCGTCGAAGAGCACCACGGCGTAGGGCTTGCGGCGCACGGCCTCGGTGAGCTGGCCGCCCTCGTCGTAGCCGATGTAGCCGGGGGGCGCGCCGATGAGCCGGGCCACGGTGTGCCGCTCCTGGTATTCGCTCATGTCCAGGCGGATCATGTTCTCCTCGGTGTCGAACAGGGCCTGGGCCAGGGTCTTGCACAGCTCGGTCTTGCCCACGCCCGTGGGCCCGAGGAAGATGAACGAGCCGATGGGCCGCCCGGGGTCCTTCAGGCCCGCCCGGGCGCGCAGCACGGCGTCGGACACCGCGCGCACGGCCTCGTCCTGGCCGACCACGCGCCGGTGCAGTTCGTCGGCCAGCTTGAGCAGCTTCTCGCGCTCGCCTTCGAGCAGGCGCGTCACGGGGATGCCCGTCCAGCGGGCGATGATCTGGGCCACGTCGTCGGGGCCGACCTCCTCGCGCACCAGGGTGCAGCAGGCCTTGCCGTCCTTGCCGCCGGGGCTGTCCTTGCCGCCGGGGCTGGCGGCCAGGCGGGCCTCCAGGTCGCGCAGGGTGCCGTACTTGAGCTGGGCGGCGCGCTCGTAGTTGGCCGCGCGCTCGGCCTCCTCCATCTCGCGGCGCACGTCCTCGATCTGGCGCTTGATCTCGGCCATCCCGCCGATGGAGGCCTTCTCGCGCTCCCACTGGGCCATGAGGGTGGCCTGCTCGGCCTTGTGCCCGGCCAGCTCCTTTTCGAGCTTTTCCAGGCGCTCGCGGCTGGCGGCGTCGGTCTCGCGGCGCAGGGCCTCGCGCTCGATCTCCAGCTGCATGACCTTGCGGTTCAGCTGGTCCAGCTCGGCGGGCATGGAGTCGATTTCCGTGCGGATCATGGCTGCGGCCTCGTCGATGAGGTCGATGGCCTTGTCGGGCAACTGGCGGTCGGGCAGGTAGCGCTGGGAGAGCACGGCGGCCTCCACCAGGGCGGCGTCGGCGATGCGCACCCCGTGGTGGACCTCGAAGCGCTCGCGCAGGCCGCGCAGGATGGAGATGGTATCCTCCACCGTGGGCTCGTCCACCAGCACGGGCTGGAAGCGGCGCTCCAGGGCCGGGTCCTTCTCAATGTACTTGCGGTACTCGTCCACGGTGGTGGCGCCGATGCAGTGCAGCGCGCCGCGCGCCAGCAGGGGCTTGAGCAGGTTGCCCGCGTCCATGGCGCCCTCGGTCTTGCCCGCGCCGACGATGGTGTGCAGCTCGTCGATGAACAACAGGATGCGGCCCTCGGACTTCTCCACCTCCTGGAGCACGGCCTTGAGGCGTTCCTCGAACTCGCCGCGGTACTTGGCCCCGGCGATGAGCGCGCCCATGTCCAGGGCGAACAGGGCCTTGTCCTTCAGGCCCTCGGGCACGTCGCGGTTGAGCACGCGCTGGGCCAGGCCTTCGACGATGGCCGTCTTGCCCACGCCCGCCTCGCCGATGAGCACCGGGTTGTTCTTGGTGCGCCGCGACAGGATGCGGATGCAGCGGCGGATTTCCTCGTCGCGGCCGATGACCGGGTCCAGCCGCCCGGCGCGGGCCTCCTCCACGAGGTCGCGGCCATACTTCTTCAGGGCGTCGTAGGTGCCCTCGGGGTTGTCGGAGGTCACGCGCTGGGCGCCGCGCACCTTGCCCAGCACGCCGAGCACCTTCTCGCGCTCCAGGCCGAAGCGGGCGTTGACCCGCCCGGCGCCCGTGGAGCGCGGTTCGTCCAGCAGCGTCAGGAACAGGTGCTCCACGCTGACGAATTCGTCCTTCATGCTGCGCGCTAGGTCCTGCGCGGCGACCACGGCGCGGCTCACGCGCTCGGTGGCGTAGATGTGCCCGGGCTGGGCCCCGGGGCCCGACACGCGCGGCGCCTTGGCCAGCTCCTGCTCCAGGGCCCGGGCGTAGGCGTCCGGCTCCACGCCGGACTTTTCCAGCAGCGAGGGCACAAGGCCCTTGTCCTGCCGGGCCAGGGCCAGCAGCAGATGCTCGGCATCCACCTGCTGGTGGCCGGACTTCACGGCCAGGGCCTGGGCTTCGGCCAGGGCCTCCTGGCTCTTCTGGGTCAGCTTGTTCAGGTCCATGCGGTCTGTCCTCCTGCCGGGCCGGTCAGCGCAGGCTTTCCAGTTCCCGGATCTTGCTCTCCAGGGTCTCGATGCGTTCCAGAAGATCGACGATGATCGTGCCGCCCACGGTGCTCACGCCCAGGTCCAGGCACAGCCGTTCCAGCTTGCGGGTGCGGTACACGTCGCGCACCCGGAAGAGGTACAGCTCCTGGCTGGTGCGCCGGGGCTCCAGCCAGCCCAGGTCGATGAGCTCGCCCAGCCGCGAGGGGTGCACCTGGGTCTGCTCCACGAACTCCGCCCACGAAACGAGGACGGACGGTTCCGGCAGGCCGGGCCCGCAGGCGTGGATGTCCGCGTTCTTTTCATTGCTCATGTGCGCGTCTCCCGGGCCCGTCAGTCCGCCCTGGGCTCGAACCGGGACGCCCGGGCCAGCTCCTGCCAGAGCTTGCGCTGGGTCTCGTCCAGGTCCTTGGGTGTCCGAATCATGATCCGCACCAGCTGGTCGCCGCAGCCGCCGCCCAGGCCCTTGCCGCGCAGGCGCAGCTTCTGCCCGCTGGACACGCCCGGCGGCACGGTCATCTCCACGCTGCGCTCCAGGGTCGGCACGGTGACCGTGGCGCCCAGGGCAGCCTCCCACGGGGCCAAGTGCAGGTCGGTGACCACGTCGTCGCCGTCCACGCGGAACAGCCGGTGGGGCAGGATGCGCGCGCGCATGTAGAGGTCGCCCGCCGGGCCCCCGGCCTGGCCGGGGTTGCCCTGGCCCGCCAGGCGGATGCGCGCGCCATCCTTGACCCCGGCGGGAATCTTCACCTCCAGGGCCTTGGTGCGCAGGGTGGGCATGCCGCCCGGCCCTGCCACCTGCTCCTGCACGGTGACGTTCTTGGGGCCGCCGCGGTAGGCTTCCTCAAGGGTCAGTTCCAGCACGGCCTCGGCGTCGGCCCCGCGCCGGGGGCGCCGGGCATGCTGGCCGCCGAAGTCCTGGAACCCGCCCTGGCGGAAGCCCCCGCCCCCGGCGAAGCCGCCGAAGATGGTCTCGAAAAAGTCCGAGAAGCCGCCCGCGTCGAAGCCCCCGCCCTGGCCGCCGAAGCGGATGTTCTCGAAGCCCGGCGGCGGCTGGAAGTTCTGGCCGTGCTGCCAGTTGGGCCCGAGCTGGTCGTAGAGCCTGCGCTTTTCCGGGTCCTTGAGCACCTCGTAGGCCTCGTTGGCCTCCTTGAACCTGGCCTCGGCGCCTGCGTCCCCGGGGTTGAGGTCGGGGTGGTGCTTGCGGGCCAACTTCTTGAAAGCCTTGGAGATGTCTTCCTGCGAGGCGGTTCTGGCCACGCCCAGGGTCTTGTAATAGTCCTTGTATTCGACGCTCATCTCGATTAGCACTCCTTGATCCGCGCGCCCTGCCGCGCGGCACTACAACAATAAGCCGCCAATCCGTTCAGTCAAGCATCCAAGCGAGTTAAGCGAGCCGAGCCTCCCATGCCCAAGAGCCTGCCAGTCCTCATGTACCACTATGTCAGCTCCTGGCCCAACCCCATCGCCGTGGACCCGGACGTGTTCGAGTCGCACCTCGAAGGGCTGGCCCGGGCCGGGTACCGGGGCGTGGGCCTGGCCGAGGCCGAGGCGTTCCTGCGCGACGGGGAGCCCCTGCCCGACAAGGCCGTGCTGCTGACCTTCGACGACGGCTTTCTGGACAACTACGTCAACGCCTGGCCGCTGCTGGCCAAGCATGGGCACAAGGCCACCATCTTCGCCGTGACCAACAAGATCGTGGAGGAGGGCCTGCCCAGGCCGACCCTGGACGACGTGTGGTCCGGCTTCGTGAAGATGGACGACCTGCCCCGGGTCAACACCCCCGTGGGCAAGACCCGCGAAGGCCTGCGCGTGCGCACGGACCTGTTCTTCTCCTGGCAGGAGGCCCGGCTCATGGAGGCCTCGGGCGTCATCGACGTGGCCGGGCACACGCACACCCACCGCTCGGTGTTCACGGGCCCGGCCTTCGACGGCATCATCGGCGCCGGGGCCCGGCGGCGGACCTTCGACCGCGTGGACCAGCGGGTGGTCTTCGGCATGCCCGGCTTCGAGCGCGGCCCGGCCATGGCCCACCGCGCGTTTTTGCCCTCGCAGGAGGTCTACGACCTGGTGTGCGCCATGGTGCCGCAAAACGCCCAGGAGGCCCGCGACGCCCTGGCCCACGACGGCGGGCAGGCCGTGCTGCGGCGCCTGAAGGCCCTGCCCGTGGAACGCCTGGGGCGCATGGAGACCGACGACGAGATGCGCGCGCGCCTGGGCGCCGACCTCGAGGCCAGCCGCAGGGCGCTGGAGGCCAACCTCGGCCACCCGGTGCGCACCCTGGCCTGGCCCTGGGGCCGCTTCTGCCCCGAGGCCCGGGAGGCCGCCAGGGAGCAGGGCTTTTCGGTGTTCTTCACCACCCGCGTCGGCCCCAACCTGCCCGGCAAGAGCGCCGACGCCGCCTGCCGCTTCAAGGCCCGCAACCGCAGCGCCCGCTGGCTGCTGTCGCGGGTGCGGGTCTACTCCCGGCCCCTGCTGGCCCGGGTCTACGGGGCACTGCGCTCCTGAGCCCGCCCGGGCGCGTGGCCCTTTACACGCGGCCCCGCTGACCGTACCGTGGCCTTCGATCCGGCCCCTGGGCGCACCGCCCCGGCCAGCCAAGCCGCAAGGACCACGGCCCATGAGACCACACCCCGCCAGCCGCCGCGCCGCCGTCCGCCCCTGGGCCCTGTGGGTCCTGCCCTGGGTCGCGCTGTGCGCCCTGGCCTGCTGCCCGCCGCCCGCCCTGGCCGTCGATCCGGCGGACCTCTTGCCCTTCGGCCTGCCCAGCGCCCAGGGCGCCTACGCCGTGGAGCTGCGCGTGGACCCCGCAGGCGCCCTGTCCCCCGAGGTGCTGGACGCCCTGCTGGCGGCCTCCCAGGCCCATGCGCGGCGCGAGGACGAGCCCCAGTCCCCGGCGCTGCTGCTGCGCCGGGGGCGGGACGACGAGCCCCGCCTCGCGGGCGTGCTGCGCGCCTTCGGGTACTTCCAGGCCGGGGTGCGGGCGCTGGCCGAGCCCGCCGCCCGGGGGGGCGTGCCGGTGCTGGCTTTCGCCGTCCAGCCCGGGCCGCGCTTCGCCCTGGGCGAGGTGACGGTACGGGTGCGCACCCCCGGGGGCGAGCCGCTGCCCGTGACCCCCAAGGCCATCGGCCTGAGCCCCGGGCGGCCCTACCGCGCCGACGAGGCGGACGAGGCCGGGCGCGCGCTGGTGCGCTTGCTGGCCGAGGAGGGCCGCCCCCGGGCGCGGCTGGAAGCCCTGGACCTGACCGCCGACCACGCCGCGCGCGCCGTGCGCGCCGAGCTGCGCGCCGAGGCCGGGCCCCTGGCGGCCTTTGGCGCCGTGCTGCTGCACGGGCCCGAAGGCATCCCGACGGAAGTGGACGAGGCCTACCTGCGCGGGCTGATCCCCTGGCAGGAGGGCGAACCCTATCGGGCCTCGCTGGTGGAGCGCGCCCGCGAGGCGCTGTTCGCCACGGGCCTGTTCGCACGGGTGGAGCCCGACACCACGGCGGAGATCCGGGACGGGCGGCTGGACGTGGCCTTCACCCTGACACCGCGCCTGGAGCGCACCGTGCGCCTGGGCGCCAGCTATACCGGCGACTTCGGCGCGGGCGCCTCGGCGCGCTGGGAGCACCGCAACATCCTGGGCGCCGGGGAGCGGCTGGCCGTGACCCTGCGCGGCGACCGGCTGCGCCGCGGCGCGGAGCTGGAGTTCCGCAAGCCCCGCGTGCTGGGGCAGGACCAGGATCTCGTGGCCCGCCTGGACTCCTCGCGGGAGCGCAGCGACGCCTACACCAACTCGGCCACGGACCTCTCGGCCATCCTCGACCGCCAGTTCGGCGGCGGGCTGGGCGCCAGCGCGGGCGTGGGCTACCGCTACTCGCACCAGCGCGACGCCACCCTGGAGACCACCGACGCCACGGGCTTCACCTACCTGCCCCTGTCCCTGCGGCTGGACACGCGCGACTCCGTGCTCGACCCCACCCGGGGCTTCGCCGTCACCGCAGCGGGCGCGCCGTTCTGGGACACCCTGGGCAGCGACACGCGCTTCTGGCGCACGCGGGTCAGCCTGGGCGCCGTGGCCAGCCCCACGCGGCGGCTGGCCCTGGGCCTGCGCGGCGCCTGGGGTTCCATCCAGGGTGCGGATTTCGACGAGGTGCCTGCGGACCTGCGCCTCTACGCGGGCGGCGGCGGCTCGGTGCGCGGCTACGCCTACCAGCGCGCGGGCGAGATGGACGGCGAAACGCCCCTGGGCGGGCTCTCGGTGCTGGAATGCTCCGCCGAGGCCCGGCTGCGCCTGGAGGGCGACTGGGGCGCGGTGGCCTTCCTGGACGGCGGCTCGGCCTACCGCGACGCCACGCCGGACATGGAGCAGGATTTCTTCTGGGGCGCGGGCGTGGGTCTGCGCTACTTCACCGGCTTCGGCCCCCTGCGGCTGGACGTGGCCGTGCCCCTGAACCGCCGCCACGGCGTGGACGACGCCTTCCAGGTCTACGCTGGCATCGGCCAGACCTTCTGAGGTGCGCATGGACGGACGACGGGTGCTGCGCATGGCGGGCCTTGCCGCCGCCGCCCTGGGGGCGCTGCTGGCGGCCGCCGCCTGGCTGGCCACCACCCGCGCGGGCGGCCAGGCCCTGGCCCGGGCCCTGGAACGCGCCACCCGGAGCCAGCAGCCCTACGCCCTGACGGTGGAGGAGCTGGACCTTGGCCTGGGGGGCACCGTGCGCGCGCGGCGCGTGGCCCTGGCCGACGCCGGGGGCCCCTGGCTGGAAGTGCGCGAACTGGCCGTGGACGTGTCCCTGGGGGCGCTGCTGGCCGGGCGGCTGGAGCTGCCCCGGGCCGGGGCGGCGCTGGTGCGCCTGGAGCGCCTGCCCGGGGAGGACGCCCCGCCCCCGGCGGCGGCTGCCCCGCCGCAGCCCGCCCCACAGGCGGGCGGTGGGCTGGCCGGGCTGCCCGCCATGCACCTGGGCGCGCTGGACGTGGCGCGCCTGGAGCTGGGGGCCGGGGCCGTGGGTGCCGAGCGGGCCTACGCCCTGGCGGCCTCGGCCCAGGCCGGGCCCCGGGGCCTGGGCGCCTCGGCGCGCGTGCGCGGGCTGGGCGAGGCCGCCGAGGGCCTGGATCTGGCGGCGGCCTTCAACCCCGCGCGCGGCACGCTGGAACTGCGCCTGGAAGCCGACGACCCGGCGGGAGTGCTGGCCCGGCTGGCGGAGCTGCCCGGCGGTGCCGCGCGGCTGCGCCTGGAGCTGGCCGGACCTCTGGCGGCCCTGCGCGGCGGGCTGGACGCGGGCATGGACGGGGTGGGCGCACTGCGGGGCGAGCTGACGGCCCGGGCCGGGACCGACCAGGGCCCGGGCATGGATTTCGCGGGCCGGGTGGCCCTGGACGCCGGGCTGCTGCCTGCGGAGCTGGAGCGCGTCCTGGGCCGCGAGGCCGGCCTTGCGGGCACGGCGGCCCTGGACGGCGCGCGGCTGCTGGTGCACGGGCTGACCCTGGGCCTGGGCGCGGGCGAGCTGACCATCACGGGCGAGGCCGACCTGGACAGCGGACACCTCGACTGGCGCGCCGAGGCCGGGCCCGGGCTGGTGCTGGCCGCCGCCCGCGAGGCCGGGGTGGCCCTGGACACCCCCGGGCCCCTGACGCTGCGGGGCCGGGGGCCGCTGGGGCGCACCAGCCTGGAGGCCGAAGCCTCGGCCCGGGCCCTGGCCTGGGACGTGCTGACCGTGGACGGCCCTGCCCTCACGGCCACGGCCACGGTGGATATCCTGGACGGCTTGGCCCTGGACGCCGGGGCCAGGGGCCAGTGGACGGGCCTGGGCCTGGACGGCTGGCCCCTGGGCCCGGGCACGGCGCGGGCGGCCCTGTGTCCCGAGGCGCCGGACGGGGAGCTTTGGCAGGTGCACGAGGCCGTCGCGGAACTGCCCGGGGTGGGCGCCGTGCTGGACGGCACGGGCACCCTGGCCGGGGCGGGCGCCACGGCGCGCCTGCGTCTGGCCCTGGCCGACCTGGGGCGGCTGCACGGCGCCCCGGCCCTGGCCCGGGGCGCGGTCCTGGACCTGGACGTCGAACTGGCCACCGGCGGCGCGGACGGCTGGTCGGACGTGCGCATGGACTGCGCGGGGCAACTGCGGCCCGGCCCGGGCCTGCCCGCTCCGCTGGCGGCCCTGCTGGGCCCGCAGGCGGCGCTGCGTGGCACCCTGGCCGTGGACGCCGCGCGCTTGGCCCTGGACGGCGCCAGCCTGAAGTCCAGGACCCTGACCCTGGATTTCGCGGGCTCCTGGGGCCTGGACGACGACGCCCTGGCCCTGGCGGCCCGGGCCCAGGCCCCGGCCCTGGCCCTGGCGCCCGGAAGCGGAGGCCCCCTGGCCCTGCGCGGGCTGGCCCTGGACCTGGAAGCCGGGGGCGACCCGCAGGCGGGCACGGCCCGGGCCCGCTGGACCCTGGACGGCGCAGACCTGCCCGGGGCCGCCCTGCGTGGCGTGTCGGGCAACGCCACGGCCCGGGGGCCCTGGACGGCCCTGGCCCTGGAACTGGCCCTGCGCGCCGGGGCCCGGCTGGACGCCCTGGCCCCGGACCCGGAGGCCGGGGCGGCCAGCGCCGCCGTGGCCGCTGACGATGTTTCGGCCAGCGCCGCTGCGGGCGCCCCGGGCCGGGCCGAGGCTGCGGGCGCTGCTGCGGCCACGGCCACCGGGGCCCCGGCGGACGGGCCCTGGCTGCCCCTGGCCCTGAACGGGCACCTGGTCTGGAACCCCGGCGCGCAGGGGCTGGACGGCGACCTGCATCTGGCCCAGGAGGAGCCCGTGGCCGCGCTGCGGGCCCTGGACGCGCGCGCGGTGCTGGCCGCGACCTCCGGAGGGCAGCGCGTGGACCTGGAGGCCCGGGCCGGGGGGCTGCACCTGGGCGCGGCCAGCCTGGGGGCCGCGGAGCTGGCCTGCCGGGTGGAAGACGCCCTGGGCGCCCCTGTGCTGGACGGCACCCTGGAACTGGACCGGGTCGAGGCTGCGGGCCTGCGCCTGGACACGGCCCGCGCCGCCGTGCAGGGCCCGCCCGGGGCCCTGGCCTTCACGGCCCGGGGTGCGGGCGCCGCAGGCGGGCCGCTGGAACTGGACCTTTCCGGCACCCTGGCCCTGGTGGACACGGGCGGGGAACTGCGTCTGGCCTCGGCCCGGGGGCTCTGGGCCGGGCAGCCCCTGGCCCTGGGGCGCGAGGCGCTGCTGGCCTGGGACGGCCCGGGCTGGCGGCTGGCGGGCCTGGACGCGACCCTGGGCCCGGGCGGCCTGCGGGCCGACGCGGCCATGGACGGCCAGACCCTGGACCTGGACGCCCGGGCCCGGGCCCTGCCCCTGGGGCCGCTGCTGACGCTGCACGGCCTGCCCCTGGCGGGCGGGCTGGACGCCACCCTGCGCGCCTCGGGCCCCGCCGCCGCGCCCCAGGCGACCCTGCGCGCCTCGGGCACCCTGCGCGCGGCGCCGCGCGAGCTGGCCGCCCCGGTGCCCGACGTGACCTTCAACCTGCACGGCGACGCCGACCAGGAGGGCACCCGCCTGACCCTGGCCCTGGACGCGGGCAACGGCACCCGGCTGGACGCCGAAGCCGGGCTGCCCCTGCGCCCCGACGCCACGCTCCCGGGGCTGGCGCCCGGGCCGGGCGGGCTGCACGGCTTCGCCCGGGGGCGGCTGGATCTGGCCCTGGCCGAGGCCCTGCTGGGCGACGAGGAGCAGCGCCTGTCCGGCGTGCTGGACCTGGACGCCACTCTGGGCGGCAGCTGGGAGCGGCCCCGGGCCACGGGCACGGCCCGGCTGGACGGCGCGCGCTACGAGCACACCGGCCTGGGGCTCATCCTGGACGCCCTGCGCGCCGAGGCCGAATTCCAGAACGAGTCCGTGTTCCTGCGCTCCCTGAGCGCCACGGACGGCGGGCCGGGGCGCCTGGAGGCCAGCGGGCGCTGGACGCCGGGCGCCGCCCCGGCATACGCCCTGCGCATCGTGCTGCGTCAGGCCACGATGCTGCGCCACCGTCTGGTCACCACCACCGCCGACGGCACCCTGGACCTCGTGGACGGCGACCCGCTGCCGGTGCTGCGGGGCCACCTGGTCCTGCCCGCCACCGAGGTGCGCATCCCCGACGAGCTGCCCGGGGCCATGCCCGAGCTGGAGGTGCGCGAGGTGAACGCGCCCGAAGGCCTGGAGCGGACCGCGACCGCCGCCCCGTCCGGCCCGCCCCTGGCCCTGGACGTGCGCCTGGACGTGCCGGGGCGCTTCCACGTGCGCGGCCGGGGGCTGGAGGTGGAGTTCCGGGGCGCCGTGGCCGCCCGGGGCACCACCGCCGCCCCGGCCCTGGACGGCCAGCTGGCCACGGTGCGCGGCACGTTCCGCTTCCTGGACCGCGTGTTCGACATCGCCACGGGCACGCTGCTCTTTTCGGCGGCCTCGCCCGTGCCGGACCTGGACGTGGAGGCCGGGACCAGCGTGTCCGACACCGCCGTGACCGCCACCCTCCAGGGCCCGGCGGACCGCTTCGTCCTGGCCCTGGAATCCGACCCGGCCCTGCCCCGGGACGAGATCATCTCGCGGCTGCTCTTCGGGCGCTCCATGGCCTCCCTGAGCCCGGTGCAGGCCTTCCAGCTGGCCAGCGCCCTGCGCCATCTCTCGGGCGGCGGCGGCGGGTTCGACCCCGTGGGCGGCCTGCGCGCCCTCACCGGGCTGGACCAGCTCGGCGTGAGCCAGGGCGAGGACGGCGCGGGGATGCGCGTGGGCGCGGGCAAGTACGTCCACGAGCGGGTCTACCTGGAATTGCAGCACGACACGGGCACCGGCGAGGACAGCGTGACCGTGGACGTGGAGCTGACCCCGGACATCGGTGCCACGGGCAAGGCGGGCGCGTCCGACGGCGGGGTGGGCGTGTACTGGAAAAAGGACTACTAGCGGGCCGGTGCGAGACGCATTGTCGCAGGGCGTTCAATGCGCGGGACGCTGGCGGGGAAAATGCGCGCCCCTGCGGCTGGCTGGCAGCGGCAGGGGCGCGCTTTTTGCGGCCCGCAGGGGGCGCCCGGGGCGGCCTGTCAGCGCTTCTGATCGACCTTCTCGAAGCAGGGGATGCACAGGGTCCGGCCTTCCAGGCGCCGGGTGCGCGACTCCATGATCATCTCGCCGCACCCGGCGCAGACCAGGCTCTCCAGGATGCTCGGGCCGCGCGGGATGGGCGTGGCGGGCGGCTGGATCTCGAAGACCTCCTCCAAGGGCAGCTCCATGAGCGTGCGCATGGCCTCGGCGCGCAGCTCGGCCAGCCGGGTGCGGTCCTCGGGGCTGCCCTGGCCTTCGTTGATCTTGCGTTGCAGCTCGCCTGCCTCGGGGCGCATGGGCCGGGCCGAGGGCTTGAGCAGGGCGCGCAGGCCCTTGCCGTCGGAGCGGCGGTAGAAGGTGAAGGCCATCTTGCCGTAGTCGCGCTGGATGAGGTTGCCCTTGCCCACGGTGCAGCCGGTGAGCGCCTGGATGGCGTCCACGCCGCACATGTCGGTTTCCACCACGGCGGTCAGGGGCGTGTCGTTGTTGTGGCCCAGCTCGCGCAGGCACAGTTCGGCGGCGCGCAGGCCGATGGTCAGCCCGGGGCATTCGTGGCCGTGGAAGGCGATGGCGAACTCCACCTGTTCCTTGGTCAGGGCGCTGTTCATGGGGTGGTCCTCTCCTTTGTGTCTGGTGACAGGCCGCGCGGCACGACGACCGGGCGGCCCTGGTGGTGCAGCAGGTCCACGGGCACGCCGTAGACCTCCTCGACCATCCGGGACGTGACTTCGTCCCGGCGGCAGTTGGCGAACACTTCGCCGTCCTTGAGGAAAAGGAATCTGTCGCCGAAGCGCAGGGCGGTGTTCAGGTCGTGCATGGTCATGACCACGGCCACGCCGTGGCCGTGCGCCACGTCGCGCACGGTGCGCAGCACCTCGATCTGGTTTTTGAGGTCCAGGGCGCTGGTGGGCTCGTCCAGGAGCATCACCGCCGGTTCCTGGACCAGGGCCCGGGCGATGCAGACCCGTTGCAGCTCGCCGCCGCTCATGCGGTCGATGGGCCGCATGGCCAGGTGCGCCACGCCCACCCGCGCGAGGGCCGCGCCGACCAGACGCAGATCGGCCTCGCCCGCGCGCCAGGTGATGTGCGGCAGCCGCCCCAGGAGCACGGCGTCGAAGGCCGTCATGCGGCAGACCTCGCCGCGCTGGGGCACGTAGCCCAGGGTGCGGGCGATCTTGGCGGCGTCCATGCGCAGCACCTCGGCGCTGTCCACCGTCACCACGCCCCGGGCCGGGCGGTGCACGGCGTTCAGGCAGCGCAGCAGCGTGGTCTTGCCCACGCCGTTGGGCCCGAGCACGGCCAGCACCTCGCCCGCCGCCACGTCGAACTCCACGGCGCGCAGCACCGGGGCGCCGTTGTAGGCGTAATGCAGATCGCGGACGGCGAGTTTCACCGGCGCCTCCTGCGCAGCAACAGCCAGATGAAGCCCGGCGCGCCGATGAAGGCCGTGAGCACCGACACGGGCAGGGCGTGGGGCGCCAGCACCAGCCGCGCGGCGGTGTCCGCCGCCAGGAGCAGCGCCCCGCCCGCGAGGCAGCTGGCGGGCATCAGGTAGCGGTGGTCGTCGCCGATGACCCGGCGCACCATGTGCGGGCAGATCAGGCCCACGAAGCCGATGACGCCCAGCGCCGCGACGATGACCGCCGTGACCAGCGAGGAGACGAGCATCCCCACCATGCGCACGCGCTCCACGCGCACGCCCAGGCCTCGGGCCGTCTCGTCGCCCGCGTCCATGGCGTTGTAGTTCCAGGCGTTGGCCATGAAGAACGCCGCGCCGCCCAGGGCCACGGCGCCCAGGGCCCAGACCTCGCGCCAGCCCGCGCGGGCCACGTCGCCGAAGGTCCAGAAGACCATGGCCGCGAGCTGCACGTCGTCGGCGAAATATTGCAGGACCATGGTCCCCGCCGTGCAGAAAGCGCCCAGGGCCACGCCCGTGAGGACCATGACCTCGGGCGAGGCGCCCCGGTAGCGGGCCATGGCGATGACCAGCCCGGCGGCCAGCAGGGAGCAGGCAAAGGCGCTGGCCGTGGTCAGCAGCGGGTTGGAGATGGTCACGGCGCCCACGCTGGAGCTTTGCATGACCCCCGAGCCGAGGATCATCACCGCGAAGGAGGCCCCCAGGGCCGCGGCCTGGGAGATGCCCAGGGTGAAGGGCGAGCCCAGCGGGTTGCGCAGCACCGACTGCATGGCCGCCCCCGAGGCCGACAGGCCCAGGCCCGCGAACAGCGCCGCCAGGGCGTGGGGCAGGCGGATGTCGAGGATGATCACCGCGTCGCGCGCGGAGGCGGCCTGCCCCGCCAGGGTGCGCACCACGTCCCAGGCCGGAAGGGGCACCGCGCCCAGGGCCACGGCCATGACCAGCAGCGCGGCCACCAGCAGGACCAGCGCCAGCAGGAAAAGCATCTTGCGGGCCAGATAGGCCGTGTATGCCGCGGGGATTTCCCCGTGGGCGAGGTGGCTCATGGCGGCTACCGCAGGGGGATGCGGGCGAAGACCAGCCCGGGGAACCCCTGGCACATCTGCCCGAAAACCGGCTTGCCCACCAGGGCGGTGTAGATGGTGTCGGCCATGGCTGCGGGGTCCATGTCCGCAAAGCGCCCCGGGTGCAGGGTCTTGCCCACGAAATAGGCGTTGGCGAAGATGGAGCCGTAGTTGGCGTTGTAGGAATTGTAGGGCAGCACGCCGTAGACCTCGCCCGCGCGCGCCGCGCGCAGCATGGACAGGGCCGGGTCGTTGCGCAGCTCGTGCAGCCCCCCGGCGCCCTCGCCCAGGGTGGTGGTGGACACATCCAGGAAAACCACCTGCGGGTCCCAGGCCACGATCTGTTCCTTGGGTACGCCCGTGCGCACCTGGTCGCGCCCTTCGCTGGCCTGGGTGTGTGCCACGTTGCGCGCACCGGCCATGCGGAAGGGCGGGTAGGTGGGCTCGGTGGACTGCATGCCGTGGGCGCCCTTCATGGCGATGCCGCCCACATAGCACGGGGGCATGTCCGCCTCGGGGAGGCCCGCCGTGCGCGCGGCCAGGTCCGCCTGCCAGGCCGTGAACAGCCCGATGACCTCCTCGGCGCGCTGCTGGCGGTGGACCACCTCGCCCATGAGCCGCAGGGCGGCGTCCAGGGCGGGCCGCCCGGCGCCCAGGTTGCCGTATTCCAGGACGACCACGGGGATGCCGGTCTTGGCCTGGAGCTGGTCCGGGTCGTAGCTTTCGCCGGCGACCATGACCTTGAGGATGACCTGGGGCGCGGGGTCCAGGGCGACGAGGAGCTCCGGGTTGTCGCGGCCGCGAAACTCCCCGAACAAGGGCAGGCTCTTGAACTGCGGGTTGGCTATGCTGTAGGGCCGGGTTTCGATGACCGTGCCCCGGCGTTCGATGCTGTCCACGGCCACGGCCAGATGCTGGGCCTGGAGGTAGGTCAGCAGGCGCAGGCAGCCCGACCCGGAGCAGACGACCCGCTCCACGCGGTCGGGGATGTCCACGCTGCGCCCGGCCATGTCGGTGACGGTGCGCGCCTGGGCGGGCAGGGCCCAGGCGGCCAGCAGCAGGGCCAGCAGCAGGGCCGCCAGGGCCGGGGCGCCGCCCCCGTGGCCGCGGGGAATGCGAAGTGCCGAGGCAGACATGTATTCTCCAAAAGTGCTTTAATATGAAAATCGTCACACCTTTCGGCTATCGATTTGTAGAGGATTGATGGGCTGTGTCAAGGGTTTTGGGTGGCGCCCCTGGCTGGCCGGGGCGTGGGGGGCGCGGCGGCGGGGCGCGGGGCGATTTGTGTTTGTCCTCTCGGTTCGACCGGGATACGGTGGGGCATGCTCGGAACTGCGTTCTCATTGCTGCGTCTGGTGGCGCTCGTGGCCCTGCTGGCGGCCGTGGGCCGCCACGCGGCGGCGCGCGACGCGCAGCTGCTGGTGGGCACCGACCAGTGGCCCCCCTACGAGTTCGTCCAGGACGACGCGGTGACGGGCCTGTGCACCCGGATCGTGTTCGCCGTGCTTGAGCGCATGGGTGAGCGGGCCGCGCCCCCCAGGGTGTATCCCTGGCAGCGTGGCCTGGAGATGCTCGCCCGGGGCGAGCTCGATATCCTGTATTCCGGGATTTTCGACGCGCAGCGGCTGGCCTTCGCCCGCTACGGCGCCGAGCCGCTGGTGGAGTCGCGCTGGGTGGTTCTGGGCCGCGCCGGGGAGGGCTCCGGGCGGTCCTTCGCCGGGCTGGAGGCGCTGGACGAGGGCCGGGTGGGCATGGTCATCGGCTACTCCTATACCCCGGAGGCCGACGCCTGGGCGGGCTCCAGCCCCCTGGTGCACCGCGTGGCGTCCAACGAGCGGCTGCTGGCCATGCTGGCCCAGGGCCGGGTGGACTATGCCGTGGGCGACGCGTTGAACCTGCGGTATCTCGCTCGGACCCGGGGCCTGGGGCGCGCGTTCGTGGAACTGGGCGCCCTGCCCGGGGGCACCTTCGGGCTCCTGCCCCTGTTCAGCCGCGCCCGCCTGGGCCAGGATTTCGTGGACCGCTTCGACGCGGCCCTGCGCGAGTTCAAGGCCAGCGCGGAATATGGCGCGGTCCTGGCCCGTTTCCTGCGCTGAACCCGCCGCGCCCTTGGCCCCGGCCCCCGGGGCGGCGCATTTGTCCTTTTGCCGAAGCGGGGTTATACAGGACCGATGAAACGACTTCGCCGCGCATGGTTGCCCCTGCTGGGGGCGTTGCTGGCCCTGGCCGCCCTGGGGCCGGTGCCCGACGCCCGGGGCCGCGAACTGCTGGTGGGCATGGACCAGCAGCCGCCCTACGAGTACGTCCAGAGCCGCGTCGCGGCGGGCCCGTGCACCCAGGTGCTGGCCGCCGTGCTCGAACGCATGGGCGAGCGCGCCGCGCCCCCCGCGCGCCATCCGTGGAAGCGCGGGCTGGACCTGCTGGCCCGGGGCCAGCTCGACATTCTCTACTCGGGGGTCCGCGACGAGGGGCTCGCGGAGTTCGTGCGCTACGGCACCGAGCCGCTGGTGGAATCGCGCTGGGTGGCCCTGGCCCGGGCCGGGGAGGCCCCCGAGCCGTTCACTGGCCTGGACACCCTGGCCGGGCACAAGGTCGGCCTGGTGCTCGACCAGACCTACAGCCCGCAGATCGACGCCTGGGCGCGCGCCAACCCCCTGGTGGAGCGCGTGGTGTCCTACGAGATACTGCTGTCCATGCTGCGCCGGGGGCGGGTGGACTACGTGCTGGGCGACGCCCTGGCCATGCGCCATCTGGCCCGGACCCAGGGCCGCGAGCGGGAGTACGTGGAGCTGTCCGCCCCGCCGCTGGAGGCCTTCGGGCTCTACCCCCTGTTCAGCCGCGCCCGCCTGGACCAGGACTTCGTGAACCGCTTCGATGCGGCTCTGCGCGAGTTCAAGGCCGGCACGCGCTACCGGGAAATCCTGGACAGCCTGCCGCACTGAGGCCCGGCCCGCCCCGCCCCGCGAGACGCCGTTTTTTTGGCTTTCCTGCGCCCCCGGGGCGTGATAGGCCGTGCTTCGCCGCCGACAGGCGCCCCGGGCAGCGGGGCGCGCGGCGCGAAGGGGGTGACGGTGCGGGAGCGTTCCGGCGGCCCGGGGCTCCTGCCCCTGGCCGCGCTGCTGGTCACGGTGTGCCTGTGGGCCAGTTCCTTTGCGGTGATGAAGGTCGCCATCGGCACCTTTGGCGCGGGGTTCGTGGTCTGGTCGCGCATGGCCGTGGCCGTGGCCGTGCTGCTGCCCGCAGCCCCGCGCATCCTGGCCCGCGCCGCCTGGCGCCCGGGCGACTGGAAATGGCTGGGCCTCATGGCCCTGCTCCAGCCCTGCCTGTACTTCCTGCTCGAAGCCAACGCCCTGCGCTACACCACCTCGTCCCAGGCGGGGATGATCTCGGCGCTGCTGCCGCTCATGGTCTGCGCCGGGGCCGGGCTGCTGCTGGGCGAGCGGACCACGGCCCGCACCTGGGCGGGTTGTGCCGTCTCGGCCCTGGGCGTGGCCTGGCTGACCTGGCTCTCGGCGCCCAGCGAGACGGCGTCCGACCCCGTGCTGGGCAACCTGCTGGAGGTGGGGGCCATGGCCAGCAGCGCGGGCTTCATGCTCCTGGTGCGCCGCCTCGCCGCACACTACGACGCGGACCTGCTGACTCTGGTGCAGTTCGGCACCGGGGCGCTGTTTTTCCTGCCCGGGGCGCTGGACGCTGCGCCCTGGCGGGCCCTGGCCTCGCCGTGGGCCGCGGCCTCGCTGCTCTACCTGGGGGTGTTCGTGACCCTGGGGGCCTTCGGGCTGTGGAACTGGGCCTCGCGGCGCGTGCCCGCCTCGCGGGCCTCGGCCCTGGTGAACCTGATGCCGGTCATCGCCGTGGGCCTGGGCCTGGGCTTCCTGGATGAGCGCCTGAGCCCCATGCAGGGGCTGGCCTGCGCCGTGGTGGTGGGCGGCGTGCTGATCAGCCAGTGGCGGGGGGCCGGGCCGGAAAAGCCCGCCCGGCAAGGGGTTTCCAGCCCGGCCCGTCCGTGATACGAAGCGGGCACGGCGGCTCCGGACAGCCGCCGGGGAGCCTTGCGTGATCCGATTGCTGTTCTTCGTGGCCGTGCCCCTGGCGGCCCTGGCCCTGGCCTGGGGGGCGCTGGTCTGGCTGCGGGTGGTGCCCTCGGGCGCCGCGCCCTGGGCGGCGTATGGGGCCATGCTCCTGGCCGGGCTGGCCTGCTGGCGTTTCCGGCGCACGCGGGTGGTGGTGCCCCTGGGGCTGCTGGCCCTGGCGCTGTGGGTCTGCGGACTGCTGGGCAGCGGCGGCCCGTCGGGGAGCCTGGGGCGGGTGGTGGCTCCGGCCCTGGCCCTGCTGCTGCCCGTGAACTGGCTGGCCGCCGCCCTGGCCGGAGACCGGGGGCTGCTGGCCCGCGTGCCCCTGACCCTGGCCTTCGTCGTGTCCTCGCAGGCCCTGGTGGTGCTGCTGGTGGCCACGGGCGTGCTCGACGGCTCCGTGCCCGGGCGCCCGGGCACGCTGCACGCCCTGGTGGCCGAGCTGGCCGCGTGGCGGCCCCTGCCGCTGACCCTGCCCACCCGCCTGCCCCAGACCGCGCTGCTGGGCGCGCTGTGCGCCGCGCTGTGGCTGCTGCTGCGCGCCGTGCGCGACGATTCGCCCATGGACGCCGGGCTGGCCGTGGCCCTGGCCGGGGCCATGGGCGCGCTGCATTTCGCCGATTCTCCGCTCCGCTCCGGGGCCCTGGCCGCCGGGGCGGCCCTGGCCTGCGCCGCGCCCCTGGTGCAGGACTCCTACCGCATGGCCTTTCTGGACGAGTTGACCCGCCTGCCCGGGCGCAGGCCGCTGCTGGCGGACATGCAGACCCTGGGCGGGCAGTACGCCATCGCCATGGCCGACGTGGACCACTTCAAGAAGTTCAACGATACCTACGGCCACGACACCGGCGACGAGGTGCTGCGCATGGTGGCGGCGCATCTGGGCCGCGTGGGCGGCGGGGGCCGGGCCTACCGCTACGGCGGGGAGGAGTTCGCCATCGTGTTCCCCCGGCGCTGTCCGCTGGAGGCGCTGGAGCACCTGGACGCCGTGCGCGAGGCCGTGGCCGGGGCGGGGTTCGTGGTCCGCTCGGGCAAGCCCGCGCCCCCCGCCGGGGGCGAGCGCCGCAAGGGCAAAGGCCCCAGGGCGGGCGGGGCCAAGGCCCCGGGCACGGTGTCGGTGACCATCTCCATGGGCGTGGCCGGGCCGGGCAGCGGCGGCGCCGCCAGCCCCGCCGAGGTCCTCAAGCAGGCCGACAAGGCCCTGTACAAGGCCAAGAAGAACGGGCGCAACCGGGTGGAGCGGGGCTGACGGCCCCTGCCCGGCGGCGCCCGCCGCTGTGCATCCTTCCTTCCCGCGCGGCCAGCCCGCCGCCCGTCCCGCAGGCTGGGGGCTTCCCGCACGCCGCGTTTCAGACGAACTGGCCCGTGCCCATCGGCGGGGGCTGCACCCCGGCCAGCCCCTGGAGCGCCGTGAGCAGGTCGGGCGGCAGCAGGACGTGCAGCCCGCCCCGGGGCACGGTGTGCTCCATGATCGGGTTCTCGGTGCTTCCGGTGTCGATGGTCTGTTCGAGCATCATCCACTGCCCCTGCTCGCGGACGAGCATGGCCGACCCCGCGCGGATCCTGCCGTCGCCGCCGCCCTGGGCGATGGTCTGGTAGTCGTTGCCCTGGGTGTAGACCGTTTCCGTGAACGCGTAGCCCGCCACGGTCTGGAGGTTTTCCATGACCATGAGCGCCAGGCCGCTACGCAGGTACTGCTGCGGGTCCTGGCCCTTGAGGTCCGTGACCTCCTGGTGCGGGTGCTGGTCGAGATAGGCGTCCACCAGGGGGGTCAGGGTCTGGTCCGGGTGCTGGGCGCGGATGGCGTCGGCCACGGTCATGAACGGGGCCAGGCGGGTGAGCAGCGGCTGGCCGGGCATCTGCTCCTGGACGTGGAACACCGTGTCCTGGCCGTTGATGGCGAGCATGAAGAAGCTGCACCCCGTGAACGGGTCGGTGAGCACGTAGTTTGTCTGCGGGTCGATGACGGCGTGCCCGTCGGTGGCCACGGCCTGGACGTTGTGCAGCGTCACGTCCGGCTGGGCGGGCAGGGGGGTGCCCTGGGGCACGAATTGGACGTTGAGATCGGTGCCTTGCTGGTTGCCCAGGGTGATGAACGCGCCGCCCTGCGCCGTTTGCCCCTGGAGCTGCTGCACCAGGGGGCGCTCGGCCATCAGCTCCAAAAGCTGCTGGGCCGTGGGGTTGGTGATGGTCTGGGGCTGGCCGCCCTGCTGGTTGGGGATGATCGGCGGCGGGCCGCCGACCGATGAGATGCCGTTGCCCATGGCGTCCTCCGGGGTGCGCATGCCCGGGGGCAGGGCGGGATGCCCCGCCCCCGGCAATGCGAAACGTATAGAGGATGCCCTATCCGGGGGCCGGTGTCGAGCCCGCCCGGGCGCTCAGGCGCCCACGGCGTGGATGACGTCCTTCAGGCGCCGGGCGGCTTCGGCCAGGCCCTGCACGCCCTGGGCCGCAGCGGCCATGTCGGCCTCGGCGCCCTGGGCGCTGGAGCGCACGTCCTCCACCACGGCGCTGATGTGCTCGCTGGTGGCCGACTGCTCCTCGGCGGCGGCGGCGATGGTCCGCACCTGGTCCGAGGTGTTCACGGCCAGCTCGACGATCCCGGCCAGGGCCCGGCCCGAGGCTTCGGCCAGCTCGTGGGCCTGGCCCACGGCGGCGGCGGCCTGGTCCATGCCTGCGGCGCTGGTGCGCGCGCCGTCCTGGATGGCCTTGATGGCCGAAGCGACCTCCTGGGTGGCGCCCATGGTCTTCTCGGCCAGCTTGCGCACCTCGTCGGCCACCACGGCGAAGCCCCGGCCCGCGTCGCCCGCGCGCGCGGCCTCGATGGCGGCGTTGAGCGCCAGGAGGTTGGTCTGGTCGGCGATGTCGGTGATCACGTCCATGATCCGCCCGATGCCCTCGGCCTGGGCGCCCAGGCGGGCCATGTCCTGCGTCACGGCCTGGGCGCGGCGGCTGACCTCGGCGATGGCCGCGGCCGCGTCGCGCACCACCCGGGCGCCGTCCTCGGCCTGCTGGCGGGTCTGCTGGGCGCGGCTGGCGGTGTCTGCCGCGCTTCTGGCCACGTCGAGCACGGCGGCGTTCATCTGCTCCATGGACGAGGCGGCGTCCTGGGCGCGGGCGGCCTGCTCGCGGGCGGCGGCGCTGGCTTCGAGCACCTGGGCCGCCAGTTCCCCGGCGCTGCCCGCCACGGCCTGGGAGATGTCCTCCGAGGTGCGCACGGCCTCGGCGATGCGCGCGTTCTGGGCCTCCAGCTCGGCCTCGCGGGCGCGCAGGGCCGTGCGGTCCTGGTAGATGCACAGCGCGCCCATGAGCGCGCCGTCTAGGTCGTACAGCGGCGAGGCGTGGATGTGGATGATGCGCTTGCCGCCCCGGCGGCCCGTGAGTTCCACCTCCTTGGCCGTGGTCACGCGGTGCTCCAGGCTGTCGCGCAGCACGGTGCGCCGTGAGGCGTCGCCATAGAAGAAATGGGCCACGTTCTGGCCGTAGTGGTCCTCGGGTTTGCCGCTCTGCTCCAGGATTTCGATGAGCCCCGCGTTGGTCATCACCAGGCGTTCCTGGGTGTCCACGACCACGAAGGGCGCCTGGATGCCCGCGAGCACCCCGCGCGCGAAGGACAGCTCGCGCTTGAGCCGGGCGTACATCTGGGCCAGCCCGGCCTCGGCGCGGCCCAGCTCGCAGGTGCCGCGCTCGTCGAAGGCACAGTCGTAGCGGCCCTGGGCCACGCGCCCGGCGGCGGCCTCCAGGCGCGTGGCGCAGCCGCGCACGCGCAGCACGAGCAGCCCCAGGGGCACGGCCCCCAGGGCCAGAAGCCCCAGCCCGGCGCCCCAGGCCGCCAGGGGCGAGGACAGCAGCGCCGCGGCCCCCACAGCCAGCAGCGCACAGCCGCCCTGGGTCGCGGCCAGGGCGGCGGTGGAAAAGGATCTCATGGCAACCTCCGCAAAAAGATGGCTCCGCAGGCATTCCCACCCATGCTACGCCGCGCGGGCCAAACGGCGCAAGGAGGACGCCAGCAAAATGCACACCAATTCCCTACAAATCGGGAAGTGTTTGGATTGTTGCGGATTCGTGGCGAAGGCCGGGAGCGGATGGGGCCGGGCGGCGCGGTGGGCGTCCGGGAAACCGGACGGACGGGGGGTGTGTCCGGAAATGCGGACGCGCAGGGCGGGGGGGGCGGCTCGGGCCGCAAGGGCAGACCTCAAGCCGGGGGCCGGGGGCAGACTGGGAGCCCGGGCCCCAAGGGCAGGTCGCAACCGGGCCGCAGCCGCAGGAGCAGGCCGCAGGCCCAGCCCGCGGAGCCAGGCCGCGCGGTCAGGGCCGCAGGGTCAGCACGGCCTGGCCCGGGGCGACGGTCAGGGCGTGGCGCGGCCCGCTGCGGGGCAGGTCGAGGACCACGCGCACGAAGGCGTCCTCGGGGTGCCAGCCCACGCGGATGCCCGAGGCCAGGGGGCTGTCCACGGCCTGGGCCTTGGGCAGGGCCGCCGGGGGCCGGGCGGCGTCCAGCACGTCGAGAACCACGCGCGGCGGCCCGTCCAGGGTGAACACGCGACAGCGCGGGGCCAGGGGGCCGGGCACGGCCACGCGCACCACCAGGGCCTCGCCCTCGGCGGCCCAGCGCACGGCGGTGACCGTGGCAGGCGCGGGCCGGGTTGCGTCCGCAGGCGGCTGCGGGGCGGGCACGGGCGTGTCCGGGATCGTCGGGGCCGCCTGGGCCGCCGGGGCGGGCGGGGCGGGCGCGGGAGACGCCTGTGCGGGGGCGTTCGGCTCCTTGGGCGCGGGCTCCGGAGCGGCGGGCGCGGCGGCCACCTTGTAGCGGATCTCATGCACGGCGTAGCCGCCTTCGGCCAGCAGGGCGTTGACGTGGCCGAGCTTGAGGCGCGCCTGGGCCAGGCGGCGGTCCAGGTATTCGTGGCTGGCGCCGGGGGTGCCCTGGGGCGCGGCGGGCAGCTCGGCGCGGTGCTCTTCCAGGCTCCTGATCTCGTCGGTCAGGGCCTGGCGCTCGCGCAGCAGCTGCGGCCCGCTCATGGCCTCGGTCCGGGCGCGGTATTCCTGGCCGGGGTCGCTGGTGACGCAGGCCGAGGCCAGCAGGGCGGCGGCCAGCAGGCCCGTGAGCAGGGCGAGGGCGGGGCGGAGCGATGGGGCCGGGCTGCGCATGGGGCGTCCTTGGGGGTCAGATGGTCTGTTCGGTGGCGTTGGCGGGCGCGGGGGCCGGGTCGCTTTCGCCGGGAGCCGTGCCCGTGTCCTTGTCCGGAGCCGGGGCGGGAGCCTGCTCCGGCTGCCCGTGGGGCGCGGCCTGCTGGTCCGGGCCCGGGGCGGCTTCGGGGGCGGGCCCGGGCATGGCCTGGGGCGCGGTTCCGGGCGCCGGGTCCGCGCCGGTGGCGTTGGCCGCAGCGCCCGGGGCCAGGGCGGCCCCGGCGTCGGCCCCGGCGTCCGGAGCCTGGGGCTGCGGCGCCGCAGGGCCGCCCTGCACGGCCAGCACGTAGGGCTGGTCCACGATCCACTGCTCGTGGATCACGTTCAGCGTGGCCGGGCGGTCCGTCCACTGGTCCCAGTAGCGGCGCTGCATCCCGAGCACGACCTTGGGCTCGGCGGCCAGCAGCGCGGCAATGCGCTCCAGGTCCTGGGTCTCCAGCACGTCGTGGCCGCTGTAGTAGGTGTAGACCCCCGAGTAGATCTTGTAGGCCGCCGGAACGTAGCCCTGGTCGGCGTAATCGCCCATGACCTGGGCCTGGGCCCTGGGGCTCATCACCGGGTCCAGGGAGGGCAGGGTCAGCATGGCCAGGGGCTGGACCCAGGCCGTGACCACCAGGGCCGCCAGCAGCAGCCCGGAGGCGGGCCCCAGGGCGCGCGCCGCCCACCACAGGAGCCCTGCGGCCAGGGCCGAGGCCAGGGCCATCCACCACAGCCCGGCCACGGCGAAGTCGGGCCAGGGGTGCAGCATGTTGCCGAAGGGCAGGGCCATGGCCACCACGGCGAACAGGCCGCAGAGCACGAGCCACAGGCGCCGGGTGCGCCGCGCGTCCAGCCCCAGCACGGCCCGGGCCGAGAGCACGGCCAGGGCCGGGAACAGCGGCAGCAGGTAGACGATGATCTTGGTGGACAGGGCCGAGAGCAGCACGAAGCCGGTGAGCACCATGCTCCACAGGTAGGCCTGGCCCTTGCGCTCCTCGTCGCGCCGGGCCTGCCACAGGCCGCGCCAGAAGCCCGCGCGGGCCACGGGGCCCAGGGGCAGGGCCGCCAGCAGCAGCGTCCAGGGCAGCCAGGCGGCGGGCAGGGTGGCCAGGTAGTGCCAGAAGGGCTGCCCGTGGTGCGAGGCGTTCACCGCGCGGCGGTAGATCTGCTTGTAGAAGATGTTTTCCACCAGCTCACGCTCGCCGCCGAGCCACGCCGCCAGCACCCAGGCCCCCAGCAGCCCCAGGCAGACGCCCAGGCCCACGGCCACGTCGCGCCGGAAGAAGCGGCGCAGGTTGCCCGTCCAGGCCAGGTAGGCCACGCTGGCCAGCAGGGGGAAGGCCAGCCCCAGGGGGCCCTTGGTCAGGGTGGCCACCCCGGCCAGGGCGAAGCCCGCCACGGCCCAGCCCATGGCCCGCTCGCGGCCCCAGGCCCGGAACAGGCAGATGTGGGCGGCGGTGATCAGCGTGGCGAAGAGCAGGTCCATGCGCGAGTAGTGCGCCAGTCCGACGACGTAGAAGCACGACACCAGCACCAGCCCCGCGCCCAGGGAGACCTCGCGCCCGGCGCGGGCCACCAGGCGCGACAGGGCCATGGTCGCCGTGAGCAGCAGCAGGGCCGAGAGGGCGGCCCCGGCCATGAACAGCGCGGGCGTGGCCGCCTTGAACACCGGCAGCAGCCCGGCCAGGAACCAGAAGTATACCGGCGGCTTGTCGGGGTAGGGCACGCCGTTCAGGTACATCACCAGCCATTTGCCGCCGTGGACCACGTTCTCGAACACGTTGGCGTAGCGGATTTCGTCGGAGAACCACAGCGCGCGCGAGTCCAGGACCGGGACGGTCTGCGCGGCGAGCAGGGCGGCGGGCAGGAGCAGGGGCGCCCAGGCCAGCAGCCGGTAGAGGCGCGTGAGGAGCTTATCCATGGCCGGGGGGTCCCTCCTTGGAGGTGCCGAAGGTGTAGGCCGCGAAACCGGAAACGGCGCCGAACATCCAGCCGAAGAACACGTCGCTGGGGTAGTGCTGGAACAGGTAGACCCGCGAGAAGCCCATGAGCGCGACGTACAGCCCCAGGGCCAGGGCCCAGCGCGCGCGCCCCAGCCACAGGGCCAGGGCCAGGCAGGAGCCGGTGATCTCCGCCGTGTGCCCCGAGGGCAGCGAGTGGAAGTAGGAGTCTAGGGTCATGGGCCGGTGCAGGGCGGTGAAAGCCTCGGGCCGCGGGCGGCCCAGGGCCATCTTGGTCAGATGCAGCAGGACCAGGCAGACGAGCACCTGGGCCACGACGTAGGCGATGACGAAGCGCCGGGAGCGGCGGTCCCGGTCGCGCAGGGCAAGCCCCAGGATGACCAGGAAGGGCAGGTACATGGCCTGGTTGCCCCAGTCGGTGAACAGGCGCACGGCCTTTTGCAGCACCAGGTGGGTGTTCTTGTGCTCCCGGAAGGCGAGCATGGCCTGGTCCTCGGAGCCGAAGATGCCCAGGACCAGGGCCAGCAGGCCCAGCAGGGGGAGGGAGACCAGCAGGAAATGCCCGGCCAGGGCGTTCGCGCGCATGGGGGGTCTATAGGATATTGGTATCCCCCTGGCAAGGGCGGCGCCCCGGGCGCTTTTTGCGGGCCGAAAACAGGGGCTGCCTTTGCGGGCCGGATGGGCTATGCTGCCCTTGGCGGGCGCCCGCCGCGCGGGGGCGGGGGAGGCGTGTGCGTCCGGCCAGGGAGGATGGATGGTCACAAGGATTCTTGCCGTGGCCCTGGCAGTTGCTGTTTTCTCCGGCCCGCAGGCCGGGGCCGAGCCCGTGGCCGCGCCCCGGGCCGGGCAGAGCGAGGTGCACAGGCCGCAGGGCGAGGAGCGCAAGCCGCAGAACGAGGTGCGCAAACGACGGGACGAGATGCGCAAGCAGAAGGGTGCCTCCGCCAAGGCTGACCGGGGTGTGGAGTGCATGACCAGGGCCCGCCCCGGGGCCCCCGCGCCGGTGACGGCCACGGTCTCGGCCTACAGTGCCGAGGAGACGGGCGGCGCGCGCACGGCCACGGGCCGCAAGCCGCGCCGGGGCATCGTGGCCGTCTCGCCCGACCTCTACGAGGCCGGATGGACCTTCGGGCGCGAGATCTGCGTGTCCGGCCACGGGGTCTTCGTCATCGGCGACCTCATGGGCGCGAAGAAGGCGAAGGCCGTGGACATCTTTATGGACACGCGCGCCAAGGCCGTGCGCTTCGGGCGGCGCCATCTCCAGATCCGCCTGCTGCCCGTGGCCGGCGAGGCGGCTCCTGCCGCGTCTCCCGCGCCTCCCGCCCCCGCCGCCCCCGCAGCTCCGGCCGCCCCTGGCGCCCTCGCCCCTGCCGCCCCCGAGGCCGCCGCCGTTCCCTAGCGGGTCGTCGAAGAGCGCCACCTCCCTGGCTGCGCAACACTGGTGCGCCGCCAGGCGCGAAAAAATCCAAGCCCGCGCGTGACAAGACAGACGCGCGGGCTTGGATTTTTTGAGCAATGCCGTGGTTTGCTTGTGGGGGCGGCCTGCCGGCGGGCTGCCGCAGGGGGTGCGCCCGGCGGCGCGCCAGGGGCCTGGGCCCGGCGCGCGGCGCGGCGGATGCGCGGGCCGTCCGGCGTCCCCCTTGCCGGGGCGGGCCGCCAGCTAGCGGCGGGGCGCTCCCCGCCCCAGGGCCTCGGCCATGCGCCGGTCGTGCTCGCGGATCTTGAGCTGGTGCCCGACCAGCACCCCCAGGCAGACCCCCAGCAGATTCACGCCGATGTCGCCCAGCGACGGCGCGCGCCCGGGCACCAGGGCCTGGGCCACCTCCAGCACCGCACCGTAGAGGATCATGCCCCAGGCCCAGGTGAAGGCCGGGCCGCGTTGCAAAAAGGCCCGCAGGGCCAGGGCCGCCAGCCAGGCGTAGGCCAGGCCCTGGGCCGCCAGGTCCGCCCCGGGCAGGAGCCGGGCCCCGGCCACGGCCTTGGGCCAGGGCAGCAGGGTGGCGGCGGCCACAAAGGCCAGGGAGGCGATCCACAGGGCCAGCAGGGCAGGTCGGACGGTGCGCATGAGCGGGTGGTACTCCTTCCGGCCCCCGGGTGCAAGGCCGGGCCCGGGCGGCGGCCATGGCCGCAAAACGCACCGGCCCGGGGCGCCACCTCGCCCCGGGCCGTGAAGGAAGGAAACCGGGAAAGCGTTTCGGGCCGTCAGGCCGCCCGCAGGGGCACGTCCGCGCCCAGGGCGCGGTCGATCTCGCGGACCTTGGCCAGGGCGCGTTCCAGGATGCGCCGCACCTGGGAGAACTCGCCCGGGGCGTGGCCCGTGCTCAGGCGCGCCAGGCCGGCCAGGTCAATGACTTCGTTGTAGAGATAGGGCGTGTACAGCGGATCCTGTTTGAGGAACAGCAGCACCTGCTCCAGGGTCTGGCGGATGTCGGCCTGCCGGGCGCCCGCCTTGGCGTAGAGCTTGCCCAGGCGCTTTTGCACCGCCCGCAGGGACGCGCCCCACTGCCGGGCCCGGGGCTGGAACACCGGCACGGGCCGGGGGCGGGCGGCGCGGTGCAGGGCGGCCTGGAAGCGCTCCAGGGCCCCGGGCTCGGAGTGCAGCAGCCCGCGCGCGGCCACCTCGTCCGGGCCGAGCACTTCGGCCCCGGCCAGGGGCAGGCCCCCGCCGTAGACGTTGTGCACCGGGATGCCCAGGCGGGCGATGTCGGCCTCCATGTCGCGCTGGGCCGTGATGTAGGACATGGTGGAGATGATTTCCTCGCCCGCGAGGTTCTTCAGGCGCATGTGGCGCTCGGGGTCGAAGGCGCGCACGGGCAGCTGGGCGTGGTGCCCGGCGACGTGCGAGCGCTGGCCGGACCACGCGAAATCCTGGCCGACCAGGGTCACCCGCGCCGCGCCGCACCAGGCCAGCAGGCGCAGCAGCGCCACACTGACGTTGCCGCCCGCGTCCAGCACGGGCTCGCGGTCGCGCATCAAAAAGGTCGCCAGCCCGCCCAGGGTCCACATGGGGATGGCCGGGCCCGGGTAGCGCTCCACCACCTCGGGGCGGACCTTGGTGGAATAGATGAACGGGATATTCGCGGCCCAGTCGCGGTCCAGGCGGTCGAAGACCTGGACGATGCCCGGGCTGTAGTCGATGGCCATGCACAGGTCGGGGGTGATGCCCAGGGCCCGGGCGGCGGGCAGGGTTTGCAGCGCGGTGACGGTCAGCGCGCCCTCGGCCAGGGGCGCCAGGCGCGGCCCCAGCTCGGCCAGGGACGGCCCGGCGCCCACCACCAGCCCGGCCACGCCCAGGGCCGCGCCCTGCAGGGGGGCGATGCTGCCCCGGGCGAAGGCCGCGCGGAAGTTGCCGATCTCGTTGCCGACCATCACATCCTGCATCCGGCGCAGGGTGGCCAGCTCGATGCTCACGTTTTCCACTGTCTTCTGGACGAGGCTGGCCGTGCGCGCGTATTCGGGGCCGAGCTGCTGGCTGGGCATGTCGGCGCGGAAATGGATGGCCCCGTGGATGAAGCGCAGGTCCTGGCGGCCTAGGGCCTCCCAGATGCTCTGGGCGTCGGGGGCCACGAATTCCAGGCGGCCCTGCTCGATGAACGGGCGGTAGTCGGTCATGCCCAGGCACAGGGCGAGCATCTCCGGGCGCGGCTCGACCACGGCCACGGCGTGCAGGGCGGGGTGCGTGGTCAGCACGTGGTTCAGCCCGTAGCCCAGGTTGCAGCCGACGATGACCGTGGCCCCGCGCGCCGGGCGCGCGCCGGGCGCCAGCTGCCAGGAGCGGTAGAACATCTGCGGCGGCACCGCGCCGAACAGCGTGCCCCCGCCGCCGGGCAGGGGCAGGTCGCGCAGGCCGAAGGCATTGACGCGCAGTTGCTTTTCCAGGGCGTTCAGGTCAAGATTCCGCCCGCCGAGCCAGGGCGCGGCGGAGTGCCCGCGCCGGGTCATCGCTTCCAGGTTCGGTCGCAGGAATTGCAGCAGTTCCATGCCGTGCTCCGGGCTGTGGTGGTGGCGTGCCGCCCCGCCTCCGAAGCGGGGCCCGCCGTGGAAATGCAAGGACCCTGCCACCCCGGCCCCGGCGTGCGCCGGGGGTGGGCCCCCGGGGTCGCCATGGCTCCATCTGGTTGCAATCCAAGGGAATCGCCATGATCTATTCGAGCGTTCTTGAGCTGTCCGGCAACACCCCGCTGGTGGCGCTGTCGCGCATCGGGGCCGGAAACGGCGTCAGGATTTTGGCCAAGATCGAGTCCGGCAATCCCGGCGGGTCCATCAAGGACCGCGTGGCCCTGGCCATGATCCGCGCCGCCGAGGCCAGCGGCGAGCTGACCCCGGACAAGACCATCATCGAGGCCACCAGCGGCAACACCGGCATCGGCCTGGCCATGGTCTGCGCCGTGCGCGGCTACCGCTTGAAGCTGCTCATGCCCGACACCGCCTCGCAGGAGCGCAGGCGCATCATGCGCGCCTACGGCGCCGAGATCGTGCTCACCGAGGGCCGCCTGGGCACCGACGGGGCCATCGAGGAGGCCTACCGCCTGGCCCGCGAGGAGCCGCAGCGCTACGTGCTCATGGACCAGTTCAACAACCCCGCCAGCATCCAGGCCCACTACGAGGGCACGGGCCGCGAAATCTGGGAGCAGACCGGCGGGGAAGTGACCCATGTCGTGGTCGCCCTGGGCACCTCGGGCACGGCCATGGGCTGCGTCAAGCGCCTCAAGGAGTGCTCGCGCCAGGTGGAGGTGGTGGCCGTGGAGCCCTATCCGCGCCACAAGATCCAGGGCCTGAAGAACATGCAGGAGTCCTACCCGCCGGGCATCTTCAACAAGCATCTCCTGGACCGCATCGTGCGCGTGGAGGACGAGGCGGCCTTCGCCATGTGCCGCAGGCTGGCCCGCGAGGAGGGCATCCTGGCGGGCATGAGCTCCGGCGCGGCCCTGGCCGGGGCCCTCAAGATCGCCGCCGAGCTGGACCAGGGGCTGGTGGTGGTCATCTTCCCCGACGGCGGCGAGCGCTACCTGTCCACGCCGCTGTTCGCCCCGCCCGCCGAGCGCGGGCCGCACCTGCGCTGCGTCGCGGGCGGCGAGGTGCGCCTGGCGCCCCAGGGCCGGCCCATGGGCCTGTACACCGTCGGCCCCAGCCTGGACCGCTGGGACGACCCCGAATTCTGGCGCCGCCTGGTGCTGCTGGACGTGCTGGGCCGCAGCCTGGAGGCCGATGGCGGGCAGGTGCGCCTGGGCGCCGGGCTGGCGGACATGGACGACCGGACCCTGGCCGGGGCCCGCGCCGCCGGGATGCGCCGGGCGGCCTTTGCCGCCGGGGTGCGCACGGCCATGCTGGCCCGCGCGGCGGACCTGGGCCTGGCCGGGCGCGTGGAGCTGCCCCTGGCCGGGGAGTGCGCCGAGGCCTGCACGGCCCTGGCCGAGCGCCTGCTCTCGCGCGGGCTGGCCTACGAGAAGCTGCGCAGCGTCTACTTCGACGTGCTGCGCGACCCGGACTACGGGCGCATGGGTCAGATGGACATGGACCACCTCTCCCTGGGCAAGACCGTGGACCTGGCCGACTACGTCAAGGCCAACCCCCAGGACTTCACCCTGCTCAAGCGCGCCACCCTGCAGGACATCAAGGAAGGCGAGTTCTGGCCCACGCGCTGGGGCAACGTGCGCCCGAGCTGGTTCATGCAGATGGCTGTGGCCGCCCTGGCCGCAGGGCCGGGCCCGGCGGTGTTCTGGGGCGGCGAGGCGCACCGCTTCCCGCACCTGGAAAACCTGCGGGCCATCTGGGCCAGCGGGGCCGACTGCGCGCCGCTGGCCTGGGTCGTGTCCCAGCCCGTGGGCGGGCCCGAGGGCGGGGCCGAGGGCGGCATCGGCGCGGCCAGCCTGGGCGCGCTGCTGGAGCGGGGCACCCCGGCGGCGGCCCTGCGCCTGTGGCTGTTGTCGGCCAGCTACCACAAGCCCCTGGATTTTTCGCGCGCCACCCTGGACATGTGGGCCCGCAACCAGCGCACGGTGCAGGACCTGGCCGCGTTGCTGGCCGCCCTGCCCGGGGACGCGCCGGGCGAGCCAGGCCCGGCAGTGGCCCAGCTGCTGGTGGAGGTCAAGGGCGCCCTGCGCGAGGCCCTGGACCAGGATCTGGCCCTGTACGCCTTCTGGCCGGTGCTGCTGCGCTTCTGCCGCGAGGTCAAGAAGCTTGCGGCCGCCGGGCGGCTGGCCCCCGCCGAGGCCGCAGCCTGCCGCGCGCGCCTGGACGAACTGGACGCCCGGCTGGGCATCCTCGACCGCGCGGCCCTGCCCCTGGCCCCGCAGCAGTGGCCTGCCGAGGCGGCGGACATGGTCGCCCGGCGCGAGGCCGCGCGGGCCGCGCGCGACTACGCCGGGGCCGACGCCCTGCGCGACGGGCTGGCGGCCCTGGGCTACACGGTGGAGGACGCCCCGGGCGGGCCGAGGCTCTACGCCGCGCCCCGGGCCCGGGGCTGAGGCGCCTCACCGGGGGGCATTGGGGTTCTTGCCCCGCGCCGCGTGCCGTGGGCGCCGCGCGGGGTTTGCCTTGCACGGGCAAGGCGCGTATGGGAAGGATGCGTCACCGCACCGCTGCCGGGGGTTCCATGGTCAAGGACGGATCGCGCGACATCATCAGGGCCCACGCCCTGTCCGATGCCCTGAGGGAGCTGGAGGAGGCCTGCCTTGCCGGAGACCTGGGGCCGGAGGAATTCCTGCACCGGGCCGACGGGGAGCTGACGCGCCTGCGCGAGCTGTTGGCCCAGGCCCCCGCGCCGGGGGCGTCCGGCTCCGGGGAGCGGGTCTGCCGGGCCCAGGCCCGGGAGCTGGACAGCTTCAGGAAGCAGCTGGCCGCCGAACTGGCGGTCATCCGCACCGCCTATGCCGAGGCCCAGCCCCTGCCGCCGCTGGGCGCCGACCCCCTGGCCCCCGGGCCGGACGTGCCGGGCGACGGCTTCGGGTCCGCCGCCGGGCGGCCCACGCGGGGCGCGGCTTCCGGCGGATTGGCGCCGGGCCTGGAGCTGGAAGACGACGACCGCCTGGGCCCCGCTGGGCCCGCAGCCGCGCCGGGGGCCGGGCCTGCCTTCGGCCCTGCCCTGGATTTTTCGCTGGAGCTGGAGCCGGACGCCGCCCCCGGCCCGGCCACGCCGCCCCCGGCCGCGCAACCCGCCCGCAGACTGGACGCCATCCCGGACCTGGGCCTGGAGCTGGAAACCGATCCGGGCGCCCATGCCAAGCCGATCCGCCGGGTCAGCCTGGATGACGACATCCCCGCACCCGCGCCCGCGTCCGCGCCGGGCCGTGCGCCTGAGCCCAGGCCGGAGCCCGGCCTGGGGTTCGGCCTGGAGCCGGACGCCGCCCCCGGGCCCGCGCCGTCACCGGGCGCCGCTGCGGACCGTGGGCCCGGTGCGGGCAGGGTGCCGGATGCGGAGCCGGACGCCTTCCCCGGCCCGGAGTCCCTTGCGGACCGGGAGCCGGAACCCGACCGCGATTTTGCCCCGGAGTTTGCCCCGCCTGCCTTCACCCCCGATTTCGCTCCGGACCTCGCGCCGGAGGCTGGCCCGGACGACGACCAGGACCTCGATCAGGATCTCGGCCCGGCCTTCGGCCTGCCGCCGCTCCCGGCCTGGGCGCCGCCGGAGCATGAGGCCCCTGGGGCCGCCGCGGCCCGGACCCTGGCCCCGGGGCCGCAGCCCGCAAGCCCGGCCTTCGGGTCGTGGGCCGGGGACGATGCGGCCCCCGCGCCCCTGGCGCCCGGCGGGTCCTGCCCGATCCCGGGGCTCAGGGCCGTCCTGGCGGACGACGAACCCGGCGACGACGAGGAGCCCCTGACTCTTGGGGCGCCCGTGGCCGCCGCCCCTGGCCCGGACCCGGACCAGGAGGTCAGCCGCCCGCCCCGGGGCCTGGACCTGCTGTGGGACGCGGACCTGCCGGACGGGCCGGACGGGCCGCAGCCCGGCTCGGTTTCTGGCCCAGCGTTTGGCCCGGACTCCGGCCTGGACGCGGAGGAGGCTTCCGGCCTTGTGCCGCCTTTGGGGCGCCGGGCGGGCGCCCGGCCCGCCGAGCAGGCCCCGGCCCCCGGCGGCACCCTGCCCCAGGGCATCCTGCGCGCCCTGCACCACGCCGGGGCGGAGCCCGGGCCCGCCCCGCAGGGCGGCTCCGGCCTGCTGCGGCCCCGGCCCGCGGGCACGGCGGGGATACCCAGCCTGCGCCGCCCGGCTTCCGAAGGCGCGGCGCCCCCGGCCCCGGGCCGCACGCCCGGCGCGGGCGTGCCCAGCCTGCGCCGTCCGGCCCCTGCGGATGCGGCGCCCCCGGCCCCCAGGCCGTCCGGTGCTCCGGCTCCCGGCCCGGCCAAGGGCCCGGCCACGAGCCCGGCCACAGGCCCGGCCAAGGGCCCGGCCAAAGGCCTGCGCCTGCCGCAGGACGACGCGCCCCCGCCCGCCCGGCGTGCGGCGCCGCTGGTCAAGGCCCCGGTCAAGTCCCGGGTCATCGTCACGGGCTCCGCCACCTGGGAGACCACCGACGACGACATGGCCCTGCAGATGTTCGTGCCCGGCAGCCAGCTGGACATGGCCCGGCCCGCCAGTGCGGCGGAGCAGCTGCTGGGCGCCGTGGGGCGGACCCCCGAGGGTGAGGTGGCCCGCCAACGCCTGGCGCGCATGACCCGCGACGCCCGCCAGCCGCGCAAGAGCCCCGGCGGGGCGGCGGTCATTTCGCTGTTCATGGCCGGGGCGGGGCTGCTCTATACGGGCAGCACCGTGCTGGGCGTGCTTTTGTCCCTGGTGCATGTGGTCTGCGCGGCGGTGGTCTTCCTGACCCAGAGCCCCCTGGCCGTGGGCGGCATGGGCGCCTCCAGCCTGCTGGGGGCCTGGCTGGCCTGGTGCCAGGCCCGGGAGCTCAACGCCCAGGAGCTGGCCCGGCGCGAGGCCGAGAGCCTGGCCCCGGTCATGGGCGCCTCCCGCGAGACCAGCCTCACCGAACGCGACCTGCACCTGTAGCCGGGCGTGTGGCCCAACGCGCGGGGCCCCGGGGGAATCGCTTCCCCCGGGGCCCCCTGGCGTCGGGCTCCTGGCCCGGCGCGCAGCCGCCGGCACCCGGCGCGGCTACTGGCCGTAGGGCCGCTTCTTGGCCCGGGCCACGGCGTACTTGCGCGAGTCGATGCGGTACTTCTTCACCTTGTAGTTGACGATGCGGTAGCTGGCCTTGAGGTCGCGCGCGGCCTGGAGCATATTGCCGCGCGACTTCTTCAGGGCGTCCACCAGCAGCTCCTGCTCGAAGCGGGCCACGGCCTCGCCGAAGGACAGGCTGGTGTCCGTGGCCGAGCTTTCGGCGGTTTGCAGGCTGGGCGGCAGGTGGTAGGTGCGGATGACCTCCTCGTCGCAGACCAGCACCGCGCGCTCCATGCAGTTGCCCAGCTCGCGGACGTTGCCGGGCCAGTGGTACTGGGCCAGCAGGTCGATGGCCGGGGTGGAGATGCGCTTGACGCTCTTGCCGTACTCCCCGGCGAAGTGGTCCATGAAATGCTCGGCCAGGGGCAGGATGTCCTGCCTGCGCTCGCGCAGCGGGGGGATGAAGATGGGAAACACGTTGATGCGGTAGAAGAGGTCTTCGCGGAAGGTGCCGTCCTCGAGCATCTTTTCCAGGGAGCGGTTGGTGGCGCAGATCAGCCGCACGTCCACGTTGATGACCTGCTCGCTGCCCAGGCGCTGGATCTCGCGCTCCTGCACGGCGCGCAGCACCTTGGCCTGGGCGTCCAGGGACAGCTCGCCGATTTCGTCCAGGAACAGCGTGCCCCCGTGGGCCAGCTCGAACATGCCCTTCTTGTTGGCCACCGCGCCGGTGAAGGCGCCCTTCTGGTGGCCGAAGAGTTCGGATTCCACGAGGTCGGCGGGCAGGGCCGCGCAGTTGAGCTTGATGAGCGGCTTGCCCGTGCGCGGGCTCACGCTGTGGATGGCCTCGGCCAGCAGCTCCTTGCCGGTGCCGGACTCGCCGCGCAAGAGCACCGTGGCCCGGCTGGGGCCCACCTGCGACACCTGCTGGAGCACCATGCGCATGGGCTTGGAGGCGGCCACGATGTTCGGGTGGGCGTAGCCGTCGCCACCCCCGCCGGGGGTCATGCCCTGGGCCAGCAGGTGGCGTTGCAGGGCCATTTCCTCCTGGAGGGAGGCGGCCTCCTTGGCGACCATGGCGGCCACCACCTCCAGGAAGTTCAGGTCCGGGAGCAGCTCCTCCTCGGGCCCGGCGGGCAGGTCCACCGACAGGGTGCCCAGGATTTCCTTGCCGCCCTCGGCCTCGTTCATCACCGGCACGCAGATGAAGCCCAGGCGGGCCATCTCCTCCTTGGTGCGCCCGAAGGCCAGGTTGAGGAAGGACTCGTGGTCCTTCATCACGGGCACCACCACGGGCTTGCCCGAGTCCATGACCTTGCCGGTGACGCCCTGGCCCGGGGTGTAGGACACCTGGGCGTACTTCTGGGAGCCGTGGGTCACCGACAGGCGCAGGGAGTTGGTCTCGGGGTCGAAGATGGTCAGCAGTGCCCGCTTGTACCCATGGTTTTCGCACAGGGTGCGCAGCAGGGCCTTGAGGCCCGTCTGCATGGCGCCCCTGGGGGCCATTTCCCTGGTCACCTGCTTCAAGGTGGCGAAATAGCCGACCAGGGCGTCGGTGGGGATGGTACGCGTCATGATCTGGGCTCCCGCTGTCCCGCTTATGCCGGGCGGACTTCCGCCACGCCGTATTCCACGGCCTTGAGGTTCATGTCCACGAGCTTGGGCTTCAGGGCCTTGCGCACGCTGGCCGCGAGGTCGGCGGGAGTCATGGGCACGGCCCCGGTGGCGCACAGCGCGCCGAGCAGGGCCAGGTTGCCGCATTGCAGGGCCCCGGCCCGCATACCCAGGGTCTGGCAGGGCAAAAACACGCTGCGCCCGGCGCAGGCCTGCACCCGGGCGCGGATCTCGTCCAGCCCGGGGGCGGTCTCGCGGCCCATGGTCACGCCGATGGCCGGGATGGACTCGGAGTTGCTGATCACCACCCCGCCCGGGGCGAGGTAGGGCAGGGCGCGCAGGGTTTCCAGGGGCTCGAAGCCGAGCAGGATGTCGGCCTCGCCCTTGGCGATGCGCGGGCTCTTGAACCCGCCGATGAGCAGGGTGGATTCCACCACGCCGCCGCGCTGGGCCATGCCGTGGACCTCTCCGGCGGTGACGGCCAGGCCCTTGTCCATGGCCGCCCGGGCCAGCATGATGGTCGCGGTGAGCGTTCCCTGGCCGCCGACGCCGGTAAGGAAGATGCGGACCTTGGGCATTACTCGCTCCTCTTGCGGGCCTTGATGTCCTTGCAGATCTGCAGGCAGAACATGCAACCCGTGCACTGGTGTTCGTTGATGCGCACCTGTCCGGCGGCGTCCACGGCGAAAGCCGGGCAGGCCAGGGTCGCCAGGCACTGGCGCACGGCCTCGCCCTGGCGGGCCACGGTGGCCACCATGGGCATGGTCTTTTTCATGGTGCGCTTGGCGAAGAGCACGCAGGGCTCCTCGGCGATGAGCACGCGCACGCCGGACTGGCCCTTCATCTCCTCGATGGCCGCTGCCGTGGCCTTGTAGTTGTAGGGCGTGACCTTCTTGACGTTGCACACGCCGCAGCCGCGCACGATGGTTTCGATGTCCACCTGGCAGGGGTTCTCGCCGTGGATGGTCAGCGAAACGCCGGGGTGCGGCTGGTGGCCGGTCATGGCCGTGGTGCGGTTGTCCAGCACCACCAGCAGGATGTCGTGGCGGTTGAACACGGCGTTGACCAGCCCGGTGATGCCCGAGTGGAAGAAGGTCGAATCGCCGATGAAGGCGACCACGGGCTTGGTCTGTGCCTTGGCGAAGCCCGACCCGGAGGAGACGGACGAGCCCATGCACAGCAGGAAATCCGCCGCCGACAGGGGCGGCAGGATGCCCAGGGTGTAGCAGCCGATGTCCGAGGAGTAGACGGCCTCGTCGCCGTAGGCCTGGCGCACGGCGTAGTACAGGGCGCGGTGCGAGCAGCCCGCGCACAGGTTCGGCGGGCGCATGGGCAGCGGCCCGGGGGCCTCGCAGGTCTTCGCCGCCGGGGGCCGCTTGCCCAGCACGCGGAACATGGCCGCGCGGACCTCGGCGGTGGAGTATTCGCCAAGGCGGGTCAGGTCGGGGCCCTTGCCGTGCACGGCCAGGGTCAGGTCCTTGTCGTGGGCCAGGGCGCGCACGGCCTGCTCCACCAGCGGCTCGCCCTCTTCGATGACCAGGACCTTGGTCAGGCCCTTGAGGAAGCGGGCGATCTTCTTTTCGGGCAGGGGGTAGGTCATGCCCAGGGCCAGCACCTTGAACTTGCCCTTGAAGGGCGCCTCGGCCAGCACGTCGGACACATAGGCCCGGGCCATGCCCGAGACGATGATGCCGACCTCGCCGCGCCCGCGCACGGTGTTCCAGGGCGACTTCTCGACCTCCAGGGCGATCTCGTCCATGGCCTTGAGCAGCGCGGCGTGGCGCACGCGGGCCACCGCCGGGATGGGCACGAAGCGCAGGGGATTCTTCTTGAACTCGGGGCCGTGCTGGGCGCCGGGCCGGTCGCCGAAGGCCACCGGGCCGCGCACGTGGGACACGCGGGTGGTGGTGCGCAGCATCACCGGCTGGCCGAAGCGCCGCGACAGCGCGAAGGCGTCGCGGGTCATGTCCTTGGCCTCCTGCGTGGTGCAGGGCTCGAACACGGGCAGCCCGCCCAGGCGGGCGTAGTAGCGGTTGTCCTGCTCGTTCTGGCTGGAGTGGCAGCCGGGGTCGTCCGCCGAGAGCAGCACCAGCCCGCCGGGGGTGCCGACATAGGTCATGGTCATCAGCGGGTCGGCCGCGACGTTGACGCCCACGTGCTTCATGGTCACCAGGGTCGGGGCCCCGGCCAGGGCGGCGCCGCCGCCCACTTCCAGGGCCACCTTCTCGTTGGTGGAATACTCGAAGTGGAAGTCGCCGTCGGGCGCGATGCGGAAGAACGTGTCGGGCACCTCGGAGGAGGGGGTGCCGGGGTAGCAGGAGACGAAGGCCACACCGGCCTCCAGGGCGCCGCGCACGATGGCTTCGTTGCCCAGGAGCAGGTGTGTTTCGCCGCCCTTATGGTCCAGCAGCGGATGGGCCATGATGTGTTTCTCCAGTCTTGCCGTGGTTGCGGGTGCTAGGAAGCGGGCTGCGCGGCCCGCAGGTCCTTGATCTTCGCGGTGATGAAGGCGGAGCTGCCGCCCTGGTTCTCGGCGAGCAGGGCCTCCCAGGCGGCGATGGCCGCGTTCGTGTCGCCCGCCTGTTCGGCCTCGTAGGCCAGGCGTTCGAGCAGCAGCATCTGGTAGGCCTTGGGCAGGCTCTGGCGCATCCCTTCCAGGACGGCCTGGGCCTCGGCGTGCTTGCCCGCGCGCGACAGCTCGGCGGCCTGGCCGAAGCCGGGCACGGCGCCCAGGTGGGCGGCGTCCATGGCGGCCCAGGCGGCGGCGGCCTCCTCGTGGCGCCCGGCGGCGGACAGGCTGGCGGCCAGCTCGAGTTGCGCCGTGGGGCGCAGGGTTTCGGGGGCCTTGGCGGCGAAGGCCGCCAGGGCCTCGGCGCGCGCCGCGGGGTCGGCCTCGGCCAGCAGGGCGGTCAGCTCGGCGCGCCGGTCGGCCAGGCGCGACTGCGACACGGCCTTGTAGGCGGCCAGCGAGCCGACGAGCAGCAGCAGGGCGGCGACGACGCCGACGATGAGCTTGATGTTCGCGACGATCCACTGCAGGGCGGGGTGCAGGGATTCCTCCACCCCGGCGCCCAGGGCGTCCAGCGGGGATTGCGGTTGGGCGGCGGTTTTCTCGGTCATTGCCAGGGCGACCTCCATGGTGGCGAGTTGACTTCGGGCGGAGTTTCCGCAACAAAAAACGGACCCCCGCAGGGGCTCCCTTCATGTACCCATACTTTACAGAAATGTCAAAAGAACTTTTGCCCCGGGAAAGGCTGGCGGCAGGGTCTTCATTTCTGTAAAAGACCGTCTTGTCATGCACGAGAAACGCGCCGCGCACAACCCCCCAGCGCGGCAGGAGGACGCATGGATTTCCACAAGGAGATGACCGCCCTGGGCCAGCGGGCCAAGGCCGCCGCGCGCGTCATGGCCGGGGCCGACACCCGGGCCAAGGACGCGGCCCTGCTGGCCCTGGCCGGGCTGCTGGAGGCCGAGGGCGCGACCATCGCCGCCGCCAACGCCCGCGACCTGGAGGCCGCCCAGGCCGCCGGGATGGACGCCCCGCGCCTGGACCGTCTGCGCCTGACGGACAAGGTCGTGGCCGCCATGGCCCAGGCCTGCCGCGAGATCGCCGCCCAGAACGACCCCGTGGGCGGCATCGACTCCATGTGGCGCCGCCCCAACGGGCTGCTGGTGGGCCGCATGCGCATCCCCCTGGGCGTCATCGCCATGATCTACGAGTCGCGGCCCAACGTCACCGTGGACTCGGGCGTGCTCTGCCTCAAGGCGGGCAACGCGGTCATCCTGCGCGGAGGCAGCGAGGCTTTTCACTCCAACCAGTGCCTGGCCGGGCTCATCCACCGCGCCCTGGCCGGGGCGGGCCTGCCCGCAGACGCCGTGCAGCTCGTGCCGACCACCGACCGCGCCGCCGTGTCGGCCATGCTCAAGCTCGACCAGTACATCGACGTGATCATCCCGCGCGGCGGCGAGGGGCTGATCCGCGCCGTGGTGGCCGAGGCGACCATGCCCGTGCTCAAGCACTACAAGGGCGTGTGCCACGCCTATGTGGACGCCGGGGCGGACCTGGAGCAGGCCCTGGAGGTGGTCTTCAACGCCAAGGTCCAGCGCCCGGGCGTGTGCAACGCCCTGGAGGGGCTGCTGGTCCACGCCGCCGAGGCTGCGGCCTTCCTGCCCCTGGTCGGCGCGCGCCTGGGCGGGGCGGGGGTGGAGCTGCGGGCCTGCCCCCGGGCCCTGCCGCTCTTGGGCGCCACGGCCACGCCCGCTGGGCCGGGCGACTTCGGCCAGGAATTCCACGCCCTGATCCTGGCCGTGCGCGTGGTGGACTCCATGGCCCAGGCCCTGGACCACATCGCCGAGTACGGCTCCAACCACACCGAGATCATCCTGACCCGCGACCATGGCCGGGCCATGCGCTTCCTGCGCGAGGCCGACGCCTCCATGGTCGCGGTCAACGCCTCGTCGCGCTTCAACGACGGCGGCGAACTGGGCCTGGGCGCGGAGATCGGCATCAGCACCTCCAAGCTGCACTCCTACGGGCCCATGGGCGCCCTGGAGCTGACCAGCACCAAGTTCGTGGTCTTCGGCGACGGGCAGGTGCGCGGCTAGATGGACGCGGCGGCGCAGGCGGCCCCCGGCGCGGGCGCGGCTTCGGGCCGGGGCGTGGGCATCCTGGGCGGGTGCTTCAACCCCGTGCACAACGGGCACCTGCGCCTGGCCATCGAGGTCCGCGAGCAGCTCGGCCTGGCGCGCGTGGAGCTGATGCCCGCGCACGTGCCGCCGCACAAGCCCGGCGAGGGCATGCTGCCCTTTGCCCTGCGCGCGGCCCTGGCCGAGGCCGCCGTGGCCGGGGTGCCGGGGCTTGCGGTGTCGCGCCTGGAAGCCGCGCGCCCCGGGCCGTCGTACACCGTGGACACCCTGGCCGCCCTGGGCGCGGCGTGGCCCGGGGTGCCGTTGTGGTTCATCCTGGGCGCGGGCGACCTGGCGGGGCTGCCCGGCTGGCACCGCGGCCTGGAGATTCCCGAATTGTGCAACCTGGCCGTGGCCGGGCGCGGCGGGGCCGGGCCCGAGGCCGTGGCCGCCTTCGTGGCCGCCCACTGGCCCGTGGCCGGGCCCGACGGCGCCGGGGGCTGGCGCCTGCCCGGGGGCAACTGCCTGCGCCCCGTGGCCCTGCAACGCCTGGACATCAGCGCCTCGGACGTGCGCGCGCGCTGGCTGGCCGGGCGCTGCCTGGCCGCCCTGGTGCCCCGCGAGGTGGAGCGCGCCCTGGGCGCCGGGGCCGACGCGGTGCGCGCGGCCTGGGCCTGAGCCGCCCGCAGGCCCGGGCCGGATTGAACACCCCGCCTGTTTGTGCCATAGTGGCACGGCAGAATCACCAAGAGCCCGCCCTGCGGGCCGGGACGCAGCCGCCATGTTCGAAACGCCAGCCAAGAAGATCCGCGAGAACCTCGCCCGGGCCAAGGCCGCCCTGCACAAGGGCGAGCTGACGCGCTCCATCGCCTGCGCCATTGAGGCTGCGCGCGACCTGGACGGCGCGCAGATCTTCGGGCGCGAGAAGTTCGAGGTGGAGGTGCATCTGCAGGAGTACCTCAAGGAGTTCAACCGCCACCCGGACGTGAAGAGCCATTTTTCCGCCAAGAACGTCCACGTCACGCCATACGTGAAGTACAAGCGCGGGGGCGAGGCCGAACTGACCCGGGCCCTGGGCGGGCTGCTGGACGAGCTGGAACACAAGGGCCGCACGCAGGAGCAGCACGCCGACGCGCAGCGCGCACGGCGCAAGGAGGACATGCTGGCCGGGGCCCAGGCCTCCCTGGACGCCAGGGAGCTGCCCAAGGCCAAGGCCCTGCTGCGCCGCGTGGCCGAGGAGTTCGGCCGCGAGCCCGGCGTGCTGGCCGACTGCGGGCAGCGCCTGTTGCAGGCCGAATTGTTCTATGAGGCCGGGGAATACCTGGAACAGGCCGTGGCGCTGGACCCGCGCGACAGCCGCGCCCTGGCCGGGGCCGTGCAGGCCTACACCGGCGCCCGCGAGTTCCCCAAGGTCGAGGCGCTTTACAAGCAGGCCCTGCAGACCTTCGGCATGCACCCGCGCACCCTGCTGCACATGGCCCGCATGTACCTGGACTGGCGCAAGAACGACGAGGCCTACGACTGCGCGCGCAAGGCCTTCGAGCTGGACCCGGCTCTGGACGAGGCCCAGGCCATCATGGAGCAGACGGGCAAGCGCATCTTCACCCGCTAAGGCCCGCCTCACCCCCCCCGCGCGCGGCGCGGAAAAGCAACAAGGCCCCGGACTCGTCCGGGGCCTTGTTGCGTCATGCCGTCCGCCGCTTCCCGCGCGCCTTACCGCCCGATCCGGAAGCGCTCGTACAGCAGGTTGAAGAGGACCGCCCCCTGTTCGACGCGTTGCGCGTCCTGCGGGACGGTCAGGGCCAGGGCCTCCAGGGCGGCTTGCAGCCCTGCGGTTTCCGGATGGGCGTAGCGCTCCTCCTTGAGGTCGATGTCGTGGACCATCTCGGCCAGCTTGCGCAGCGCCGGATCGTCGGCGCCCAGGCGTCCGGCGAGCACCTCGAAGGTGCACTTGTCGCCCTCATGGGTGAATTCGCCGCTGAACATGTCGAAGCGGAGTTCGTCCGGCTGGTGGGCATAGCTGGTTTCGTCCACGAACCGCAGCCGCGCGTCGGGGTCGATGAACCGGCGGATGAGCCAGGCCGAGGCGATGCGGTCCACATGCACGCAGCGGCGGGTGACCCAGGTCCGGCCGCGCAGGGTGGCCAGCGCGTCCGGCCGGGCGGGGTCGGCGGGCGGGCCGTCGTGCAGCCGCGCGCGCAATCCGGCGAGCAGGCCCTCGATGGTTTCGCGGCTGGGGGCGCCAAAATAGTCCAGCGCCAGGGCGGCGTTGAACTCCTTGGTGAAGGCGTCCAGGGCGGCCTGGAGGCGGTCATGGTCGTGGGGCGGCGGAGCGTCCAGCACGGGGCGCATGGCGGCGGCCAGGCGGGCGTATTCCCGCTCGCTGGCCGCGACGAACAGCGCACGCACCTGGGCGTCGTCCAGCCCGGCGACGAACGCCGCGTGGCAGACGAACGCCCGCCCGCCGCTGTCCTCGATCTCCCTGGCCAGCCAGGCCAGGTCTTCCTGCCGGGAGTCGCCCCCGGGCAGGGCGTAGACGGCGTTCTTGATGGCGACGGCCCCCAGGGCGGCCAGCCTGCGGCCCGCCTTGGCTCGCAGGTAGCCGGGCTTGGGCGGGATGTGGTGCACGAAGAGCAGCCAGGAAAGTTTTGCGGCCATGGTTCCTCCCGGTTTTGTTTCAGTTGACAGTTTAACGATCTTCTGTTGTATGTCAATTGACATACAAACGGGCAGCCTTATTCTTGTCCAGGACACCCGCCCAACGCAAGGAGGACGACCATGAAGGACGCCGCAATCACCGCCGCCCGGCTGCTGGCCGGGAGCATGCGCACCGCGCCCAAGGCCGGGGGCAAGGATTTTCTGGAAATCGTCGTCGTGGAGGATGACGCCACCCTGGCCAGGATTGCCGGGGCCATGCGCGAGTACGCCCCCCGGAGCACCAACGAGGCCTTCTGGCTGCGCGACGCGGACAACATCGCCAAAACCCAGGCCCTGGTCCTGGTGGGCCTCGCGGAGCCCAACCTCGCGGGCTACGACTGCGGGGCCTGCGGGTACGCCACCTGCAAGGATATGGCCGGGCAGCGGAAGCTGACGGCCCGGGAGATGGGCTACGGCGGCCCGCACTGCGTGATGCGCATGATCGACATCGGCAGCGCCCTGGCCTCTGCGGCCAAGACGGCGGCGCTGCTCAGCATCGACAGCCGCGTGCAGCAGCGGGTGGGCGCTGCGGCCCGCGCCCTGGGGGTCATCGATGCCGATGTCGTCATGGGCCTGCCCGTGGGCTACTACGGCAAGAGCATCTACCACGACCGCCAGGCCCGGAAATAGCGCCCGGGGGCGGGCGGCCTTGGCCGCCCGCAAAGGAGACAGGCGATGCAGACGACCGCACCCTTCACGCTGCTGTGCTCCGTGGGCTTTCTGGCCCGGTTTTCCTACGCCCTGGCCCGCAACCCCGTGCTGCCGCTGTTCGCCCTGGCCCTGGGCGCAGGGCCGCAGGCCATCGGCCTGGCCGTGGGCATCTCCACGGTCACGGGCATCCTCTTCAAGCTGCCCGCCGGGGCCCTTTCGGACATCGTCGGGCGCAGGCGGACCATGCTCGCCGGGCTGGTGGTCTTCGGGCTTGCCCCCCTGGCCTATTTGTTCGTCACCGACTACGGGCAGCTGGTGGCCGTGCGCTTCCTGCACGGGTTCGCCACGGCCATCTACGGGCCGGTGGCCATGGCCGTGGTGGCCGATGTCGCTGGGGCCCGCAAGGGGGAGCTGCTTTCCTGGTTCTCGTCGGTGGGCATCATCGGCGGGCTGCTGGGGGCGCCTGTGGGCGGGCTGGCGCTGTCGCTGGCGGCCCTGCCCGGGGGCGGCTACGCGCCCTGGGCGTTTCCGGCGGTCTACGGCCTGTGCGCCCTGACGGGCCTGGCCGCGCTGCTTCTGGGCCTGCGCACGCTGTTCGTGGACGAGGTCGCGCAGCAGGGCAGCTTCCGGGAGCGCCTGCGGACGTTTTGGTCCGGCATCCGCGAGGTGATTTCCGACCGGCGGGTGGTGGCGGTCTCCGCCGCCGAGGGCGTGCAGAACATGGCCATGGGCGCGCTGGAAGCCTTCCTGCCCATCTACGCGGTGACCGTGGCCGGATTGTCCGCCTTCCAGGCCGGCCTGCTCTGGGCGGCGCAGATCGTGGTGACCGTCCTGGCCAAGCCGTTGATGGGCAGGCTCTCCGACCGCATTGGCCGCCGGGTGCTTATCGTCGCGGGGCTGCTGTGCTGCGCGTTGCCCTTCGCCGCCATCCCCTGGCTCGCGGGGTTCACGGCGCTCATGGCCGCCTGCCTGGTCTTCGGCCTTGGCGAGGCGCTGGTGACCAGCTCCTCGGCGGCCATGGTCGCCGATCTGTGCAAGGCCCGCCGCTTCGGCACGGCCATGGGCGTGTTCGGAACCATCTTCGACGTGGGGCACGCGGCGGGGCCCATTGTTTCCGGCCTGCTCGTCGCTGCCCTGGGCTACGGGGCCGCCTTTGCCATCATTGCCGCCCTGCTGCTGCTGGCCGTGCCCTGGTTCCTGGCCGCAACGCGCCCGGGCGGGGCCCCGGCGGCATGACAAACCACAGGAGGGAAACCATGCGTTACGAAATCGCACCCCGGGATATCGCCCTGCTGCGGGCCAGCGGCCTGCCGCAGGAGGACGTGGGGCACAGCGTAGGCGTCGCCCGCATCGTCGCAACCCTGCTGGAGGAGATGCCTCCCGCCGCCCTGGCCGGGCTTGACGGGGAGCTGGCCGTGCGCGCCGCCCTGTTCCACGACCTGGGCAAGACCGTGACGACCGGCATCCTGCACGGCGAGGAAGGCGCGCGCATCGGCCGGGGCCTGGGGCTGCCGGAGGGAGTGCTGGCCGTCATGGTCAAGCATGTGCGCGCGGGTGTTCCTGCACAGCAGGCCGCGAGCTATGGCCTGCCCCCCGGCGACCGCCGGGTGACCCGCCTGGAGGAGGCCCTGGCCATCTACGCGGACAAGCTCGCGGACATTGTGGAGGAGCCCGGGCTGGCGGCGGGGCTGGCCGATGCGCGGCGCCGTTTCGCGGACATCCTGGCCACCCGGGCGGACCTGGCCAAGGACGCCGCCACCCGCGAGCGCTATCTGGCCCTGGCGCAAACCGTGGAGACGGCCATCCGGCCGGGGTAAGCCCCCGGGCGCGGCGCGGAAACGCAACAAGGCCCCGGACTGGTCCGGGGCCTTGTGCGTTGAAGCCTTGCGCGGGGCGCGCCTAGCGGGTCAGGCGGCGGTACTTCACGCGGTGGGGCTGGTCGGCCTCCTTGCCCAGGCGGCGCTTGCGGTCTTCCTCGTAGTCCGAGTAGTTGCCGTCGAACCAGACCACCTGGCTGTCGCCCTCGAAGGCCAGCATATGCGTGGCGATGCGGTCCAGGAACCAGCGGTCGTGGCTGATGACCATGGCGCAGCCGCCGAAGTTCAGCAGGGCCTCTTCCAGGGCGCGCAGGGTGTTCACGTCCAGGTCGTTGGTCGGCTCGTCCAGCAAGAGGACGTTGCCGCCCTCCTTGAGCATCCGCGCCAGGTGCACGCGGTTGCGCTCGCCGCCGGAGAGCACGCCGACCTTCTTCTGCTGGTCCGCGCCCGTCAGGTTGAAGCGCCCGATGTAGGCCCGGGAGTTGACCTCGCGCCCGCCCAGGTCGATGAGGTCGCGCCCGTCGGCGATGACCTCGAAGACGGTCTTGTCCGCGTCCAGGGCGTCGCGGCTCTGGTCCACGTAGGACAGCTTGACGCTCTCGCCGAGCTTCACGCTGCCCGCGTCGGGCTGCTCCTGGCCGGTGATCATGCGGAACAGGGTCGTCTTGCCCGCGCCGTTGCCACCGATGACGCCGACGATGGCGCCCGGGGGCACGGCCAGGGTCAGGCCGTCCATGAGCAGGCGGTCGCCGAAGCTCTTGGTCACGCCGTCCAGCTCGATGACGCTCTTGCCCAGGCGCGGCCCGGCGGGGATGTAGATTTCCAGGTCCTTGGCCAGCTTCTGGCGCTCCTGGGAGACCAGCTCGTCATAGCGGGCCACGCGGGCCTTGCTCTTGGCGTGGCGACCCTTGGGCGCGGTGCGGATCCACTCCAGCTCCTTTTGCAGGGTCTTGCGGCGCTGGTCCTCGCTTTTTTCCTCGTTGGCCAGGCGCTTTTCCTTCTGCTCCAGCCAGGAGGTGTAGTTGCCCTTCCAGGGGATACCCCGGCCGCGGTCCAGCTCCAGGATCCACCCGGCCACGTTGTCCAGGAAGTAGCGGTCGTGGGTCACGGCGATGACCGTGCCCGCGTAGCGCTGCAGGTGCTGCTCCAGCCAGGCCACGGACTCGGCGTCCAGGTGGTTGGTGGGCTCGTCCAGCAGCAGGATGTCCGGCGCGCGCAGCAACAGGCGGCACAGGGCCACGCGGCGCCGCTCGCCGCCGGAGATCACGCCCACGGGCGTGTCGGGTGGGGGGCAGCGCAGGGCGTCCATGGCCTGGTCCAGGCGCGAGTCCAGGTCCCACGCGCCGCAGGCGTCGAGCTTGTCCTGCACGGCGGCCTGCTTGTCCAGCAGCTTCTGCATCTGGTCGTCGTCCATGGGCTCGGCGAAGCGGGCGTTGATGGCCTCGAACTCGGCCAGCAGGTCCACGATCTCCTGCACGCCCTCGCGCACGACCTCAATGACGGTCTTGTCCTCGCCCACCAGGGGCTCCTGCTCCAGGTAGCCGATGGTGTAGCCGGGGACGATGTCGGTCTTGCCCTCGAAGTCCCTGTCCACCCCGGCCAGGATCTTGAGCAGCGAGCTCTTGCCCGAGCCGTTCAGGCCGAGCACGCCGATCTTGGCGCCGTAGAAGTAGGACAGGGAGATGTCCTTGAGCACGGGCCGCTGCTGGTGGTGCTTGCTGACCCGGTACATGGAATAGATGATCTTGTCAGGTGCGTCGCTCATGGTCTCGTGCCTCGCCGGGGGGCGGGTTCTGGTTTCTTATGGTGTATTGGGCGGGCGGCGCGCCCGCGAGGCCCTTATACCTCAGGTCCGGGCACAGTCAATGCCGGGGGCGGCGCCGCGAGCCGCGGCGCCCGGAGGGGCTGCGGCGGGGCCGGGCCGGAAGAAGGGCCGGGCCGGAAGAAGGCGGCCGGAAGAAGGCGGCTAGAAAAAGGGCAGGGCGCCGTGGTCGGCCAGGATCTTGACCCCGATGCCCACCAGGACCACCCCGCCGAGCACCTCGGCCAGCTGGCCGATGCTGCGCGCGCGGGCCACGGTCCGCCCCAGGCGCATGCCCAGGGCTGTGAAGGCCAGGGCCACCGCGCCGATAACCAGCGCCGGCCACCATACGGAGATGCCCAGCACCGACAGCGACAGACCCACGGCCAGGGCGTCGATGCTCGTGGCCACCGAGAGCAGGACCAGGGTCAGGCCCCGGGTGGGGTCGCAGGCGGCGCGGTCGTCGCCCTGGTCGCGCAGGGCCTCGACGATCATCTTCGAGCCGATGTAGGCCAAAAGCCCGAAGGCCAGCCAGTGCGCCCAGGCCTCGACCCAGTGGCGCACCGTGGCGCCCAGCAGCCAGCCGCAGATGGGCATCAGCGCCTGGAACAGCCCGAAGTGCCAGGCCAGGCGCAGGGTCTGGCGCAGGCTGGCGCAGCGCAGGGCCACCCCGGTGGCGATGGCCACGGCAAAGGCGTCCATGGCCAGGGCGATGGCGGTGAGCAGCAGTTCCAGGGGTTGCATGGCGGCGGTGCGGTCCGGTTGCGGGTGGCTGGGCGCGGGGGCGAGGGCCCTGTCTACCCCCGGGCGGGGCAGCTTGTCCAGCCCGGGGGGGCACAGGGCGCGGCCGGGCGGGGAGGGGCGGGATTTCCCGGTTGTGCTTCCCAAGGCTTCGCGCATGTGCTATGGGGAAGCCAGGATGAGGACCAGACCCCAACGCCAGGTGGCGGGGCGGAACGCGCGGACCGGCAGGCAGCCAGGGCGCGCGCGGGCCGCCGCCAGCCCCCCAAGGAGACCGCAATGACCAAGAAGGGCAAGACGCTTACGGGCGCCTTCGGAAGGCCCGTGGCCAACGATCTCAATTCCGAAACCGCCGGTGCCAAGGGCCCGGTGCTGATGCAGGACGTGCATCTGCTGGAAAAACTCTCGCACTTCGACCGCGAGCGCATCCCCGAGCGCGTGGTCCACGCCAAGGGTGCCGGGGCCTACGGGTACTTCGAGGTCACCGCCGACGTGACGCCGTATACCCGGGCGGCGTTCCTCTCCAAGGTCGGCAAGCGCACCGAGGTCTTCGCGCGCTTTTCCACCGTGGGCGGCGAGAAGGGCTCCGCCGACGCCGAGCGCGACCCGCGCGGCTTCGCCGTGAAGTTCTACACCGAGCAAGGCAACTACGACATGGTGGGCAACAACACCCCCGTGTTCTTCATCCGCGATCCGCTCAAATTCCCGGACTTCATCCACACCCAGAAGCGCAACCCCGGCACCAACCTCAAGGACCCTGACATGTTCTGGGACTTCCTGTCCCTGACGCCGGAGTCCATCCACCAGGTGACCATCCTGTTCTCCGACCGGGGCACCCCGGCCACCTACCGGCATATGAACGGCTATTCCAGCCACACCTACCGCTGGTACAACGCCAAGGGCGAGACCTTCTGGGTCCAGTACCACTTCAAGACCGACCAGGGCATCCGCAACCTGACCGGGCCCGAGGCCCACGCCATGTGCGGGGCCGACCCCGACCACGCCACCCGCGACCTGCACGCGGCCATCGCGCGCGGCGAGTTCCCCTCCTGGACCCTGGAAATGCAGATCCTGACCCCGGCCCAGGCCCGCGACCTGCGCTGGGACATCTTCGACATCACCAAGGTCTGGCCCCATGGCGAGGTGCCGCCCATGACCGTGGGCAAGCTGGTGCTCGACCGCAACCCGGTGAACTACTTCGCCGAGGTGGAGCAGGCGGCCTTCAACCCCAGCAACTTCGTGCCCGGCATCGGCCCCTCGCCGGACAAGATGCTCCAGGGCCGCCTGTTCTCGTACCACGACACGCACCTGCACCGCCTGGGGGGCAACTACCACCTCATCCCCGTGAACGCACCGAAGGCCGCACCCGAGGCCAGCTACCAGCGCGACGGCGCCATGCGCACCGACAACGGCGGCGGCGCGGGCCCCAACTACTGGCCCAACAGCTTCGGCGCCCCGGCGCCGGACCCGGCCATGGCCGAGCCGCCCCTGCCCATCGAGGGCCCGGCGGCGCGCCACGCCTACGAGCTGACGGATGACGACTTCGTCCAGGCGGGCACGCTGTACGCCACGGTCATGACCGAGGCGGACCGCGCGAGCCTCGTGGCCAATATCGTCGGCCACCTGGGCGGCGCCCAGAAGCGCCTGCAACTGCGCCAGGCCGCCCTGTTCCTCAAGGCCAACGAGGACTACGGCACCCGCGTGGCCAAGGGCCTGGGCCTGGACCTGGCCCAGGTGCGCAAGCTGGCCGCCATGACCCAGGACAAGCGCGTGGCCGCCACGGCCTCCTGACCCCCCGCGCCCCCGGCGGGCGGCTGACGCGACGAACCGGACACCAGGGCCGGGCCCCCAGGGGCCCGGCCTTTTGCATGGCGGACGCAAAAAAAGGACCCCGGCGGAACCGGAAGTCCTTGTATTTCTTGATGGCGCGCCAGCCAGGATTCGAACCCGGGGCCGTCGGCTTAGAAGGCGGTTGTTTTTCAGCCAATTTCTAAAATGTATTTTATAATAACTCATAAAATTAGATACTTAATGTGCAACAATTTCCCGGTGAACTTCGAAAATGGTCATCAATTTCCCACCGAGGTTCCCAAAATGTTCCCAAATCTTACCCATTACCCTCCATCTAGGGGCATCCGCGTTAGTTATTAACCCCCAAATAGCTAACACACCAACAAGATTTATAAAAATCGTTGACCAGCGATGAGCGGATGGTATGATGTCCTCAATTTCTCAGGAGGTGCATACCATGACCGCAACCACCCAGTGTATCAGCCCGCGAGATCTCGCTTCGATGCTCCAGGTGCCGCTCGGCACCGTGTATCGGCTGATCAAATCCGACGCCATGCGAGACGGCAAACTCCCACAAGGAATTCGAATAGGCCGCAGATGGGTCTGGAGGCTCTCGGACGTAGAGTCCTGGCTGGACTCTCGCGTCAAAGACCAAGATCGCCCCCGGGTGTATCAAAAGCGCAAGGGCTCCACCGATGGAAAGCGCACAGGACGCCCACGCAAGGCCGATCAGATTCGACAACGCGCGAACTAACTGGCCCGGCAGGATGCCTAAATCGCGCCAAACCAGTCATTAGGCGAGGAGCAGGTAACGCAAGGGGCATCCGTGTCCAACTCAGGTAAAAGAGACATTGGACTCTGAAAATGTGGCTCGCCGATTCAAAAACCAGGCTGGAGATCTTCTTGAACAGGGCGCAGTTCAATCTGCCAGAGCGCCCGTCATACGAGTAGTTGGAGACTTATACCCCGCCCCTCTACCGTTTCCCCGGCAGCCCCCTGCTTGCCGCTCCTCAGGAAAGCCCATGTCACCCTTGAGGCCTGGGCTCGAGGCCTGGCATAATCACACGACAACATGGCACTCTGGCCGAACGAAGCAGTCCTTTCCAATCGTACGATTTCCTTCTCTGTTTCCCTCTATGGCCTGGGCCAAGGTGTATCGTTGGCACTTTTTTCTCCCATTTGCACATGGAATTTTGCGTTAAATATAATTCAAATCTTGACTATGGCTAGAAATTGAGTGAAATATAACTCATGAAGGAAATCGGAGAAACTGTCGCCCGATTGCGGCGCGCTAAAAAATGGAGCCAGAGCGAACTCGCCGAGCGGGCGCAGGTTTCGCGTTCGTTTTTGAGCACCCTGGAGCGAGGCGTGGCGACCGATGCCGGGGTGCGAAAAGTCGATCGGATACTTGGGTTGTTCGGCTATTGCCTCGTGGCGAAGCCTCAGGCTGCACCTCCAACGTTGGAGGACTTGCAACGCGCCCAGGAGGACGAACATGCTTGAAGTTCGTAGCGCTGGGCGTTCTGCTGGCCGACTGAATCGGACGGCGCAGCAGAAGTTTGCGTTCACGTATCTGGCGGACGCCCCTGCCGAGGCCGCAGTGTCTCTCACAATGCCGGTGCGCCCCGAAAGCTGGCTTTCCATGTGGGGCATTCATCCCATTTTCCAAATGAACCTTCCCGAGGGTGCGTTGCGGCTTCACCTTGCAACACTCCTGGCGAAGGCTCTCCCAGATTTTGATGATCTGGAGCTTCTGCGTGTGACCGGCTGGTCTCAGATCGGCCGACTGAGCTACGGAACCCCAGGAGACAGCCCTGGAGAAGCCCCCCGGCCCGTCAGCGTGGAGGAGATTTTGACCTACGACGGGGCTGAAGATCTTTTTCGCGAACTGCTGGAGCGGTTTGCGCCCACATCAGGGATTTCTGGCGTGCAACCCAAGGTGCTTATTCGTTCAGAGGAGGGCCGAAAGCTCTCGCCGGATCACAAGGTGTCGCTGCTGGCACCTTCGCATGTGGTCAAGACATGGGACGCGACCTATCCCGAATTGGCGCTCAATGAACATTTCTGCCTTCTGGCCGCCGCTCACGCAGGCTTGGCGGTCCCGATCTGGGAGGTTTCGGAGAACAGTCGTTTCCTGGTCGTGGAGCGCTTCGATCTGGATGATGCGGGCAACTATTTGGGCTTCGAAGACCTCTGTGTGCTCAGTGGTGTCGGTACGGACGGGAAGTACAAAGGGAGCTATGAGCAAATCGCGAAGACCTTGAAGGATTTCATCGAGCCTGGGGCCCAGGGCCAAGCCTTGCGAGATTTTTTCAAGATGGTCGCCCTGGCGGTCGGGCTTCGTAACGGAGATGCCCACAGGAAGAATTTTGGATTGCTCTACGCCTCTCCAATCTCGCGGCAAGGAGTACTCGCACCGGCATTCGACCAGGTGACGACAACGGCGTACCTCCCCAACGACGTCATGGCCCTGACCCTGAAAGGATCGAAGAAATGGCCGAACCGTAAGTCCTTGATCGGCTTTGCCGTTGAGGCTTGCGGTCTGGCGCCTTCAATGGCTGTAAAGGCGCTGGAAGAAGTCGAGAATGGGATTCTGCATGCCCGTGAGGCCCTGCGCGAGAAGGTCCAGGCCGGAGATTCCTTTTCAACAGTCGGCCACTTGATGCTGGCGGCCTGGGACCAGGGGCTGGCAGCGCTGGCCGACTGACCTCGGACGGGGACCGCTTCTTTTACCTTGCCTCTGCGGATCCCCTAGATATCCGAAAATGTGCCCGGCGAAGCGTGGCGCATTTCCTTGCGGCCTACTCATTCTGCGTCGCGCTACAACTTATCTGCCTTCTGCAGCACTTCCAGGATATGCTCGAGCAACTCGCCGGGCTTGAATATCCTGGCCTGCCAACGTCTCGCCTGAACGACGACCACTTCCGCAGCAACGAGATGGCAACGTTAACACCTCACTCTCCCTGGAGCATGATGTATCAAAACCATATATTGCTAGGGAAAGGCTGTGCAACCGGTGCAGGATACCGCTTGCCCTGATGATTATTGCCAAAGAATCGCATTGGCCTTCGGGTGATATCCATCTGGTATTACAATGGTTTTTCAAGGCGTTTCTATGACGGTATGCATAGATTATCAGGGAGGGGGTCATAGTGTTTTTCAGAGGTCATCATAGCCTTGTTCATAGCCGTTCATAGCCGTGTTCATAGCCATATTCATAGGCGTTTTCAGAGATTGGCCGTAATTTTCTCCTGTATTTCTGTGCTGTTGCCAAACCTGTGTTCAGACTTGCGGGGATCACTATTCTTCACAGTGGGGTTCTCAATCGCCTCCCGCTACCGAGCGTTACAAACAATTCGAATGGAGGGGTTGTAACGCGGGGGTATCACTCAAAAGCCTTTTCAAGACATCACAAAAAAGCCCCTCATGCCGTTTACAATCCTCATGTTTTTTCGTCACGATTTCCGCAACTCGCTCAAAGCAATCCACCAAGACAACGCAACACCATTCCCAACCGACACAAGCCGTGTTTGGCCCTTAGATTTTGGGCTGAAGGACGACTCCGCGCGCCCTCCCGGGCTAGCCGATCCGACATCGCCCCTTGCCGCCATACCTCCCTCCTGACGGTGCGGCAGATCAGCATCTCCAGGATATGCCGCAAAGGCCTCTCATTCGTAAGTCTTGCCGAGTTCGCGAACCTCCTCGGTCACTTGGGCCACCAATTCCCTAGGGGCCAATGCCTTTGCCTTGGAACCGAAACTGAGCACCCAGGAGACCACTTCGGGCATGCTACGGGCGGTAAACTCCAACAACACCCTCCCGTTCTTGTATTTCGTAATCGCCTGATCCTCGCTCCACAGACGCTCCAATACGTAGGCGGCCACATCCTTCTCGAATTTCACCTTGCTCCGAAACGGCTCCTGTACCATCAGCCCGAACAATTCCGCCTTGCTCTCGGCATCGGGTTCGATGTCGAAAGCCCTGTTCTGCACCCGGACGCCCTGCAGCCGATGCACGGCGAGCATGATCGAACGCAGGGGATCGGCGGCGCCCCTGTCCGCTACACGCCATCCTGTCACATACAGGGCCTCCCGATACGAAACGAGCTGTCGCGGGGCGAAGGCGTAGGTTCTCGGCTCCGGGTTGTTTGGTGCGTGGTACGTGATTTCGCACGTCCGCTTGTCCTGGATGCCCCTTATGAGCGCCGTGATGTGCTCCTGATGCGGAGTGTAGTCGATGCGCCCCTTGAACTCAGCGACGGCCAAGGGGGTGAAGGCCTTGTCCCGTTCGTCCCGATCGGCGAGCAGGGTCGAAGCCTTGGCCACGGCACGGCGGACCTGTTCGCCAATCCCTTCCGGCAGGAGGTGCAGCACCATCGTCCGGCAGAGCTCCAACTGCTGGATCTCCTCGGCGCTGAGGGTCGTCCTGGGCGATGCCTTGGGATTCGGCATCCAGTAGATCCTTTTGCCTTTTTCGAGGCCGCTTTGTACTTCCCCACCGAAACTGCGGTCTATCTGCTCGACCATCCGCATGACGGTCTGTTTCGAGCAATGCAGCTCCCGCGAAAGCTGCGGCAGCGTGAACCTTCTGCCCGTGAACATCAGCAGGCAGTAGAGACCGAGGACCTTTTGCGAAGGGGAGCTGTACGGAGCGAGTTTGGCTGGCATGGGCGTCACTCTTCCTATGGGGCTGAATTTTCATATCCAATTTTATTTTCCTATATTCCGAAATATGGAACATCTGTCAAATAGTCTGGCTCTCCCAACAAAAAATGCACGCTGAAATCGCCACCGGAACCACGCGGGTCCATATCGACGCGGCGCATGAAAGGAGGACACCATGAACATCTCAAGACGCCGCTTCCTCAGGACGATACCGGCCCTTGCCCTGCTTCTTGGGGGCGCGCCCGCACAGGGAGAGGCCCGGGAAACCATCATCAACCGTTTCTCCGTGGCCGGCTTCCAGTATTATCAGGGCCAGACGGTCCTGCCCTGGATGCGACCCGGCGAGACCCTGCGCCTGATCCCCGAACCGGGCAATCCGCACGACCGGTACGCCGTGGAGATATACCGGGGCGGCACCAAGCTGGGGTATGTGCCCCGCAGCGATAACAGGCACATCTCCCGGTTGCTGCGGGACGGCGTCGGCCTTGTCTGCAGAGTGGAAGACGTCGGCGCTGGTGAGTCGCCCTGGAACGCCGTCAGGGTCACGGTATCGCTCCTGCAGGGAGGTCCGCCATGCTGAGGGAGACCGTCCGCAAACTGCTGGAACGCAACTGCTCGGCAGTCACGCCCCTGTTTCGCCTGCGCAGGGAGTTATGCGGCGCGCTGTTCAATCGGGCACAACTGCGGGAGCTGGGCTGGAAATTTTCGTACGGCAAGAACGGATCTGTCTGGTATGAAAAGGGGTTTCAGGAAGGCGCCCAGGACTGGACAGTGCGCCTCTTCCTGCACAGGGAAGGATTCCTGCGCGACATCCAGGTCTTCACCGTGCATCCTGAGGCGGCCATCAACGCCATCTGGCGGGAGGAAAGCGACTTGCTACCCTGCGAAGAGCAGGTACGGGAAGAGTTTCTTTGCGGCATCCAGCGACATGCGCCCGCATCAGCCGAACATGAGATATTCGCCATCTCCGAAGGATGGACCGCAGATGGCAGCGAGGGACTTTCCGAACGCGGAAAAAGATCGCGGGTCGTCGTCGGCCGGACCGAGGCGCTTGCCGAGGACGATCCCGGAACCGCTCGGCGCTACGTGGTCGGCGTCAGCCGCTGGTCGCCGTGCCTCGAACCTGTAACCCTCGAAGCGTCGTTGGCGCATCAGGGGGCGCTCCTGGGTCTGCGCCAAGAGGCGAGCATTCTGCTCCTGTCAGCCCTCGACTCGGATGCCGACACCGCCGATCTCTGGAATCTGGCCGGATGTGTTCTGGATTCCCTCGCTGAAAAGGCATTGGCCTTCGAGTGCTTCAAGCTGGCCACCCAGCGGGACCTCGACCATCCGAGCGCCCCCGGCAACACCTGGCTCCTGGGAATGCCTTTCTTGGAGCGGCGCCTCAAGTCCCGGGATTTCCGCGCCGCTCTGGATGTCGCGGACGACCTTCTCTCTTGCCCCGCTCCCGAATCGGACACGGACAAGCAAAAGGCCCTGGAGGCTTCAGCGCTTTGCTGCGAGGGCCTGGGCCTTCCCGACGAGGCCCGGGACCGTTTCACGTCCCTTCTTGGGGAATACCCGGACGGCCTGGTGGCCCAGCTCGGCCTCAATCGGCTCACGGAAAGGGACGGCGCGCTCCGCAAGACGGCCTTCGAACAGCAGTTGGCGGCCTTCCCCCGCATTCCCCAGGAGGTGGAAGGACCGGACTCCTTGGCCGTCGATTTCATCGCTGGATGCGATCATGGCGATCACTGGGCGTCGCTCGTTCCGGACGTCGGGGGATTCATCGATTCCTATCTTGAAACCATCGTGCAGGCCATGAAAGTCACCGCCGAGGCCGACTTCCCGGCGGCCATGCGTGTCCGGGGCAACTGCGACAAGGCTTTCGCCGGGTTCTACCCCGAAGACGCCTCGTTATTCTGCCTGGCTTTGTGCACGCACGCGCCCGAGGAGCGGCGTCTCGATTTCGCATCCATGTATCCCTGCGCGACCTGGGGAGCCAGTATCGACCTGGAGCCTCTTTCCTTCGAAGAATGGGAGCGGGGAGTGGAAGGCTCCGTCGTCCTGGCAACGCCCGAAGGATTGCCGCTGACGGCATTCGTCCCGCTCTATCTCCGGAACCGCCGGGAGCTCAGGCCGGAGCACAAGTATCCGTTCATCATTTCGGGATTCGCGATGTCCGTCTACCCCGCGGAAGATCATGATTTCGAAATTTCGCAAGGCCCGCTCACGTTCGACGAGGACGGCAACGACATGGGGCCGCAGACCATCACCATGGGCACGGACCGGTCCACCCTGTTCCCTTCCTTCGAATATCCCAGTGAGTACCACTACATCCTTCCCGTCCTGAGCGTCGACTGGGTGGACTTCATGGGCAACCGGGTCTGCCGGATCACGACGCGGCACGACACAGAGGGGGGCGCCATCCCCATGACTCTCTACGCGGGCGAACATCTGCTGGGAGACTATCTTCCGCGCAAGGGAGACGCCATCGAAGGCGCTTTGTGTCTCCAGGCCTATCTCGCATCCGGGCAGGGGGTGCCGGTCGATAGGCAGGAGAAGGAGGGGAAAAGGCTGCAACCGGGCAGGATCACCTTCTCCAGACCCGGCCAGGACCTGTTCGGGCTGATGCGGGATCCCGGGGAGCACGCGCTCAACGCGGCGAGCGGGATCAAGCGATACTCCGCCATCCCCCTGAGACTGGACAATCAACCGCAGTTCGTCGCCGAAAGAACGAACGGGGAACGCTGTTTCGTCTACGTGTCCGAGTTCCTCCTGGACGATCGGGATTGGGATGCGGCGCACAGGGCGGCCCAAGCCCGCCTGGAAACCAGGATCACCCACCGTGAGTACCCGCTTCACATCGTCGGCGTGGGCAAGAGGCCGGTCGGAAACGGTTATTCCTTCTCGTATTACGGTTGGGATGTCTTGGATGACATGCCATGAACGGACGTTTGAAAAAGATCCCTCTGGACGCAGTCCACAGTTGCTCATGGGCTTTTTGATGCAGTTGTTCCTGGTTGAAATAAAAGATATAGGACAATCCAAGAATCAAGCTCACCCCCTAAAAATGTCGAACAAAAATGATGGGCGTATCAATGGGTTGCACAGAGCAAAACGGAATCCCTTTTTCTAAAGGCCAACTGGTAGTCGACAAGAATAACCCAAGCCAGCAGGGGATATACACGGGGCGATGCACCAGGGCAGGCTCGCAAATCATGGTCGAAGTGCAATACCCCAATGGTAATACCGGATTTCGCCCATTAGGCGTTTTGGAAGCTCTTGAGCCAGACAAAGTCAAAACGTTGCGCGAGCAGTTTTTTGACGGAAGATTTGGAAAGCTTTCGGACCTTAAGCGCCTTATTACTTATGAAAAACTCAAAGGCACACTTCATGAGGTGATCTACTCCATGGAGGCAGCCCAGATTGATTTCTATCCATACCAGTTCAAACCCGTCCTGAAATTCATCAATTCCCCGACCGAGCGTCTTATTTTGGCAGATGAGGTCGGTTTGGGGAAAACGATTGAATCCGGCCTCATCTGGATGGAGATGCAAGCCCGCTACCAGTCCAACAGGCTGCTTGTGATCTGCCCTAAAATTCTCGCTGAGAAATGGCATGAAGAGCTGCGGAACAAATTCCTGCTCGATGCGCGTATTATTGATTTCAAGGGATTTCGTGACGAAATCAAAGAACTCAAAAAGAATGGTCCCGACTATCCCTTCATCCTCATCGGCACTTATTCAGGCCTTCGCCCGCCAAAAGACTCGAGGGAAAGCCTCAATCAGCCTCCTGAAGATAAGCCGTCGGAGTATCCTAAGGCTGAACTCTTAAGGGAGCTCAGGTTTTGGGATGAGGATTACCCTCCCCTGGACATGGTTATCTTTGATGAAGCGCACTATATGCGCAACCAGGCGACAACGACCTTCCATCTTGGCGAAAATATCTCGGCCAGCGCCAGGGCCGTCCTTTGCGTTTCGGCAACGCCGGTTAACAACAGCAACATTGACCTGCATAGCTTGCTGCGCCTTATTGATGAGGACTTTTTCGCCACCCAGGCCAGCTTCGAGGATTTAGTGGCCATGAACCGACCTGCCGTCCACGCGGGCAACGCACTGGCGCAAGCCCCTGTGGATGTCGAGACGCTCATGACCTCAGTACAGGGAATGGCCAAAAGCAGATACATCAAAGAAAACAGGCTATTCGACCAGTTCATAAAGCATTTGGAATCACTCTCGCACTCGGGATTCAAAGATGTGTCTCTACTGGCTAAGTGCCAGGATATTGCAGAGAAATTAAATCTTCTTGGTGCATACATCAATCGAACACGCCGTGTGCAGGTCAAGGAAGAGCGGGCTGTGAGGAAGCCTCATGTTGTTGCCTTGGAGTATACTCCAGAAGAGATGGAGTTGTACCAAGCAATCCTCAAGGTTGTCCGACTAAGGTGTAAAAAGAACAAGAAACCATTTCACGTTTTTCAGGTGATGGGATTGCAGCTTATGACTGCGAGTTGCCTGCCTGCATTCTCTCATCGAATTCTTTCGGATGAGCTATTTGCCGACGAAAATTTGCATCAAGAGGCATTTGGAGGAGAAGGATTTGAGAAGAGCTCTGCAGCGTCCATCAGCGGCGAGGACATAAGTAGAATTAGGCAGCTCCTCTCCTACGATTTTGAAAAGAATGACAGTAAGTTCAAGGCACTTGTAGATGTTCTTCGCAAGGAGCCTAAAGAAAAAATAATAATCTTCGCCTATTATCGCCCGACATTAGCCTACCTCCGCAGGCGGCTGGTGGCCCTGGGCGAAAGCGTAACCATCATCCATGGCGGAATACCCATCGAAAATCGCTGGGAAGAGCTGGATCGTTTCAAGGATCCGAACGGTCCTCGAATCCTTCTCGCCTCGGAAGTGGGGAGCGAAGGCATAGACCTCCAGTTTTGCCGGATACTAGTCAACTATGATCTCCCATGGAATCCGATGCGGGTTGAGCAGCGAATTGGCCGTATCGACCGCGTGGGCCAGAAGGCGAAAAGCCTTTCCATTGTTCACTTCAAAGTAAGCAACACAATCGAGGAGCGAATTCACGAGCGACTACACGAAAAACTTGAAGCTTTCAGCAGCAGCTTGGGCGACCTCGATGATGTCATTGGAGAAGAAGTAAAGCAGCTAACTATAGATTTGCTCAGCAATGAACTGACCCCGGAAGAGGAACGAAATAAAATATCTCAAACTCAAACAGCGATAGAAAACCGTCTCGTACTGATCAAGACTCTAGAAGAGTCAGGTGATGCCTTGGTTGCTCTTTCTGATTACGTACAGAAGAAAGTTGAGGAAGACCGAGGCAAAGGGCGATTCGTGCAAGCTGATGAACTCGAAAACTATGTTGCTGATTTCTTCGGCAGGTATTTTAAGGGCACTGAAGTAAATTACAATACCCCTTTCCCTGGTTGCCTCTTAATCAGGTTCTCTGAGGAGGCCCGAGCATCATTAGGCGATTTCATTCAAGGGGACAGGTCGCTCAGCGCGCGTCCTCTACGGCAGAAAGAATTAGCGCTTTCTTTCAGCAGGGAAGTTCTTCAAAGACTATCCCAAAAGCAAAAGAGAAATATTAATTTCGTGAACCATCTTTCTCCAATGATTCGCTGGATCACGAAAATCAACAAAGATAAGGAACATGATTTATACAAACTGGCGGCAGTGACCGTTCTCAAAGCCAGCATTCCTAACGGAGTGTATCTCTATCGTATTGAACGCTGGGTTATGAAAGGACTTTCTAGCGTTGAGAAACTGTCTTATGCCATGATCTGCCTAAAAACAGGAGCACTCTATTCCATCAATGAAACAGAGAAAATATTTCAAGAAGTATTGACCTCTGGAGATGACTGGCCATATCGCGATTACGACAGAGATTTGATGATGATGCGATTTGATTCTCTTGAGTCATACATGCAGAAAATGTTTAGCGAAGAAGTGACTCAGTTTGAAATTGAGAACGAAAGTGTTCTGCAAATCAAGACACAGCGCGTTACTGGGATTTTTGACCGAAGGATAGAGCAAGATAAACGACGTCTGCAGACATTGGTAGAGTCAGGAAGAGAAGAGCGTGTGATTCGCATGGCTCAAGGTCGGCTCAATAAGGCGCAGGAGAACAAGGCGAAGCGGCTCAATTCTCTGCGGGCAAGCGCTGAAATCTTGCCCGATACCGAGCCTGTCGCCGTTGGGTTGGTTCAGGTCGGAGCATGAGGGAGGGTATCAAATGGGTAAGATATCTGATTTTTTCGGCAAGCTAAGGGATGAGCTTTTTGGCGACTCGAAGGCCGATGTTGGTAAAAAGCCTATTGACTCAGACGCTCACCAGATAGTCGACAGTTCTACTGACCCATTAGCGACCTCCCGAAGGGATTCGAGCGAACTGCTTCGGCCTCAAAGAGAACCGTACTTCATCCAAATTGGATATGATTTCGGGACATCTTTCTCCAAGTGTGTCTACCGAGAGGTATACAAAGATAAAGCGTGGGTCTTTTGTCCTGGATGCTACAACGACAAGGAAAAGCCATTCTTAATCCCCAGCGCGGTCCTATTCCAAAATGGAGAGTTGGCCCGGCATACCGACTCGCAAATCCAATACCCCAATAACGGTTTATACCATCTCAAATTTGCCATTGAAAAGATAGCCAGTGGAGATATTAATGCGCCAGTCCTCAACCCTTACAGGTCTGCCTTGAACGGCATGGGGGGCTTGCATCTCGCTGAGTTTGTTGAAAAATGCGCAGTTTTTTTCCTAGGTTCGTCATTAGGAGAAATTCAGCAAGACGCGAAAAGCAGGTTTCCAGATTTTGGCGATAATCCCGCTGATCAATTTGCAGTTAACCTCGCAATACCTGTCGCTGATGCAAGCGTTCCAAAGATCCAAGGAACTTACGAACGGATTCTGAAAAAGGCTTGGTCTATTGCCCCGTCCTTGACCAGAGAAGCAAGAGTAAAGCTGCACCACATTGACGAAATGCTAGAGGACGCTTCGAGATCCATAGATATTTGCATGCTAGATGATCTTTGCTTCGTTTATCCAGAAGTAAGCGCGAACGTTCAAGCTTTTATCCGCTCACCAGCCTCTAGTCCAGACCCACGAACTATTTATTTTTTCTCGGACACTGGCGCAGGAACTGTTGACCAAAGCGTTTTCACGTATACCAAACAATTAAACTACTTTTCAGCTAATGTTTTCCCGATTGGATCTAGCCATATAGAGAGATTGGCCTGTGGCTCTAACGTTTCAACCAAACAGCTTGATTATTGGAGAAGCAAAAAGGAAACCGGGGACGGCAGTCCCAACCTCACTCAGGCTAAGAATGCTATAGAAAACAAACTTTCTCATTATTCACATTCCCAGACCATCAAGGAAACTCAACGGCATTTGCCTAAAGGAAACGGCGTTGCTCCAGTTCCTACCATGAAGAAGCATATCCGTATTATATTTGGTGGAGGTGGACACCAAGACAATCCATATAAAAAAGGAGTTGTTGGCGCATTCTCTGATTTCTTTCATCCTGAACAGCACCAACCGAGAATTACAGCGATTCAGACTCCAGGGGATCTCGAGCTGGCGGTACACCAGCAAAGCTGGATTTCCAGGCTTTATGTCGCATACGGACTATCATTCTTGAAGGCGGATCTCGTTGGGAATAGATATCCTAAACAAACAGCGTTGAAACAAAAGAGCACAAAAAAGGATATGGTTATGTGCTCATGTCGGGGTATTAGCCCGGACTGCCCGAGATGCTCTGGTCTTGGTATGTATCGTGAGTAGCGAGAAACGGTATTGTGGATATGCCCGAAACGCCGGAAAGGGGCTTCTCCAACGTAACACGATGACGATGCTGGAGGGAGTGTGCGTTACGGGCACAGCAGAGATGGAGCTGGCGGAGAGCTCGAATACCAATCCATCGAAGAGCATTTGGAGGGTACCGCACGCTTGGCTGGCGATTTTGCGGCATCCTTTGGCGCGCCGGGTTGGGGCAGGCTGTGCGGACTGTGGCATGACCTGGGCAAATTTTCCGATGCGTTCCAGGAACGAATCACCGGGAAATTAACGGGCCGGGTCGACCATTCCACGTTCGGGGCTCGACATGCCCATGAGCGGCTGGGGATTCCCGGACTGCTCGCCGCCTATGCCATCGCCGGGCATCATGGCGGATTGCCGAACGGAAAGGACGGGTCCGCAAGCGATCTGGCGTCCCGCCTGGCTCGGACGGGGCTTTCTGAACCGCAGGACATCCCGGAATACCTCCTGGAAAGCGAAAAGCCCGGGGAGTTGCCGCTACGAATCGCCGCGGACAAAACCCGAATGGCCTTCCAGGTGTCCTTTTTCGTTCGCTTGTTGTTCTCCTGCCTTGTGGATGCGGATTTTTTGGACACCGAACGCTTCATGGATCCAAAGCGCCATGCCTTGCGCGTCCCCGGCCCGGAATTGCCGGAACTGGAGGCGAGGCTCGGCGCGCATCTGGCGAGTATCCGTAGCGCATCCACCAGGGTCAACGCCAAGCGCGCGGAAATCCTGGACGCCTGCCTGCTCGCGGCCCTGTCTCCTCCGGGGCTTTTTTCCCTTACCGTGCCTACCGGCGGAGGCAAGACCTTGTCCTCTCTGGCCTTCGCCCTGCGCCATGCCGCGCTGTACGGGCTGCGGCGGGTCATTTACGTAATCCCCTACATGTCCATCATCGAGCAAAACGCCCGCGTCTTCCGCGAAGTGCTGGGCGACGAGGCCGTGGTGGAGCACCACAGCACCTTCACGCCCGGCTCCCTGGGCCAAGCGATGGACGAAGATTCGCCCTCCTACCGCCGCGCCCGGCTGGCGTCCGAGAACTGGGACGCCCCGGTGGTGGTCACGACCAACGTGCAGTTCTTCGAGTCGCTGTTCGCCGACCGCTCCTCGCGGTGCCGCAAGCTGCACAACGTGGCGGGCAGCGTCGTCGTCCTGGACGAGGCCCAGATGCTTCCCGTGGAGTACCTGCGCCCGTGCCTGGAGGCCTTGCGGGAACTCACCGCCAACTACGGCACGAGCGTCGTGCTCTGCACGGCCACCCAACCCGCCCTGTCCACGTCCCCGTCCTTCCCCGACGGTCTCGATGGGGTCCGCGAGATCGTGACCGGCCTGGACGGGATCGAAGAGGCTTTCGACCGGGTCGAGCTGGAGGACGCGGGCACCCTGTCCACCGAGGCCCTGGCGCAGGCCCTGGCCGGGGAGCGTCAGACCCTGTGCATCGTGAACACCCGCAGCCGGGCGGCGGAACTGTTCGCCTTGCTTCGCGAACGCCCCGGTGCGCGCCACCTTTCGGCCCGCATGTGCCCGGCCCACCGGTCCCTGGTGCTGGACGGCATCCGGGCCGATCTGGCGGCGGGGCGGCCCTGCCTGACGGTCAGTACGCAGCTCGTGGAGGCCGGGGTGGACGTCGATTTTCCCCTGGTCTACCGGGAGCTGGCGGGCCTGGATTCCATCGCCCAGGCCGCCGGGCGCTGCAACCGCGAAGGGCTGCTGGGCGAGGGGCGGCGCGGCCTGACGCGGGTCTTTCGCCACGAGGCGGGCCTGCCCCGGATGTTCCGCCCGGCTGCGGATTCGGCGCAGTCCACCCTGCGCCGTTTCGAGGATGCGCCGTTTTCGGCCCGGGCCGTGCGGGACTATTTCGCCAACTACTACTGGCGGCGGGTCGAACGCCTGGACAGCAAGGGCATCCTGGCCGCCCTGTCCGCCGACGTGGACCGCCTCAATTTCCCTTTCCGGGACGTGGCCCAGGCGTTCCGGCTCATCGAAAACGACATGCTGCCGGTCATCGTGCCCTGGGGGGACGCCGGGGAAGCCCTGGTGGAAGAACTGCGCCACGTCCAATTCCCGGGTTCGGTGCTCCGGCGGCTGCAGCGCTTCACGGTCCAGGTCTATCGTCACGAGTTCCGGCAACTGGATGCGCAGGGCGCCTTGGAAATCGTGGACGAGAGTTATGCCGTACTCGTTCGACCGGAGTCGTACCGGGACGATTTAGGCCTCGTGGTCGATACCGGCCAGGAGGCGGCGAACTACATTTTGTAGCTGAAAACAGACACAAGGAGGGGCCTATGGAATTCGGCGTCAAACTTAGGGTTTGGGGCGACTACGCCTGTTTCACGCGGCCGGAGATGAAGGCCGAGCGTGTGAGCTACGACGTGATGACGCCGTCCGCGGCGCGGGGCATCCTGGAAGCGATCCATTGGAAACCGGCCATCCGCTGGGTCGTGGACCGCATCCACGTGCTCAGGCCCGTGCGTTTCGACAACGTGCGCCGCAACGAACTGGGGGGCAAGCTCTCCGCCGCCGTGGTCAACCAGGCCATTCGCGCCGACGGCAAGCGGGTGGTGACGTTCATCGAGGACGACCGCCAGCAGCGCGCCGCCATGGTCCTGCGCGACGTGGAGTACGTCATCGAGGCCCATTTCGAAATGACCGACCGGGCCGGGCCGGGGGACAACGAGGGCAAGCACCACGAAATCTTCCGCCGCCGGGCCGCGAAGGGGCAGTGCTATCACCGGCCCTATCTCGGCTGCCGGGAATTCGCGGCCCGCTTCGAACTGTTGGAGGACGATCCGCCGCCGTCGGCGCTGTCCGGCGAGAGGGACCTGGGTTGGATGCTCCACGACATCGACTACTCGGGCGGTATGACCCCGCGCTTCTTCCGGCCCGTGATGCGCGATGGCGTCTTCGATTGCGGCCAGGAGGTGAAGCCATGATTCTTCAGGCGCTGAGCGGGTATTATGACCGCTTGCGGGCCGAGTCTCACGCGGTTGTCCCGGAATATGGGTTCAGCGTTCAGGGTGCGACTCATGCCCTCGTTTTGGACGGCGATGGCACATTGCTCGGGTTCGAGGATTTGCGGCACCACGAAGGCGCGAAGCCATTTGCCAGGTCGGTGGTCGTTCCCAAGCCCATGGGAAAGCGGTCCGGACAAAAGCCACCGCCGTATTTTACCTGGGACAATTCGAAGTATGTCCTGGGGATTACGTTCGATAACAAGGAATACACCCTGGTTCCGGACCGGCATGAGGAGTTCAAGGCAGTCAATTTGCGGCTGCTACGAGGTATGGACGATCCGGCAGCCAGGGCGTTTGTCTCATTTCTGGAATCTTGGGAGCCTGAAAAAGCGCAGGACATGGAAGACCATGAGGATGCACTTGCTGGAGGTTTCCTTGTCGTCCGCCTGGATGGGGAACAGGAATTCCTGCACGAGAAGAACGCCATCAAGACAGCGTGGCTGGAGGAAATGGAGGCTCTCCCTTCCGGAGGCACGGGACAATGCCTCGTGTCCGGCATCAAGAATGCCAGGCTCACGAGGCTGCACCCGGAAATAAAGGGGGTTCCCGGAGGGCAGCCTTCCGGTGCCCCTCTCGTCAGCTTCAACGACACAGCATACGACTCCCACGGGCATAGATACAACGCGAATTGTCCGGTGGGTGAACAGGCCGCCTTCGGCTACACCACGGCCCTCAACCATCTGCTCCGCCAGCGCGGGCGCAGGGTGCAGGTCGGCGACACCACGGTGGTCTTCTGGACCGAAAAGCCGACCACGGCGGAATCGTATCTGCCAGGGCTCATCGCCGGGTGGGACGCGCCGCAGGACATCGAGGACAAGGCCGTGGCCCGCGACCTGGGCCTGTTCCTGGAGGCCGTGAAACAGGGGCGCGCGCCCACGGATATTCAGGACGCCGGGACCGCGTTCTACGTGCTCGGCCTGGCGCCCAACGCGGCCCGCCTCGCCGTGCGCTTCTGGCACGTCGGCACCGTGGGCGAGATGGCCGAGCGCGTGGGCCGGCACTTCCGGGACCTGGCCGTGGTCAAGCAGTACGACAACCAGCCGGATCATCCCGGTGTGCGGCACCTGGCGCGCGAACTGGCGGCCTTGGGCGACATGAAAAACTTCCCGGCGATCCTGGCCGGAGGGCTGCTGCGTGCCATGCTGACGGGCGGGCGATATCCCGAGGCCCTGCTGGTTCAGGTTCTGGAGCGAATCCGGGTCGAGAAGTCCCGTAAGGACAAGAACGGGAAGCCCATCAACAGCGTGTCCTACCTGCGCGCCGCCATGCTCAGGGCGTGTCTCATCCGCAACCACAACAAGGAGATTCCCATGGCTCTCGACACCGCGCGCACCGACGCGCCCTACCTGCTCGGCAGGCTGTTCGCTGTGTTGGAGCGGGCCCAGCAGGAGGCCGTCCCCGGGGCCAACGCCACCATCCGGGACCGCTTCATCGGCGCGGCCTCGGCCACCCCGGCTCGGGTCTTCCCCGTGCTGCTCAAAGGGGCCGACAACCACCTCGCCAAACTGCGCAAGCTGAAGGAAAAGGAAGGGACTTCCCACTGGCTGGACAGGCAGGTCCAGGATATCTGCGCGGAGATTGCCGATTTCCCGCTCACGCTGCCCACGCCGGAACAGGGCGTGTTCCAGCTCGGCTACTACCACCAGCGCAAGGATTTCTTCACCAAGAAAGACGAAAAGGAGAACTAGACCATGGCCGCCATCAGCAATCGCTACGAGTTCGTGTACCTGTTCGACGTCGAAAACGGCAATCCCAACGGCGACCCCGATGCCGGGAACATGCCGCGCATCGACACGGAGACCGGTTACGGCCTGGTCACGGACGTGTGCCTCAAGCGCAAGGTGCGCAACTACGTGGACCTGGCGCGCGACACCGGGGCCGTCCCGGCGCAGGGCTACAACGTCTACGTTCGCGAAAAGGCCGTGCTCAACGAGCAGCACGAGCTGGCCTACAAGGCCCTGGACCTCAAGCCCGAGGCCAAGAAATTGCCCAAGAAGGAGCAGGAGGCCCACGCCCTGACCCGTTGGATGTGCGACAACTTCTTCGACGTGCGCACCTTCGGCGCGGTGATGACCACCGAGGTCAATTGCGGCCAGGTGCGCGGGCCGGTGCAGTTGGCCTTCGCCCGCAGCGTGGAGCCGATCATCCCGCAGGAGGTGAGCATCACGCGCATGGCCGTGACCAACGCAAAGGACCTGGAAAAGGAGCGCACCATGGGCCGCAAGCACATCGTGCCCTACGCCCTTTACCGGGCCGAGGGTTTCGTGTCGGCGCCGCTGGCCATGGGTGAGCGTGGGACCGGGTTTTCCGAGGACGACCTGAAGCTATTGTGGGAGGCCCTGGCCAACATGTTCGACCACGACCGCTCAGCCGCTCGGGGCAAGATGGCGGCCCGGGGGCTGGTGGTCTTCAAGCACGACGCCGCCCTGGGCAATGCCCAGGCCCAGGCGTTGTTCGATCTGGTCACGGTGTCCCGGGCGGACGGTTCCCAGGGGCCCGCGCGCGCCTTCGCGGACTACCGCGTCGCCGTGGACGAGTCCGGCGTGCCCCAGGGCGTGAGCTGCGAGGTGAAGTTCTAGGCCATGGACGCCGCCATGTATGCGGAGGACGAGCTGCTGCCGATTTCGGCCTTGCAGCACTACCTCTACTGCCCCCGGCAGTGTGCGTTGATCCACCTGGAGCGCGTCTGGGCGGAGAACCGCTACACTGCCGAGGGGCGCATCCTGCATGCCGTGGCCGACTCGGGCCGGGTGCGCGGGCGCGGCGGCGTACGCGCTCGCGGCGGCATGCCCGTGCGCAGCCTGCGCCTGGGGCTGACCGGCGTGGCGGACGTGGTGGAATTCGGAGCCGTGCCGGGCGCGCCGCAGGTGCCGTATCCGGTTGAGTACAAGCGCGGGCGCCCCAAGGACCAGGACTGGGACCGGGTGCAGTTGTGCGCCCAGGCCCTGTGCCTGGAGGAGATGCTCGACGTTTCGGTACCCGAGGGCGCGTTGTTCTATGGGCAGCGCAAGCGCCGGGAGGTGGTGATCTTCGACGACGCCTTGCGCGCGAAGACCACGGAAACGGCGGCCCGTGTCCACGCCCTGCTGGGCGATGGGGCCACACCGGCCCCGGGGTCAGCAGGGCGGTGCCGCAACTGTTCCCTGCGTCCGCTGTGCCGCCCGGAGGCGATCCGGCGGCGCGGCGGCGTGCGCCACTATGTGGCCGAGGCATTGAAGGACCTATGAAGACGCATTGCAACACGCTGTACGTGACCAGCCAGGGGGCCTACCTGTCCAAGGACGGGGAGTGTGTCCTGGTGCGCCTGGAGGACGGAACCAAGGCCCGTTTTCCAGTGCACACCCTGGACGGGGTCGTGTGCTTTGGAAACGTGGGTGTGAGCCCCTTTTTGCTGGGGCATCTGGCCGAGCGGGACGTGGCCGTGTCGTTTTTGACGGCCTACGGCAAGTTCCTGGCCCGGTCCCAGGGGCCCGTGAGCGGCAACGTCCTGTTGCGCAGGGAGCAGTACCGGTGGGCGGACGATGGGGAGCGCAGCGCCCTGGTGGCGCGTTGCGTGTTGGCGGGCAAGATCGTCAACGCCCGGTCCGTGTTGCGCCGGGCCGTGCGGGACCATGCCGACAAGCTGGACGCGGCGCGCCTTGGGGACGCGCTGGCCCGGCTGGACGACTGTGCCGCGCGGTTGGAGCGCGCGCAGGGGTTGGAGATGCTGCGCGGAGTGGAGGGCGAGGCGGCGGGCGTGTACTTCGCGGTGTTCGACGAAATGGTGCTGCGGGGAGGGGAGGCGTTCCGGTTCGCCGGGCGCAACCGTCGGCCGCCCCTGGACCGGATCAACTGCCTGTTGTCCTTCGTGTACACCCTGCTGGCCCACGACGTGCGCTCGGCGCTGGAGTGCGTCGGGTTGGACCCGGCGGTGGGTTTTCTGCATCGCGACCGTCCGGGCCGCCCGGGACTCGCCTTGGATCTCATGGAGGAGTTCCGCTCCTTCTTTGCGGACCGGCTGGTGCTTTCGCTGGTCAACAGGGAGCAGGTCGGTCCCGGAGGGTTCACCGTGACGGAGTCCGGGGCCGTGCTGATGGACGACGGGACGCGGCGCACGGTGCTCGAAGCGTATCAGAAGCGCAAGCGCGACGTGCTGACGCATCCGTTTTTGAAGGAGAAGATGCCGTTGGGGTTGGCGTTTCATACGCAGGCGCTTTTGCTGGCGCGGCACGTGCGTGGGGACCTGGACGGGTATCCGCCGTTCTTTTGGCAGTAGGGGGGGCGGGGCATGCTGGTGCTCGTGAGCTACGATGTGGATTTCCGGGACGGCACGGGGGCGCGGCGGTTGCGGCGCATCGCCCGGGCCTGCCAGGACTACGGGCAGCGGGTGCAGTACTCGTTGTTCGAATGCGATGTGGACCCTGCCCAGTGGACGAAGCTGCGGGGTCGGTTGCTTGAGGAAATAGATAAGGATAAAGACAGCTTACGTTTCTATTATCTGGGCAGCAACTGGCGGCGTCGCTTGGAGCACGTGGGGGCCAAGGCGGGCCGCGACCCGGACGGCCTGCTTCTGGTCTAAACCCCGCGAACCCCAAGCTGCCCCAAAAGGCCGGGGAGGTTCGCACAAATAATTATCATAAATATATCAGTGAGTTGTCTTTTTCGGTAAATAGATTGGATAGAGGCTGTATCGCTACGGGGTCAGGTTCGCGAAGGATACCTTTAAAACCCATGCGGCGCACCCTCCCAAATTCACTACGTCGCCCCCCGCGCGGGGGCGTGGATTGAAACTC